>JAJDET010000318.1 GCA_029259655.1 Planctomycetota bacterium
ACGGGCGCGCTCTTGCTCCTCACGATCGCGTGCATCGCGGTCGCGGTCGGCTGGACGAGCCGCCTCGCGGGCGACGGCCGGCGATTGGCGCTGGGCGAACCGCCGGCCTGGTTCATGCGAGGGCCGGCGGAGTTCGCCGCCGGGGACGGCCTCCCGCGCGGTGCCTTCGTCAGCCACGTGGGACAGTCGGCCGTGTACACCTACTACGCGGGTCCCGAACGCAAGGTGTTCATGGACGGGAGGCTCGAGGTGGCGTCGCGCGAGACCTTCCGGCGTTTCCTTGAAGCGGGGCGCCTGATGAGCGAGAGCGACGCGCGCTTCGAGGACATCGTCCGGCTCCCTGACGGAAGCCTGCCCGCCGTGCTCCTGGACGCGAACTTCTCCACGGGGGAGATCGCGGGCCTCCTCGGAATGCCCGACCGTTGGCGGCCCGTGTTCCTCGACGCGTCGGGCGCCGTCTTCCTGGACGTGGCGACGGCGGAGCGACTGGGCCTCCGCGAAGTCGGGAGGTAGCCGCGAGGCCGCCCGCGGGGCGCCACCGCTCGCGGCCGTGCGGATCGTCCACGGCCGCCGTGGCCCGTGGTACCCTGCTTCGGCGTTCTTTCCGCCGGCACCTCCACCTCCGCCGGATCCATCCTCGAGAAGCCTCATCCATGTCCATCCCCTCGCTCCTCGTCACCTTCGGACTCACCTCCCTCGCCCTCACGCTCCCGACGTCCGCGCAGAACGGTCAGGCGTACCTGCCGACCGCGGCGAAGTTCGACACGCTGCCGCTGGACCAGGTCGCCTTGCACCAGGTCGGTGAGATCGACCGCTTCGCGATCGGCCAGGAAGACCTGCAACGCCGTCTCTCGGGACTGCCTCCGCGCTACGCGATCCCGAACGCGGTCTCGATCACGCCGTTCACGCACGGAAGCCTCGAGGGCGTGGGGAACCACCTCCTCCTGTGGCGCCTGCGAGTTCTGGCGCCCCATGCCAGCTCGATCAACTTCGGGTTCACGCGCTTCGTCATGCCGGAGGGCGGCCAGCTGATGGTGTACTCGGCCGACCAGTCCCAGGTGATCCGGCCGTTCACGGCGGACGACAACGAGGGCCACGGCGAGCTCTGGACTCCCCCGGTGATGAGCGAGCACGCCGTCATCGAGCTGACCATCCCCTCGGCGCTCCTGGAGCAGCTGGAGCTCGAGTTGACGCACATCGGGTACGGATACAGGGGCTTCGGATCGAACGAGTCGATCTCGGGCCCTGACTCGGGCTCCTGCAACGTCGACGTCGTGTGCCCGGACGGAGACGACTGGCAGAACGAGATCCCCTCGGTGGGCGTGATCTCGACCGGCGGCAGCACGTTCTGCACCGGGTTCATGGTCAACAACACGGCCAATGACCAGTCGCCGCTCTTCATGACGGCAAACCACTGCGGGATCGGCGGCGGGAATGCCGCCTCGCTGGTCGTGTTCTGGAACTTCGAGACGTCCGTCTGCGGCGGCTCGCCCGACGGCCAGCTCAACGAGTTCAACACCGGGTCGACGCACCTGGCGAGCAGCTCGGCCTCGGACTTCACGATCGTCCTCCTGGACGACGACCCCGATCCGGACTGGGGCGTGACGTTCGCGGGCTGGGACCGCAGCTCGGGCGACTTCGCCGGCGCTGTGGCGATCCACCACCCGAACACGGACGAGAAGCGCATCAGCTACGAGTTCGATGGGACTACGACCACGACGTACTTGCAGTCCGCGACTCCGGGCAACGGCACCCACATCCGTATCGAGGACTGGGACACCGGGACGACCGAGGGAGGCTCTTCGGGCTCGCCCTTGTTCAACATGTCCCACCAGGTCATCGGGCAGCTCCACGGGGGCTTCGCCGCCTGCGGCAACAACCTCGACGACTGGTACGGGCGCATCTCGGTCTCCTGGAACGGCGGGGGCTCGCCGTCGTCGCGGCTCTCGGACTGGCTCGATCCGCTCGGCACGGGCGCGATGAGCGTGAACACGCTCGGAACGCTCGCCATCCCGCCGTCGGGGACGGTGTTCCACGAAGGACCCTCGGGCGGACCGTTCACGAACCCGCTCAGCTCCTACACGCTGAACAACGGCTCGACCTCGTCGGTCGACTACACGGTCTCCCTGACCGAGGACATCGGGTTCCTGATCAACGGCGGTACGACGACACTGGCGGGGACGCTGATCCCTGGAGCCTCCCTGCAGGTGGACGTGACGCTCGGCGCCGCGCTCAACGCGCTCCCGAACGGGTCGCACACCGAGACGATCGTCTTCACCGACGTGACGAACGGCGTCTCCAGCACGCGCACGCACACCCTCGCGGTCGGGCGGGAAACGCTCCTCTCCTTCCCCCTGGACACGGACCCGGGCTGGTTGATGCAGGGCGAATGGGCCTTCGGCGTCCCGACCGGCAACGGCGGTTCGACGGGCTTCCCCGATCCCACGAGCGGGGCGACGGGGTCGAATGTCCTGGGGTACGACCTCAACGGTGACTACGCGAACAACCTGTCGCCGCAGCACCTGTTCTCGGACTTGCTCACGATTCCGACCGGGGCCACGGGCTTGCGCGTGCGCTTCGAGCGGTGGCTCAACGTCGAGACGTCGACCTACGACGACGCCAGCTTTTCCGTCCGGGTCGACGGCGGCTCGTGGATGGAGATCTGGAAGAACCCGGGCACGGTCTCCGACTCGAGCTGGGTCGATCAGGAGTTCGACATCTCCGCGATCGCGGACGGCGCGTCGACGCTCCGGCTGCGCTGGACGATGGGCGCCACGGACGGCTCGGTCGTCCACTCCGGCTGGAACATCGACGACATCGAGATCACCGGAGTCCTGCCTGCGTCTCCGCCCCCGCCGGCGGAGCCGGAGCGTCCCGAAAACGAGCCGACCAAGAAGCCGGGCAGCGCCCGCGCGGGTTGACGACTCGTCCAGTCCCAGAGCCCGCCGGGCGTCCTCGCGGATGCCCGGCGGGCTTTTTTCGTCAGCGCTCGAGCATGAGCTTCGACACGAGCTTGGCGAAGTGCTCCGGATGCGGGACGGGCGCGCCCTCGCGGACCAACGCCTGGCCGTAGAGCAGGTCGCAGTAGTCGGCGAAGCGCTCGCTCGTTCCTTCTTCGTCGTGGAGCGCCTTCATCTTCAGGACGAGCTCGTGGCCGGGATTGACCTCGAGCACGCGCTTCGAGTGCGGCACGCTCTGGCGGGCCTCCTCGAGGATGCGCGCCAGGTTCGGTGAGAGATCGTTGTCCGCGGTCACGAGAGCGACCGGGCTGTCGGTCAACCGACTCGAGAAGCGGACCTCGGACACGTCGTCGGCGAGCTCTCCCTTCACGGCTTCGAGCAAGGGCTCGAGCCCCTTCTGCTGCTCCTCGCTCTTCTGTCGCTCGTCCTCGTCGAGGAGGTCCACGTCGCCCCGGTCGAGGGCCTGGATCGGCTTCCCCTCGAACTCGGGCATGCGCTGGAAGGCGAACTCGTCGACGGAGTCGGTGAGCAGCAAGACCTCGAACCCCTTCGCGCGGGCCTGCTCGAGGTGGGCCGACTGCTCGAGCGTGGCCCGCTCGGGACCCGCCAGGTAGTAGATCGACTTCTGCTTGACGGGCATGCGCTCGACGTATTGCGAGAGCGTCGCCGGCGACTCGTCGCCCGTGGTGTCGAACAGGCAGATCCTCGCCAGCTCCTCGCGGAAGCCGTCGTCGAAGTAGATGCCCTCCTTGAGGACCGGGCCGAAGCTCTTCCACAGCTCGACGTAACCCAGACGGTCCTCCTCCAGCTTCGCCGCCAGAGCATCGAGCACCTTCTTGGTCAGCCGCTTCTTGATCTGCGCGAGCTGATGGCTCCCCTGCAGCGTCTCGCGAGAGACGTTGAGCGGCAGGTCGTCGCTGTCCACCACACCGGCCACGAAACGCAGCCAGAGCGGAACGAGCTCCTCGCACTCGGACTGGATGTGGACCCGCTTGACGTACAGCGTGACACGCGACTTCGTCCGGTTCGGGTCGAGGAGCTCGAAGGACCGCTCCTTGGGCAGGAAGAGGAGCGCGGTGTACTCGCTGGTCCCCTCCGCCTTGAAGTGGATCGTCTCGTAGGGCTCGCTCCAGTCGTGTGAGACGTGCTTGTAGAACTCGGTGTACTCCTCGTCCGTGATCTCGGACTTGGCCCGCGTCCACAGCGGCTTCCGGGAGTTGAGCACCTCGGTCTTCGTGACCGTCTTCTTCTCGTCGCCCTCCCCCTCTTCGCGTTCGACGTCCATCTCGATCGGGTACTCGACGAAGTCCGAGTACTTGCGGACGATGTCTCTCAGCACCCATTCGCTCGTGTAGTCGTGGAAGTCGTCGCCGTCCTCGACGGCCTGCGGCTTGAGGTGCAACGCGATCGACGTGCCCACTTCCAGACCGTCGGCGTCCTCGATCGTGTAACTGCCGTCTCCCTTCGAGCGCCAGCGCGTCCCGCTCTCTTCTCCCGCGCGGCGGGTCTCGAGCACGACCTCGTCCGCGACCATGAAGCTCGAGTAGAAACCGACGCCGAACTGGCCGATGAGCCGCGGGAGGTCGGCGGAGGAACCTCTCTCCTTCAGCTCGGCCAGGAACTCGCGCGTCCCGGAGCTCGCGATCGTGCCGATGTTGGCGACGACCTCGTCCTTGCTCATCCCGATCCCGTTGTCGACGACGGAGAGGATCCGCGTGGCGAGGTCGGGCTCGAGACGGATGCGGGGTTCGCCCTCGAGCTCGACCGAAGGGTCCTCGAGGGCCAGGAGGCGGCGCTTGTCGAGCGCGTCGCTGGCGTTGGAGATCAGCTCGCGGAGGAAGATCTCGCGGTTCGTGTAGAGCGAGTGGATCATCAGGTCGAGGACCTCTCGGACCTCGGCCTGGAACTCGAGCGTCTGCGTCTCGGACGGCATGGTGGCTATCGGGGGGGGTGAAGGGGGTCGAATTCGGGGCGAGCAAGATAGCTCCTGCGAGCTCTTGTCGGAAGCTCCCACCGACCGGCGCATCGGGCGCAACCTCCTGTCAAAAAGGCCCTTGCGACTCCTGGGGGGCCTCCGGGGTGCGGGAACAGGCCCGCCGGGTGCCCTCCCCGGTACCCATTTCGCGGAATCGCATCCGTCCTCTGCGCCGCCTATGCTGCGCGCGAATTTCGTGCGGTGCACAGCACCGCCGCGTGTCTGTTCCACCGATCACGAAAGACGGAGCCAAAAGAACCATGCTGAAGAAAGCTTTGACGGCTTGCGCCCTCGCAGGATCGATCGCACTCCTTTCGGGCTGTGTTACGGGCCCCAACCAGTACAGCCGCACCTGGGACGACTGGGTCAACCAGAAGTACACCGAGGACGCATACATCCACGGCGTGCTCCTTCAACAGATCATCCCGATCTACGGTCTCGTCGGGTTCGTCATGGGCGTCGTCGACGTCGTGGCCATCAACACCTACACGTTCTGGACCAAGGACGTCTGGGACGGCAAGGGAACGGGCTTCGACCACGAGAACCCGTCCGGCGCCTCGAAGACGGTCAACGCCGCCTTCTAACCCGGCTCTCCTGATCTGACACGAAGGGGACTCGATCCACGGATCGGGTCCCCTTCTCCTTTCCCGGCGACACGAAGGACGGAGCAAGGACTCATGCTCGAGAAGGCACTCACGACTTGCGCCCTCGCGGCGACGATCACACTCCTGTCCGGGTGTCTCGCGGGACCCGACCGCCTGGGGCGGACCTGGGACGACTACGTCAACCAGAAGTACACGGAGGACGCGTGGATCCACGGCGCCCTCCTTCAGAACATCTTCCCGATCTATCCGATGGTCGGCGGGATCCTCACCTACGTCGACGTCCTCTTCGTCAACGTGTACTACTTCTGGAGCTCCGACGCGTGGGACGGACGGGGCACGGGCTTCGTTCACGAGAACCCGCAGGGTGCTTCGAAGACCGTCGACGCCGCCTACTGACAGCGCGGGCGTCAGGCCCCTAGTCGGGCGAGGAAGAGCCGGATGGCGCGCTGCGTCTCCGGCGTGTGGCGGACGAACAGGTGGCCGTCGATCATCTCGATCGAGACGCCGTCGTCCGACCACGTGTCGCGCGCGACGTTCTCGGTGATCAGCGAGACGACCTGGTCCTCCTCGAAGGCCCGGGTGAACCCGGCGACGGCCCCGAACGGCCCTCCGCCGTCCTCGTCCTCGTAGTCGTCCGCCATCCGGAGGCGGTCGATGCGCGGGGCCAGGAACTCGGTACGCGGAGCGACGAGCGCCTGAACGTTGTGCGCGACCAGCACGTGTCCCCCACCGGCCCTCGAGCGCGTCGTGAACAGGACCACGCCGTGCCTGACGGTCCAGACGACATCGTCGCCGGCCAGCTCGGCGATCAGGTTGAGGACGCTCTTCGCCGGCAGCGGGTACTCGAGCCTCAAATTGAAGAGCACCCCCGCGTCGAACACGGCCTCCTCCGCCGCCGGATGCACCACGATCGGGAGCCCGGTGATGGTCTGGAGTGTTGCCGCCACCTCGCGCAGGCTCTCCTCCTCCTCGACGACGAAGCCGGAGACGCGCAGAGTGGCGAGCCGCCGCCCGAGCGCGACCTCCTCGCTCACCGACGGCTCCGACTCCCACCGACCGGCGGCCGGTTGCGTCCCCGGGACGGGACCGGCGGAAGCGGGTGCGACGCTCGGCACCACGGGAGCCGGAAGAGCCGTCGTCCGCGCGTCCAGCGGCGAGGGGTAGCGCGGGGCAGGCGCCGTCTCGTCCTCGACGCGCGCGCTCGGACCGGTGGCGAGGTCGCCTGGAGCAGCGCAGGCGCCCAGGGCGAGGAGGGAGACGAGGAGCGCAGCCGGTCGATACATGGGTTCCTCCGGGACGAGCCGAGCGATCGTACTACTCTGTGGAGAGCCTCGGGTTTCGCCGCCGGTCCCACGGAAAGCGCGAAAACCGGCGGTATGTTCCTCTCATGTACGGCCTGCGCTCCCTGGCGTCCCTGACCCTCGTCACCGCCTGCGGACCCGTGGAGGAGATGGTCACGGTCGAGACGCGCGTGCGGCTCCACGATCGGGCCGCGCCCACGTCGTCGGAGCACGAGCGGGCGCTCGCGAGGCGTCGCGATGCCTTCTACACCGAGGACCTGATCTTCGTCTCACCGGGAGAGGCGGCGCGCTTCGAGAGCCTGGAGCTCCCCGCCGAGTTCGAGCTCGAGTTCGAGCTCGCCGTGCTCCCGCGTCTCGTGGAGGCGACCGAGGTCCGTGTCCACGTCGCCGTGCACGGCGCCGATGGGACCAGCTCCGCGCTCGAGGAACCCGCCACGCTCGAGCACGTCGACGGCCAGAGCACGACTCGCTTCTCGATCCCCCTCTCGAACGCCGTGCCGGTCACGTCGCTCGAGCTCACGGTCCACGGCGTCGAGAGGAGCTTGCGGAAGAAGTTCCTCGGGCTGGCGCGAACGGAAGCCGTCTACGAGCGCGAGCTCTCGCTGCGCTCGGCGAGCGATCGCCCGCGTCAGGTCCTGTTCGTGACCCTCGACACGTTCCGCGCCGACCACCTGGCAGCCCTCGGACGAGTGCAGCTGGAGACGCCGCGGCTCGACGAGCTGATCGAGGAGGCGACCCTCTTCACGCGCTGCTACAGCACCGCGAACGTGACGCGGCCGTCGCACGCCACGATGTTCACGGGGCTGTACCTGAAGGACCACGGTCTCGTCTCCAACAACCACGTGCTGGGGCGCACGACTCCGACGATCGTCGAGGGTCTTCGTGAGCGCGGGATCGGCACGGCGGCCTTCCTCGGCGCCTCCAACTTCTGGAGCGAGCGAACCGAGCTCTCGCGGAGGTTCGAGAGCTGGTTCGACTGCGTCCCGCGCGATCGACGCGCCGAGGACGTGAACTCCGACGCGATCCCCTGGATCACGGAACACAGGAACGAGGACTGGTTCGCCTGGGTCCACTACTTCGACACGCACGCTCCCTACGCGCCTCCGTATCCGTGGAACCTCCGCTACCACGATCGCTCGCGATTCGAGGTCGAGAACCAGCTCTCGTCCGCTTACGACTGGCACGAGATCAAGTCCCGGGACGACGGGGAGCTCATGCGCTCCCTGTACCGCGCGGAGACGACCTACGTCGACGACCGGCTGGGCCGGCTCCTCGATCGCTTGCGCGACCTCCGGCGCTTCCGGGACGCGCTCGTGATCGTCGTCGGCGACCACGGCGAGGGGCTGGGCGAGTTCGGCTTCCGCGCACTCCACAGCGGACTCTCGGATGCAACGACGCACGTCCCCCTCGTCATCAAGCCCCCCGGGAGCTCGCCCGGCCGAAGAGTGGACGAGCTCGTGTCTACGGTCGATCTGACCGCGACGCTCTGCGACTACTTCGACATGGAGATCCCGCCCGGGGGACGGAGTGTGAGCCTGCGCCCACTCGTCCAGGGTTCTGCGAGCGGCGGGCGGGAGCGCGTGTTCAGCGAGCACGCCCACGGTCTCGAGGTCTCGGTGCGCACGGAGCACTGGCGTGCGAACCTCGGCCTGGTCGACCACTCGTTCGGCGGGTCCGCCGACTACGAGATCCGCGCCGGGGAGCTGCGCCTGTTCGACCTGAGGGAGATGCCGACCAGCGAGCGCGACGCGGCGCGCCGCCACCCCCGGATCGCCGCCGATCTAGAGGCGGCGCTCCGGGAGTTCGTCGCAGACGCCATGGGTCTCTCGGCCTCCGAGACCGAGGACCCGGAGTTCCTGGAGAACCTGGAAGCCCTGGGATACTGATCCGCTAGGAGCGCGGCCGACAAGTCGGCCGCGCGTGACTTGGCGCGACTCCGCGCCGGGCTCGGCCTTGTCGGCCGCGCCTCTAGCGCGCGATCCAGGCGGGCATCTTCGAGAGGTGCTCCTTCGCGGCTTCCTCCGCCGCCGGGCGCTCCATCTTCTGCATGCCCATGAAGTAGCCCTGAACGGTGCCCTCGAAGACGGCCTCGTAGGGCTTGAGCTCGCCCTTCTCGTTCGTGCAGTACTGGCAGTACATCTGACCCGGCGCGCCGTCGGCGATCGGCATCCCGCAGGACTGGCACGACTCCATCGCCACGGGCGTGTGGAAGACGAGCCGATAGCCGTCGAGGTCGTTCACCGCGAAGTCGCGGATTCCGTAGAACTGCGTCTTCGGCTCGGTCTCGGGCGCGATTCCGTTCTTCTTCACCTCGACGTGGTAGGCGTCGACGTCGTCGACCTGCAGGTAGACCTGGATCCCGACACCCGAGGGGTGGTCGCGGAAGGCCTCGGAGGAGGCCTTCCAGTACTTCTCGGTCGCCGCGTCTCCCTCGCACATGTTCCCGACTTCGGCCGGATCCATCGCGGCTCCGATCATCACGGACTGTCCGGCGAGCACCAGGTTCGCCCACATCGGGTCTTCGGGTGTGGGCCAGCTCTCCTTCATCTCGAAGCCGAGCTTCGCGTAGAAAGCCGCCGACGCCTTCACGTCGCGGCAGGTGAGCATCACGCACATTCCGAAACGGTCTTCTGAGCTCATGGCTGTCTCTTTCCTCACTGTGTCTGCCCTCGTGCGGACCGTGTGCATTGTAGACGCGGCGGGACACCTTTCCGGACCGTCCGTTTGCACGAGGAACGCTCAAGACGGAGCTCGGCGCACGCCGAAGCTACGCGAGCTCCCTCTTCATCCCCGGGGACGGAGCGGAAGGGAAACAGGGAAGCGGGGCCGCCCACAGGCGGGTCTCGTCGGGGCAGGGAAGGTCCTTGGTATTCATCTCCGGCCCGGAGTCCAGCTCCGGCATCAGGTATTCCGGGTGGTCCGCGAGCCGCTTCCAGGCCGCGGTCGTACGCCCGTTCGAGGTCGCCTCCGAAGGGCCGTCCCTGCGCGACTTCGCCCGGCTCGTACTCGACCTGCGCGGGACGGTCCGATCGCTCTCGGGCTCTGGTGAGCTCCGGCCGCGCCTCGGTGGTCGCCTCCTGCGCCAGACCACGTCGGCGAGCTCGCTGTCCCTCTCGGGCTCACCGACGGCGGCGACCCTGACCTCCGCAGCCGAGGTCAACTCGATCTCGACCTCCTACGGCCCGTTCGTCTCGTCGTTCGGCGGGGCGTCGACGACGACCGGGGAGCTCGACGGAACCTACGACGGGAGCCTCGGCGACGAGACGCTCACGTTCACGGTCACGGCGGGCGGCGTGGTTGGCACGAGCCCCGTCCTGATCCAGATCACCGACTCCCAGAGCAGCACGGTCGACAGCATCCTCTTCGGTCCGAGCTACGTCGCGGGGACTCCCATGGCGACGGCGTTCGGCAACACTCTCGCCCTGAGCGCGGGCAGCGCGATCAACGGTACGAGCTTCCAGGCGACCGTGTCGTCGACGGTGGGCAGCGCCGTGGATGCAGCGAAGTCCTTCGACGGTTCGGGCAACGACAAGCCCAACTTCGAGCCGGGCCTCGGTGTCTCGGCAGGCACGCTCACGATCAACGGAGTCGGCATCTCGGTCCTGGCCAGCGACTCGATCGCCAGTGTCACGGCGAAGATCACGGCCTCGGCCGCCGGCGTCACGGCGGCCTTCGACTCCCCCACGGAGAGCGTCGTCCTGACGCAGAAGACCGGAGGCGCCTCCTCCACGATCACGCTCGGGAGCGACGACTCGGGGTTCTTCGCAGCGGTGAAGCTCGACACGGCGACCGTGGTGCCGGGCGCCGACGACGAGGTCGGCGCGCTGATCTCCACCGTTTCGGCGCTGTCGGGCATCTCGACCGGGGATTTCTCCGTCAACGGGATCCTGCTCACGCTCGACGTCGCCGTGGACTCGCTGCAGGATGTCCTCGACCGGATCAACGCCTCCGGGGCGGGAGTGACGGCGAGCTACGACGCCTCCGCGAAGAAGGTCTCGATCGTCTCTGGCGAACAGGGCGCCGCCCTCACGCTCGACAACGGGACGAGCGGGTTCTTCACCGCGCTCGAGCTCCCCGAGGTGACGGCGGCGCGAACGGCACCCGCGCAGAAGGGCTTCGCCCGCCCGTCCGTCTTGAGGAGCGAGCTCGGCGAGCTGGCCAGCGCCTTGAGACTGATCTTCTCCGAGGAGTTCGACGTCTCCGGGTCGGTTCAGGCGGACTTCGCTTTCGCCAACCTGCGCACCTCGGTCCAGAGCGCGTTCGAAGACACGCTCGACGACACGGATCGCGACCTCCTGCGTTCCGGGCTCGGCATCGACTTCGACTTCGGTGACAGGACCGGCGGAGTCCTGAAGCTCGACGAGGCCCGCCTGGCACGAGCGTTCTCGCAGTCCCCGTCCGACCTCGCTGCCTTCCTCTTCGACGAGAAGGAACAGGACGGGCGCAACGGTCTGTTCGCCGCGATCGAGGGAGCGCTCGACACCATCTCCGCCGGCGTCGCGGCGAGGCTGGGTGATGCGGGAGGCCTCCTGGTGGACCGGCTGGCGTAGGGGACGCTAGCGAACGCGCTTCCAGTTGCGGATCGCTTCGTCCAGCCACGCGAGGAGCTCCGGGACGGCCACGTTCACCTGCTCCATCGAGTCGCGGTCGCGGACCGTCACGACGTCCTTCTCCAGCGTGTCGCCGTCGATCGTGACGCAGAACGGCGTCCCGACCTCGTCCTGCCGGCGGTAGCGGCGACCGATGGCCGCCTTCTCGTCGTAGAAGGTCGAGTAGCGCGAGCGCCGCAGCATGGCCTCGATCTCGTGCGCCTTCTCCGGCATGCCTTCCTTCTTGACGAGCGGGAAGACGGCGACGGTCGTCGGAGCGATCTCCGGATGGAAGCGCAACACGGCGCGCGTGTCCTTCTCGAGCTCCTCCTCCTCGTACGCGTCGATGAGGAAGGTCAGCGCCATGCGGTCGATCCCGCCCGCGGGCTCGATGACGTAGGGCGTGTACTTCTCCTTCGTCTGCGGGTCGAAGTACACGAGGTCGGTCCCCGACCCCTCCGAGTGCCGCTTCAGGTCGAAGTCCGTCCGGCAGGCGATCCCCTCGAGCTCGCCCCAGCCGAACGGATACTCGTACTCGACGTCGCTGCAGGCCGTGCTGTAGTGGGCGAGCTCGTCCGAGTCGTGGTCGCGGAGCCGCAGGTTCTCGCGCCGGATCCCGAGGTCGACGTACCACTCGAAGCGCTCCTTGCGCCAGTACTCGAACCACTGGTCGTTCTCTGCCGGCGGCACGAAGAACTCCATCTCCGCCTGCTCGAACTCGCGTGTCCGGAAGACGAAGTTCCCGGGCGTGATCTCGTTCCGGAACGACTTCCCGATCTGGGCGATCCCGAACGGCGGCTTGATGCGCGCCGACTCGAGCACGTTCTTGAAGTTCAGGAAGATGCCCTGCGCCGTCTCGGGCCGCAGGTAGGCGACCGCCCCCGTGCCCTCCACGGGGCCGACGTGGGTCTTGAACATCAGGTTGAACGAGCGCGGCTCGGTCAGCTCGCCCGCGCACTGCCCCGGAACCTTGGAGGGCTTCTCCGGACAGCGCGCGTCCTCGAGCTTGTCGGCCCGGAAGCGCCCCTTGCACTTCTTGCAGTCGACCATCGGGTCGCTGAACCCGCCCACGTGGCCCGAGACCTCCCAGACGCGGGGGTTCTGGATGATCGCCGAGTCGAGCCCGACGACGTCGTTGCGGGCCGTCACGATCCGGCTCCACCAGGCGTCCTTCACGCGCCGCTTCAGCTCGACGCCGAGCGGGCCGTAGTCGTAGGTGTTCCCGACCCCTCCGTAGATCTCGGAGGCCTGGAAGACGAACCCCCTCCGCTTGCAGAGGGAGACGATCGTGGACATCAGGTCGGTCTTGGTCTGAACCATGGCTCTGGCTCCGGCGTGGAGGGCCGGAGTCTAGCTTGGTTCGTTGGTGAGCCCGCGCGGAGTTCGGCACTAAGATGCGGCCCGTGAGACGCCGCCACCGAGAGCTCCTCGGACCGGTACTGCTGGTCCTGGCCGTCGCGATTGCATGTGGATCGGAACGCGAGTCGATCCGGGTCGAGCTCGTGCAAGGCCTCGCCCACCGGGCGCAGGCGACGGGAGTCGATCATTCCGAGGCCCTGCGTCACTTGAAGCGCAGGCTGATCACGGACGACGTTCTGGTCCTCGGCCCGGCCACGGCTCCGGCCGAGGTGCGCTTCCCGTCCTTGCATCTCCCGGCGAAGCTCGTGCTCGAGCTCGAGCTCCTGCTCTGGGACGGGCAGAAGGTCCCCGACCGGGAGCCGACCCGTCTCGACGTCCGGGTCGAGGCGCGCGGCGGGGGCGGATCCGGACGTGTGAGCGAGCACTCGATCCGCTGGATCCCGGAGCGGGCACGGTGGGTCGAGGCCGAGCTCCACGTCGAAGCCGACGCTCCCATCGAGGAGCTCGTGCTCTCCGCGAGCTTCCCCGACGGCGAGGTGGACCCAAACGCCCTCCTGGTCGTCCTGCGTCCGCGAGCGCGCTTCACGTCGGAGGTCGAGGTCCCGGCGCCGGGCGCTCCCGAGCCCCGGCAGGTCGTGCTGGTGACCCTCGACACACTCCGCGCGGACCACATGGGCTGCTACGGCGGCGACGTCGCGACGCCGAACCTGGACGCGTTCGCGCGAGGGGCCGCGCGCTTCGAGCAGTGCTACGCCACCGCGAACGTGACGAAACCCTCGCACGCCTCGATCTTCACGTCCCTCTCTTCCTTCGATCACGGGGTCCTCTCCAACCGCAAGACGCTCGCGCGCACGACGCCGTCCATGATCGAGAACCTGCGCGAGCGCGGTTTCGCGACGGCAGCGTTCCCGGCCTCCGCGAACTTCCGGGCCGAGCACTCGGAGCTCTCGAGGCGTTTCGCCGAGTACCACGACTTCGGGACCCAGCAACGCCGCGCCGAGGACGTGAACCGGATCGCCCTGCCATGGTTCGCAAGCCACGCCGCAGAAGACTTCTTCGTCTGGATCCACTACTACGACGCGCACGGGCCCTACGACCCGCCTCCCCCTTTCGACCTCCGGTACTGGGACGCCGAGCGCTTCGCGGGGCCGCCGGAGACCGGGCTCGACGAGGGCTACGCCTGGAAGTCCCCTGTCGCGCCGGAGCACACGCCCGCGGCGCACGCTCTGTACAAGGGCGAGATCAGCTACCTCGATCGAGAGATCGGTTCCCTCCTGGACGGTCTGCGAGAGCTCCGGATCCTCGACCGCGCACTGGTCGTGTTCACGGCCGACCACGGCGAAGCGTTCGGCGAGCTCGGCATCTACGCGGATCACCCGGAGCTCTCGGACGCCACGACGCACGTTCCGCTGCTGATCCGACCGCCGGGCGGGATCGACGCGCGCGTCGTCGGCGGTCTCGTGTCCACGCTCGACGTCTACCCCACGATCTTCGACCTGCTGGGCTTCCCGGTCGCGGGCGACCTCCGGGGACAGAGTCTCGGAGCCCTGATCCGCGGCGGCGGACGGTCGGAGCAGAGCCGAGTCTTCTCCGTCTCCGCCCGGGCGACGTCCGTCTCGCTGCGGAACGCCGGAGAGCGCCTCACGCTCGGGCTCGCCAAGGGGCCGCCCCGCTGGGTGCCGGCCCCCGACGGTCGGGGCCACGTCGAGACGCGCCTCATGGACGGCGAGACCGAGCTCTACGTGTACTCGGAGTCGACCTTCGAGGGGCGCAACCTCGCCACGGAGCGTATGGACGTCGCCGATGCGCTCCGGAATGAAATCGCCGCGTTCCAGTCCTCCGCGCTGCGAATGCGAGCGCGCGGCATCGAGGACGAGGAGTTCGACGAGGCCCTGCGGGACCTCGGCTACCTGTGACCGGGCGAGCCGCACGTCTCGCCGGCGCCGTGGCGGCGATCGTCCTGCTCGCCTTCGCGGCGCACCGCCATCAGCTCGGGATCGGGCTCGTCGGGCACGACACGCTGCCCCTCGTCCTCACGGCGCGCGTCCACTCGTTCGCAGACCTGCTGGAGACGTTCACGTCCGAGTTCATGGAGGACCGGTTCCGCCTCGACTACTACCGGCCGATGCTTAACCTGTCTGCGGCAGCCGACGAGGCCTGCTTCGGACTGGCCCCGAGCGGCTATCAGGTCCACTCGATCGCGCTGTTCGCCGCGGCCTCCGCCGCGCTCTTCTGGCTCGCTCGTCGTGCGCTCGGCGGCCGCTCTCTCGGGCCGCTCGTCGCCGCGCTCTTCTTCGTCCTCCACCCCTCGCACGTCGACGTACTCCCGATCGTGGCGCGCCGGCACGAGACGCTCGCTGCGCTCTTCGCCGCCCTGGCGCTCGCCGTTCACCTCTCGCCGCGGGCTCTCGCCTTGCGGCGTCCGCTCGTGCTCCCGGCCTTCCTCGCGCTCTGCGCGATGGGCTCGAAGGAGACTGCGCTCGCGTTCCCGGCGCTCGCGTTCGTCGCCGTCCTCGTGTTCTCGCCGCGCGGAAGCGGGAGGCTCGTCCACGCGGCCGTCGCGACGGCCGGTTCGTGGCTCGCGCTCGCGGTAGCGCTCGCCGCGCGGTTCCTGGTCCTCGGCGGGATGGGCGGGCCCCCGGACCGGGGGATCGCCCTGCACCCGGACGTCGCCCTCGAGACCATCACGAGCCTCGTCCTGCCACAGGGCCCGATGCGCACGGGGCTGGGCGTCGCGCTCGCGGTGGCGGTCGTCGCCGCGGTCTGTTTCGCGGCCTTCGGGCAGCGCGGGGGCGAGGAGCCCCGTGCGCAGCGTCGCGGCGCCGCGCTGCTCGGCCTCGTCTGGATGGTCGGCACGGCGGCGATCCACTCGCTCGGCGGGACGCACCAGCCCTGGTACGAGCTCCTGCCGCTGGCCGGGCTCGCGATCGTCCTCGCGGCGGTGGTCGACGCGCTGAGCGGGGCCCTGCGAGCCGGCGCCGCACCGGTCCGGTGCTGGGCGGCCCTGGGCCTCCTCGCGATCCTCCTGGGCTGGCAGGTCCGCTACTCCCCCCTGGTCCACCCCTACCCGGAGTGGGAGAAGGCGGATCGACTGCTCGTCCGGTTCTTCGAGCGGGTCCACCCGCTCCTGGAAGTGGCGGAGCCGGGCTCCGTGGTGCGGACGCCCAGCGTCCCGGTCCGGCTCGTCGACGACCGGCCGGGGGCCCGGGTCACGGACGCGTCCATCCTCACCCAGCGCTCGTTCCAGGCCTGGACCGAGCTCGTCTGGCCCGATCGCGAGTTCCGGGTCGTCCGGCCCGACGAGGAGGTCGAGCCGGCCGCGGGCGAGGTCGTGGTGGTGTTCCGGCGCCTCAAGAACGTGCGGGCCGAGGACGTTCGCGACACGGACGGTTCCTAGCCGAGGCCGAAGGGCTCGCTAGGCGCGCACTGATGCGTGCCGAGTCGATTCCGGCAGGTCCGGACCCCATATACTCCTCGACATGTCCGGAGAGCCCACGACCAGCGCCTGGCGGGCGCCGCTCGCCTCCGAGGCGGCCCGCGGCCCGTCCGCGGCGGCGCTCGAGCGGGTGGAGGCCCGGGTCCGACACGGCGAGCGGATCGACGAGGGGGACGCGCTCCTCCTGCACGACCGGGCCGACCTCGCGACGCTCGGGCGCCTCGCGGACCTCGTGCGCTGGCGAAAGCACCCGGACCCGATCGTCACCTACATCGTCGACCGCAACGTCAATCCGACCAACGTCTGCATCACCGACTGCGGCTTTTGCGCGTTCTACCGGCGGCCCGACGCCGAGGGCGCCTACGTCCACTCGCGCGAGGTGCTGGTCGAGAAGGTGCGCGAGACGGCCGAGCAGGGCGGGCGGCAGATCCTGATGCAGGGCGGACACCACCCCCACCTCAAGACGGACTGGTGGTGCGACCTGATCGCGGACCTGCGCGGACGCTTTCCGGAGGTCAACGCCCACGCGCTGTCCGCGCCCGAGATCGACCACCTCTCCAAGCTCGACAAGCGGCCGGTCGAGGAGGTGATCGCCGACCTGGCGGAGGCGGGACTCGGGAGCGTGCCCGGCGCCGGCGCGGAGATCCTGGTCGAGCGTGTGCGGAAGATCATCGCGCCGAAGAAGACGAGCACCGAGCGCTGGCTCGCTGTCCACGAGAAGATCCACGAAGCCGGGCTGCGCAGCTCGGCCACGATGATGTTCGGTCACGTCGAGACGGCCGCGGAGCGCATCGAGCACCTGGCTCGACTGCGCGAGCTCCAGGACCGGACCGGCGGCTTCACCGCGTTCGCGTGCTGGAACATGCAGCGCGACGGCGTCCCCGAGGAACACCTCTACCCGGAGCGTGTCTCGAGCGCCGTGTACCTGCGCGTCCAGGCGCTCTCGCGGATCTTCCTCGACAACATCGACAACGTGCAGACGAGCTACGTCACGCAGGGCATGAAGATGGCGCAGGTGACGCTGCGGTTCGGCTGCAACGACTTCGGCGGGACGATGCTCGAGGAGAACGTCGTCAGCGCCGCCGGCTGCTTCCACCTCGAGTCCATCGCCGGGATCGAGCGCCAGATCCAGGGCGCCGGCCTCTCGCCGCGGCGGCGCAACTCCTGGTATGGGATCGACGACGAGCGGCACGAGGGCGAGTGCCGACCCGCGAACCGCGAAGAGGCCGCCACGCACCGCGTCGCGCCGACGGGGGTGGGCGGATGACACCCGAGGAGAGGGTGCTGGCACGGGCGCGGGAGGCCGGGCTCGGTCCGATCGCCGAGAAGGTCGCGGCCGGAGAGCGGCTGTCGGCGGACGACGGGCTGGCGCTCTACGCCACGCCGGCGATCCACGCGCTGGGCGAGCTGGCGAACCTGGTGCGCGAGCGCCTGCACGGCGACCTCACGTACTTCAACGTGAACCAGCACGTCAACTACACGAACTACTGCAACAAGTTCTGCAAGTTCTGCAGCTTCGACCGACTCCCGGGGCAGGAGGGCGCCTACCTAATGACGCCCGACGAGGTCGCGCAGAAGATCAAGGACCACATCGACGAGCCGGTGACGGAAGTCCACATGGTCGCGGGTGTGTGGCCGAAGATTCCCTACGAGTACTACCTCGACATCCTGCGCGCCGTGAAGGCGGCGCGGCCCGAGATCCACATCAAGGCCTTCACGATGGTCGAGCTCGACCAGATCGCGAAGGTCGCGAAGAAGCCCCTGGCCGAGGTCTTGCCGGAGCTCCGCGAGGCGGGGCTCGATTCCTGTCCGGGTGGCGGCGCCGAGGTGTTCGCCGACCGTATTCACCAGGAGGGCTACAAGCTCAAGATCTCCGGCGAGCGCTGGCTCGAGCTCGCGCGCACGGTGCACGAGGCCGGGTTGCGCACGAACTGCACGATGCTGCACGGACACATCGAGACGGTCGAGGAGAAGGTGGATCACCTGGAGCGGCTGCGCCGCCTCCAGGACGAGGCGGGCGGCTTCCAGACCTACATCCCGCTCTCCTCCCACCCGGAGAACAACGAGTGGGAGAACCTCTCGCGGGGTCCGACGGCGCTCGTCGAGGGGCGCGAGATGGCCGTGGCGCGGCTGTTGCTCGACAACATCCCGCACGTGAAGGCCTACTGGATCTTGATGGAGCTCGCGATCGCGCAGACCTGCCTCGCGTTCGGCGCCGACGACGTCGACGGCACGGTCGTCGAGGAGAAGATCTACCACGACGCGGGCGCGACGACGCCGCAGCGCACCGCGCGCGACGAGCTCGTCCAGGCCATCCGCGACGCGGGCCGCATCCCGGTCGAGCGCGACACGCTCTACAACGTCGTGTGGTCGGACGACCCCGCGACGCTGCCTTCCTAGAGTCCGCCGAGCCCTACTGGCCCTCGGCGTATCCGAGGGCCTCAATCTGCTCGATGTCCCGGGGTACCGCCTGGATGGACCCGGCCCCTCCCTTCACCCGCGCGACGATCGCCGCCTGGGTCTCCAGGAGCAATCGAGTCTCAGAAGCGATCTCGCACGCGAGCTCGGCCGGCCACGCTTCCCCACCGGCGAGATTCAGAGTCTCGCCGGGGTCCTCCCCCAGGTCGTAGGCGGCAACGACCTCACCCGAGTCCAGTACGTCTGCATCGGCGATCGCCAGCAGCTTGTGCGGCCCGCGAACCGCTGCAATGTTGCCCTGGTAGGCGAGGAATCGCTCGAACACGAGGAGTGTCCGCTCGTGATCGATCCCGAGCAGCGAGGTACCGTCCCATTCCTCGCGGGGAAGGACGCCGCAGAGGTGTGAAATCGTCCGCGCGAGATCTGTCAATGAGCTCGCGTGATGCACGACTCTCGACTCCAGGGCTCCTCCGTGGATGAAGAGGGGGATTCGAACGACTTCCTCCCACAGGCAACCCTTGTGCCAGAGCTTGCCGTGCTCGCCGAAGGCCTCGCCGTGGTCGCTCGTGAACACGAGGTAGCCTCCTGACAACAGGGCGCGGTCCGCGAGGCTGCCCGAGAACTCGTCGAACCAGATGTCGAAGTCGATCACTGCGCCGCGATAGAGGCTCCTCAGGAGCCGCGTGCGCTCTTCTGTTGTGCGGTGGCGGTCGGCTCCGCTCTCCAATAGCGCCGTTCGGCGGTAGGCCAGCGCAGCGTCCCAGTCCAACCGGATTCCGAGCCGCTCGCCATGTCGCTCGAGCGTCTCCTCCGATACGCGGTAGGGCGCGTGAACGCGGTAGGTCTGGACGAACAGGAACACCGGGCGCCCATCGTCGGCGTCCAGGAACGCGTCGACGGCGGCCTGGGTCTCCTCGAGCCGCCGATAGCGCTCGTCGAACAGCTCGAACCCCTGGTCGAAGCCGAGGGAGCGCGAGACGTAGACGCTGTCGGTCACGGCAGCGGTTCGGTATCCGGCCGCACCGAGGTGTTCCGCCAGAGTCACGACCGAGGGAGCCAGGGTCTTGCCCGAACCGTCGACGTCGATGTGGGGAGGTATCCTCCCGGTGAGCATCGCCGCCTGGGCGGGAGCCGTCCAAGGGGCGGGACTCCAGGCGCGCGTGAACACGAGCGACTGTGATGCCAGCGCGTCGAGGTTCGGCGTCAGGTTTTCCTTGCCGCCGTACACCGACATGTTGTCCGCGCGAAACGTGTCCGCCAGGAACAGCACCAAGTCGGGGCGATCGCGCCCCCACGGGCGGCTCGCGTAGTCTCCAACGACTGCTGGACGCAACACCGGCGCCAGGATCGCCGTGACGGCAGGCGGTCCTTCGAGCGAGAAGCGCAGCCTCGATCGGCCGCTCACGTGCGCAGGCAACACGAGCGAATAGCGGCGGAGGCGCGGCTCGCTCTCCTCTACCCCCAAGGGGGCGTCGATCAAGAGCTCGTCCCCCGCGCGGACGCGAAGTACGAGCTCCGCTCCGGTGTCGTCTCCGCCGGGTATCGACACCGCCGCGAAGAAGTCCAGGCTGGAGCGCGGCGGTACATCGCACGAGACCGTCCGTTCGAGGCCGGATCTAATCAGCCAGCCGTCGCCGGCCCAGTGGTCGAGCACGACCCGGGACCGCCCGTCTACGGTGCGGCCTTGGTCGAGCCCCGGCAAGTTGGTGAAGTGCTCGAGCGCCGATGGGTCCTCGACGTTGCGCGCGAGGAGCACCCATCGGGGTTCTCCGCCGCAAGCCCCCAGAGCCACCAAGACCACCGCCGAGCGGATTGCGGCGAGCGCAAGCGGCGCGGAGGGATAGCAGCTCATCGAGGGCCCCACTGGACACGGTCAAACTACCACGCGCATCCACCTACTTCGGAGGAAGCGCGAAGGCGCTCGCAGGCCGAGCGGGCGCTACACTCCGAGGTCATGCGCATCTCACTCCTGAGCGAGGTCTTTCCGGAGCCGGGCGAGCTGCTCGCGGAACGCCTCTCCGACGCGCGCGAGGCAGGTGCCGTGCTGACCGTGCTGCCCGAGCTCCCGCTCGACCCCTGGTGGCCCGCCGGCGAGCGCGCGGCCGACGAGGCGGCCGAAGCGCCGGGAGGCCCGCGTCACGAACGGCTCGCGGACGCGGCCCGCACGGCCGGGATGGCGCTGGTCGGCGGAGCGATCGTGCGCGACCCGGACACCGGAACGCGGCGTAACACCGCGCTCGTCTTCGATGCCGGCGGCGAGCTGATCGCGAGCTACGCCAAGACCCACCTCCCGCACGAACCCGGGTTCTGGGAGACGGCGCACTACGAGCCCGGCAGCGAGCCGCCCGAGCTCGTCCCCGGCTTCGAGCTCACGCTCGGCCTGCAGATCTGCTCCGACGTACAGCGCCCCTCCGGTTGCGAGCTCCTCGCGGCGCACGGGGTCGCGGCGATCCTCCACCCCCGGGCCACCGAGCGCGCGAGCTGGCCGCGCTGGCGACGCGTGCTCCAGGCGAACGCGCAGTGCGCTGCCTGCTACGTCCTGTCGGTGAACAGGGCCGGGCCCGACGGCGTCGGGATCGGGGGACCGAGCCTCGTGGTAGATCCCGACGGCGAGGTCGCTCTCGAGAGCGAGGAGGCACTGGTGATCGCCGAGCTCGACGCCGAGGCCGTGCGAGCGGCACGCCGCGGGTATCCCGGCTACCTCGACCGGCCCGGAGGCGTCTACGCGAAGGGCTGGAGCGCGCTCGGACCGGTCCCGGGCAATCCGATCCGATAGAGTTCACGCCCCCGTCGCCCCTCGAACGTAGACCACCGCCCGTGCGCCGCCCCGCCCTCAGTGCCCTCAGTGCCCTCACGCTCCTCGCCGCCTCGCTCGCGGCCTGCTCGAGGTGCGACTCCGAAGGCGAGGGCCCGAACGTCGTGGTGCTCGTCGTCGACACCCTGCGCGCCGACCGGCTGCCGTTCTACGGGCACGACGTCGACACGGCGCCGTTCCTCTCGGACCTCGCCCGGCGCGGCGTCGTCTTCGAGCGTGCCTGGTCCACCTCCTCCTGGACGGCACCGGCCACTGCCTCGATCTTCACCTCGTTGTATCCCTTCCAGCACGGCGTCGAGCAGGGCATCAAGCTCGTGCGAGACGCCCAGCAGGGCGATCCCACGATCGAGCTGAAGAAGATCCCGGGCCGGGTCGAGACGCTGCCGGAGCTCGCACGCGGGCTCGGCTACCGCACGTTCGGGATCGCCGACAACCCGAACATCTGCGACGAGGAGGGCTTCGAATCCGGCTTCTGCCGCTTCGCGGGCTACGGGTACGAGGGGGCGGACAAGGTCAACCAGACGCTCGCGAAGTGGGTCGACGAGATTCGTGGCGAGGGGAAGTGGTTCGCGTACCTGCACTACATGGACCCGCACTTCCCCTACCGGACACGCGGGCCGTGGTTCCAGCGGCCGCCCGGCAAGGAGCCGGTCCCCGGTGACGCTCGCGAGGCGCACCGCCCCTGGTACCTCGCCAGGTACGACAGCGAGATCGGCTTCGTCGACCAGAAGATCCGCGAGGCGTTCGAGATGCTCGGCGTCGACGACGACACGGTCGTGATCTTCGTCGCCGACCACGGCGAGGAGTTGCTCCAGCGCAGCGACAACCTCCAGCACGACTTCAAGCTCTACTCCGAGCTGACGCACGTCCCGCTGGTCGTGTACCACCCGGGCGCCGAACGCGCGCGCCTACGGGTGACCCAGAACGTCAGCATCGTGGACGTCCTGCCGACGCTGCGCGAGATCCTCGGTGCGGCCGCGTCCGACCAGGACGCGGGCGAGAGCCTGGTCCCCTATTACTCCGAGCCCGCAGAGCGCGCCGGCGGTCGGCCGATCTTCTCCATGCGACGTCGGCTCGGGGTCCTCGGCGGCGAGGAGCTCCTGGCGGTCGTCCAGGACGACGAGAAGCTCGTTCGCTACCGGGATCCGAAGAAGGACGAGCAGTACCTCGAGCTCTTCGACCTCCGAGAGGACTGGGCCGAGCTCGAGAACCTGGCCGCGGCGAGCGACGAGCGCGTGGCCGCGCTCCTCCAGCTGTGGGAGGAGTTCCAGGCGCGCGCGCAGGTGTTCGACGCGGAGGAGAGCCGGATGCACCTGACCGAGGACGAGGCGAGGAACATCGAGGACCTCGGCTACTAGACGGCCCCGTTCCGCGGCACGCGCCTTGCCCCTCCTGCAGTCCGGAGGCCGAAAGGCCCCGGCGGCGCCCCTGTCAGGGCCTTTCCGGCCTCCCTCCGCCCTACCGGAGGACGAAGCGTCCTCCCGAGAGGACCCACCACGAGGCCTGACATGAAGCACGGGAAGAAGACCCTGGCCCTCCCGGCCCTGCTCCCCCTCTCCCTCCTGGCCGCCGCGACCGGCTGCCACTACCACGACGACGACGACGACGACCACTTCACGATCGTGGCCTCCGGGTTCGAGATCGAGCCCAACGACGAGTCGGCGTCGCCGCACTTCCTCGGCGTCCTGCGCCACCAGGAGTCGATGGTGTACGAAGGGCACGCGATCGCCGGGGACGAGAACGACCCGACGAAGGACCCCTACGACGGCTTCGCGATCGCGCTCACCGCGCCCAGCGAGATCGAGTTCGCGCTCCACTTCGACGACTTCGACGGCGAGCTCGACGTGTGGATCTACGACCCGGCGCTGAACGACTTCGCGCTCTTCTTCGAGGACGACTTCAGCCCCGAGCGCGGCGTCTTCATCGTCGAGGAGCCGGTGCTCGACTTCCAGATCGTCGTCTTCGCCTACACGGGCGAGACCGACTACACGCTCGAGATCTCGGCCCGGCACATCCCGATCTTCTCCCAGTCGGCACCGGCGGCGACCTGGCGCGGGAGCGTCCGCGAGGCGGCCGGCTTCCCGAGCTTCGAACGCGACACCACGGCGACCCTGCGCCAGCGCGCGCGGGACGGATACCTCGGCCGGCCGCTCGCCGACCTCGACCTCGACCTCGAAGCCGCCGAAGCGCCCTTCCAGGTCGGCGCGTTCCACTTGATCGATTCCCTGGGCGGAGTGACCTCGCTCCCGATCCTCCAGACGCCCCGCGGAGTCCCGGTGGTCGCCATCGAGTGAACCTCCTTCGGAGTGGCAACGGCGGGCGGTGGTCCCTCGCGGATCGCCGCCCGCTCTCCGTTCAGCCGGAGACTCCCGCGAAGGGGCGCCACCAGGGGCGATCCGGAGGAGCGCTCTCGACGCACACGCGTTCGTCCCGGGTCGGGTGTGCGACGACGAGACGCGCGGCGTGCAGTGCGATGCTGCGATCCTCGAGGGCGCGGGCCGCGCCGTACTTGAGGTCGCCGACGAGCGGGCAACCGAGGGTCCGCATGGCGACGCGCAGCTGGTGCGGGCGACCGGTCTCGGGGTGGAGCTCGACCAGCGTCCGCTCGCGGTCCCGGGCCAGGACTCGCCAGCGCGTGCGGGCCTCACGGGCTCCCTCCATCGGCCCCCGCACGGCCCGGACGTGGTTCGTGGAGCGATCCTTCAGGAGCCACTGCTCGACCTCGCCCGCGTCCTCGGGCGGGCCCCCCTCGACGACGCCCAGGTAGCGCTTCTCCACTTCACGCTCGCGAAAGCAGCGGGTGAGGCGTTCCGCCGCCTTGCTCGTCCGCGCGAACAGCACGACCCCGGAGACCGGACGGTCGAGGCGGTGGACGACGCCCAGCCAGGCTCGTCCCGGCTTCTCGAACTCGACCTCGACGTGGCGCCGCGCCTGATCGAGGAGCGACTCGTCCGCGCTCGAGTCCGGTACGCAGGGCAAGCCGGCCGGCTTCGCCGCGGCGAGCAGGTGGTTGTCGCAGAGGAGGACGGAGAGCGCCATGACGAGCGCGGGAGTGTAGCGAGCCCGCCGCTCTGCGAATCCGCTAGACTCCGCGGCATGCGCTCTCGCGCGTGTCTCCGCATCGGAACCGTCCCCTTCCTCGTCGCGCGTCCGCTGGACTCCGGCCTCGAGGACGAGGTGGAGCTCGTGTGCGACGTCCCGGCGAGGCTCGTGGCGAAGCTGCGCGAGGGAGAGCTCGACGTCGCGCTCGTCTCCAGCATCGAGCTCTTCCGCCGGCCCGGATACCGCTACGTCGACGGGCTCGCCGTCGCGGGGAAGGGCCACGTGAGCAGTGTTCAGGTCTTCCTGCGGCGTCCACTGGCGGAAGTGCGGACGATCGCCCTCGACCCGCGCAGCCGAGCGGCCGCGAGCCTGGTGGCCGTGCTCCTCCCCGACCGCGAGCTCGTGGAGGTCGGCCTCGACGACGACCCGCGCGAGGCCTCCGCCGACGCCTGGCTCCGGATCGGGGACGAGGCGTTGCGCGAAGCCCTGGTGGACGACGCCCCCCCCGTGTTCAACCCCTCCGCGACCTGGACGGAGGTCACGGGGCTGCCGTTCGTCTTCGCGGCCTGGATCGTCCGCCCCGGCGTCGACGTCGAGCCCCTGCTCACCGCCCTCGCCCGCGCCCGGGCGCGCGGCGCGTCACGGATCGAGGAGCTCGCGACCGAGGCGGCGACGCGCTGGTCGATCCCGCACGCGGCCGCGCGGACCTACCTGGCCGAGGAGTGTCTCTTCGAGCCCGGCGCCGCTCTGCGCGCGAGCCTCTTCGAGTTCCGGGACCGCGCGGCTCGCGTCGGCCTCTGCGAGCCGGACCTCGAGCCCGAAGCCGTCGAGGGTTTGCGTGTCCCCTAGGTTGATCGAGGACGGCGCCTGCCCACACTGTGGCAAGGAGCTCCCGGAGCCGAAACCGCGGTCGTGTCCTTCCTGCGGCGGATCGCTCCAGAAGCGCTACCTGACCTGCGGTTGCCTCTCCAGCGCGCCCGCGGCCGTCATCCTCGCCTTCGCGCTGCGGTGGCTGGTCGGCTAGAGCATTGAACGCGCTCGTCCCGCTCCATAGATAGAACCCTTCGGTCTCCTCCAGCGAGCGTTCCGCGAGGGCTCCAGCTTGACTCCCAAGAACCCCACGACGGCCCCCACCCTGTTCGACCTCGAAGCACCCGTGGCCAAGAAGACAAAACGGACGACCGGCGCGAAGGCGACCAAGAAGGCGGGGACCACCCGCAAGAAGCCCGCGGCGAAGGCCAAGCCGGCGACCGGCACGCGCCGCAGGACCTCGGCCGAGACGATGGCCTCGCGTCAGCGCGAGATCTCCGTCTCGGAGTTCTTCACCAAGAACCGCCACCTGCTCGGGTTCGACTCACCGCTCAAGGCGCTCCTGACCGCGGTCAAGGAGGCCGTCGACAACTCGCTCGACGCCTGCGAGGAGGCCGGCGTCCTGCCCGAGATCTCGGTCGAGATCGAGCAGACCGGCGAGAGCCGCTACAAGATGTCGGTCGAGGACAACGGCCCCGGGATCGTCGAGGAGCAGGTAGGGAAGGTCTTCGGGAAGCTGCTCTACGGGTCCAAGTTCCACAAGCTCAGCCAGAGCCGGGGCCAGCAGGGCATCGGGATCACGGCCGCCGGGATGTACGGCCAGCTCACGACCGGCAAGCCGATCCGCATCCTCTCGAAGACCGGCAAGCGCCGCGACACGCACGAGTTCCTGCTGACGATCGACACCGCCCGCAACCGGCCGGACATCCACGACACGAAGATCGCGAAGTGGGAGAAGGACCACGGCACGCGGGTCGAGATCGAGATGGAGGCCCGCTATCAGAAGGGCCTGCGCTCGGTCGACATGTACCTGAAGCAGACGGCCATCGCGAACCCGCACCTGACGCTCCACTACACCGATCCGGCCGGCGAGAAGGTCACCTACGAGCGCAACACGAAGGAGCTCCCGCCGGAGACGATCGAGATCAAGCCGCACCCGCACGGGGTCGAGCTGGGCGTCTTGATCGCGATGCTGAAGGAGACGAAGTCGCGCTCGCTCTCGGGCTTCCTCAAGGAGGAGTTCAGCCGCGTCGGCACCAAGGTGGTGAAGGACGTGATCGCGACGGCCGGCAAGGGCCTCTCCGAGAAGTCCTACCCCTCGCGCATCGCGCGCGAGGAAGCCTCGGCGCTCCACGCGGCGATCCAGAAGACGAAGATCTCGGCGCCTTCCACCGACTGCATCGCGCCCATCGGCGACGACCTGATCCTCAAGGGTCTGAAGAAGGAGATCGAGGCCGACTTCTACTACGCGTCGTCACGACCGCCGGCCGTGTACCGCGGCAACCCGTTCCAGATCGAGGTCGGCATCGCCTACGGCAAGCCGGGCGGCGTGGGCCTCGAGGTCACCGACGAGGGCCGCATCCGCAAGAAGAAGAACTCGGCCGAGGTGACCGAGGACCTGGTCAGCGCCGCGGACGAGCCGATTCGCGTGCTGCGTTTCGCGAACCGCGTCCCGCTGCTCCACCAGCAATCGGCCTGCTCGATCAACAAGGGCGTCGTGCAGACGAACTGGCGTCAGTACGGGCTCCAGCATCCGCGTGGCGCACTTCCGATCGGACCGATGGCGGTGCTCGTGCACATCGCGAGCGTGTGGGTGCCGTTCACGTCCGAGTCGAAGGAGGCCATCGCCAGCTACCCGGAGATCCTCAAGGAGATCCGGCTCGCCCTCCAGGAGTGCGGGCGCAAGCTCGGCACCTACATCCGCAAGGGCAAGCGCCTCAAGCGCGAGTTCGAGAAGCGCTCCTACATCGAGAAGTACATCCCGCACATCGGGATCGCGCTGCAGGAGATCCTGGACCTCTCGGACGGGCAGCGGGACGACACCGTCGAGACGCTCGAGGACGTGCTCCACAAGAGCCGCAAGTTCTAGTGGCCGATTCCCAACAAAGCACCGTCATGACTGGACAAGGATCGACCGGCAACGTCATCGCTGCGGTGTGCAGCTTCTTCATCCCCGGGCTCGGACAGCTCGTCCAGGGACGCATCCTCGCGGCCGCGTTCTTCTTCGTGTCGGTGGGCGTCGGGTACTTCTTCTACTTCCTCATCATCCCGGCGATCCTCGGCTTCCTCCTCCACGCCTGGTCGATCGTCGGCGCCGCCCTCTACAAACCGGGCTCCTGACCCCCATGGCGAAGAAGAAGACGACGGCCAAGAAGGCCACGACCGCGGCACCGCGCAAGGCGAAGACCACGACGGTCAAGCGCGCCCCGGTGAAGCTCGGGACGCTCGACAAGAAGACGCTGACCTTGATCGAGCGCACCGCGGAGCGCGTGCAGTCCTCGATCGGCAAGCGCCTCCTGCCCGAGCTCAAGTTCCCGGTCCGCTCCCTCTCGAACGTCAAGTACGACAAGAAGATCGGCTACTTCGAGCTGGGTCGCGGCCGCAAGTCGCGCGCGCTCTCGGTCAACACGGTCAAGAACTTCGCCCAGACGCTGCGGCTCATGTCCATCAGCAAGGACATGGTCGAGAACAACGACTTCGCCACGAAACGGGAGGCGTACTACGTCAGCAAGAACTGGGGCGACTGCAAGTTCAACGAGCAGAGCGAGTCCGACGCCGTGATGGACGACATCGAGGCCCTGGCGAGCCTCGACGGCCTCTCGCGCGAGCAGCTGCGCTACTACCCGGAGGAGCACGGCGGCTCGGTCGCCGGCGCCCTGACGGTCATCGACCGTGACACGGAGACCGGAGCGCCGATCCGGATCGACTGCACGGGCTTCGGCACGGGCTCCTACTCGATCCCCCACTCGGTCGAGCACCTCAAGTTCGAGACCGACGCCAAGTTCGTGCTGGTGATCGAAACCGGCGGCATGTTCCAGCGCCTGAACAACCACAAGTTCTGGAAGATCGCGAACTGCATCCTGATCGAGATGGGCGGTGTTCCGACACGCGCCACGCGCCGCTTCGTGCGCCTGCTCGCGGACTCGAAGAAGATCCCGGTCTACTGCTTCGTCGACTGCGACCCCTACGGGATCGCCAACATCTACCGCACGCTCAAGGTCGGCTCGGGCAACGCCGCCCACATCAACCGCTTCTTCTGCGTGCCGCAGGCCCAGTACCTGGGCGTCACGCCCCAGGACATCGTCGACTTCAAGCTCGAGGACGCGACGCACCCGCTGCAGGCGGTGGACATCAAGCGCGCCAAGGACGCTCTCAAGAACGACCCGTTCTTCCAGAGCCACAAGCCCTGGACGAAGGCCCTGAACCAGCTCCTCAAGATGGGCCAGCGCGCCGAGCAGCAGGCGCTCGCGAAGTGGGGCCTCAACTTCGTGATCGAGGAGTACTTGCCGCGCAAGCTCGCGGACAAGAAGAACTTCCTGCCTTGAGCAATGACTCGGCGCGCATCAGCGCGCGCCGAGAATGCCCTGCGGGCGGCTACGGCGCGCCCCGCGCGCCGGGGCGAGGCCTTCGGCCTCGCGGGGCGCTTCTCTCTTGGAGAAGGTGACCCTCCCTCAGTGGGCCTCTTCCATGATCACGAGTCGCGCGGACGGTTTGCGTGGAGTTCCGGCAGGGTGGAGAACTACTCCAATCATGTCGGTTACCGCGTCGTCGACGCCTCCTTCCCATTTCTCACCTGGGCGCTTCTTGACCCGAATGCGCAGGTACGAGAACCGACCGTCTGCCCACCAGCGCAGTTCCAGGCTCCCGTCTGTCTCTTGCGTCCATTCCGCGGAACCGTCGTAGGAAGTCCCGGGCGGGAGGCGTGGGTACATCCTCTTGATCGCTGTCTGTTGAGTCGGGCCCCATTTGGAATCGACAGGCGTTTCGGTCAGCGCGACCTCGTCGGGCATCTGGTGCTCGAACTCCCCCACGACTTTCAACGAGAACCTACGTCCGTAGGGGGGAAGCGCCTCCCGCATCTCTCTGGACCCGACGCTCTCGTCCTCCGACCCGCAGGAGAGAAGGCAGAGGACGACGGCGAGCGAGAATCGCATGGCACGGCTGCGTCGGGCGATCATGACTCCCCGGTGAACATCGTCGCCCGGTCGACGAAGCAGATGCCGTTGCCGGACGGGTCGCGGGCGTAGAAGGACAGCTCGCCCCAGGGGCGTCGCGCGATCTCGCCGGCGGGCGGGCCGCCGACGGCGCCGGGCTCGAAGGTCGCCGCGGCGGCGCGGCAACGCTCGTAGGTGGCCTCGAGGTCGTCGACTGCGAAGTAGATCCACTCCGGGAGTGGCGTCGCGTCGTAGCCGTCGCCGTCGGCGCGCGGGTCGAAGCAGGCCAGGATCGTCTCGCCGCAGTGGAAGTAGTGGCGGCCGTCCGAGACGCGGACTCCGGGGGACTCGAGGACCTGGGCGTAGAAGCGCGCGGCCTCCTCCAGGTCGCGGACGGGCAGGATCACGCGGAAGAGGGTCGGGCCCGTGGGCTCTACCGCTGTTGGTGACTGCACGCCGGGGGCGGTTGTCGCCATGGCGCAGCCTGTCGACACGACGAGGGCGAGGGCGAGGCAGGTTCGGGTCATCGGAGCTCCAGATCGGGGGTCGGGGTGGGAATGAAGCGTACGCGAGGGGGCCTTTCAGGAACCGAACAGGCCCTCCCTCAAGCCCGTGCGACGTCCGGTCGATAGGACCTGAGTTTGGGAAGCCGTTTCCGTATCCGAAGGACCAGCATGCGTCTCGTCTCCTGTATTGCGCCGCTCCTCGCGGCGTTCACCGGCCCGATCGTCTCCGCACAGGAGGCCGACGCCTCCGAGATCCTTCGCGAGGATCTCGGGTTCCGCCTCGAGCGTCCGGCGCCGGGCTGGCGTCTGCTCGACGAGACCGAGGTCAAGAAGGTCCAGCCGCGCGCCGTGGCGGGAGCCATCTCCCCCACAGGGGTGTACGGCGTCGTCGTCGTCGAGTCGGCGCCGGAGGGATCCCTGATCGACATCGGCCGGGCGCTCGCCGATTCGTCTCAGCTCGAGGACGCCGAGGTCGAGCTCTTCGAGACCGTCGAGCACGGGAACCGACCCGCCGTCCACTGGACGCTGCACGGCTCCTCGAACGGCATCGAGTACCGCCACCACATCACCCTGGTGAGGCACGGCGACGATCTCTTCCGCCTCGTGTCCTGGACGCGCGCGGAGGGCTCCACGACGGACGCCACCGCGTTCCGCGAGTTCGCCGACGCGTTCTCGCTCGTCTCCACGGCACCGGACCCCGTTCTTGCAGCGGGAATGACCGCGGACGACCAGGGCGCCGGCTGGCGGGTCATGCGAGGGATCTGGCAGAGCCCGGCGTTCGGGCTCGAGATCGTTCCGCGCGGCGGGTGGCGCGTGATCGCCGGACGCGAGCTCTGGCAGCTCGACACGCGTGCCACGGTGGCGCTCTTCCACGAGACGTCGCGCGCGACCGTGCTCCTCTTCGCGGATCGCATCGCGACCACGGATCAGGCGGCGTGGCTGCGCTGGGCGCGCGAGGAGTCGGAGAGCGCGGGCGAGCCCAGGCTCGAGTCCCTGCTCGTCTCGGTGGACCGCAACGAGCTCGAGCTCCGCATGTTCACGAACCACGCGGCCGGCGACGGCGGCGAGCGGGCCCGCGAGCTCAGCGGTGAGCTGGTTCACGGTGAGACCTGCACCGAGTTCCTGGCCTGGTACCCGGTCCACCTCGAAGCCGAGGCCATGAACGCCATGCACTCCGCGTTCGACTCGATCCACTTCCTGGACGACATCGAGCGCACCGCGATCGCGCGCGACCTCGCGTTCGCGCACGCACAGGAGAACCTCGTGGGCGACGGTTTCGCGCTGCGCCAGGGCTCCTATCGCGACTTCCGCTTCGGGCTCCGGTGGACGCCTCCGGACGCGCGCTTTCACGTCGCCGTCGGCGAGGACGCGGACCTCGACGTGCAGGGCGCGGTCCTGACCCTCTCGGCCCCCGAGCTCGGCCTGCGCGGCGAGCTGTACGCACGTCCCTTCTCCACCATCCCGCACGCGGAGTGGCACGAAGCGGCCGTCGCGCGCGCGAACCAGGGACGCACGGCCGAGCGCGTGGGCTCGACGCGCGCCTTCCAGCTCGGCGAGGCTCCGGCACTCGAGACGATCACCGAGCCCACGGGCTCCCGACCGACACGCATCCACGTCGTCACCGCCGAGACGTCGCTGTGGGCTTTCGAGCTGCGCCTCTTCGGTTCGCCGGGTCTCCTGGAGCGGGAAGCGGCCGGCGTCGAGGCCGCGATCGCGGCGTTCACGATCGCGCGCGAAGCGAGCTCACCGACCTCGACCACGTCGCGCGCCCACTACGACGATCGCCTCGGCTTCCAGCTCCTGAGCCCGGGCGACGACTTCGCGTTCACGGACGAAGGCGCCAAGCGCTTCTGGCCGCTAGGGACGGTCGCGAGCTGGACCGCAGAGGATCGCCGCCTCACCGTCCTGGCCCTGTGCGGCGCGTCCGCGACCGATGGGATCGACTTCCACTCGTCCCTGGCCCGGAACAGCCTCCCGATCGAGCTTGCGGAGGCCTTCGACGGGCCGCCGAGAGTCACGCAGACGACCTTCGCCGGGCGGCCCGCGCGCGCGGCCGTCTGGTCGTCGGCCACGCGGACCGTCTCGGGTTGGATCTTCGACCGCGACGAGACGCTCTTCCTGCTCCTCTCGGTCGAGACGACGCCCAGCACGACGCAGGAAGACGTCGAGGGACTCTTCGAGTTTCTGCCGTGATTGACTCGGCGCGCATCGGCGCGACTACCCCGGATTGACTCGGCGCGCATCGGCGCGCGCCGAGGATGCCCTGCGGGCGGCTACGGCGCGACCCCGCGCCGGGCGAGGCCTTCGGCCTCGGGGCGCGTCGGGGGTCTCGGTCCCACGGCTGGACGGAGCCTTCGCGCGGGCAGAGAATAGCGCTCACGATCCGGCGCAAAGAGCGCGCCGTGCCGCTCCCCGTGGTTCTCCCCGCATCCCTCCTGATCGCTGCCGCGATGCTCCTCGCCGTACTCGCCCTGCAGGACGACGAGCTCGCGTTCGAGCCCCTGCGACAGCCCGTGCTCGGCTACTCGATCGAGCGCCAGATCGGCGGCGAGCTCCACCGACTGGTCCGCGTCGACGGTGGCCGCAGCGTCCTCGTGACGGGAACGCTCGACGCCTGCGAGGCCGGCCTGGCGGAGACTCTCCGCGAGCGCTTCGGCAAGGGCTACCCCAACCTCGAGATGCCGACGCTCGGGGGCATGCAGTTCTGGGGCGACGTCTTCTGGTACGCGGGCTGGCGCATCCAGGAGAACGTCTACACCGGTCACTGCCGGCTGCTCTCGCCGAGCGACGAGCGCCACGCCTGGGGCAGCGCTCAAGCCTGCCGCGCCGCGTTCGAGAAGCTCCGTCACGAGCGCGAGATCGAGCTCGAGCACCCCCACCTGGTCGTCCTCGTCCACGGGCTCGGCCGGACGCGCCAGACCTTCGCACCGATGCGCGACGCCCTGCGCGCCGCCGGGTACTCGGTCGCGGCCGTCGAGTACCCGAGCACGCGACGTTCGATCGACGAGCACGCCGACGGGCTGTCGGCGCTGCTCGACGGTCTCGACGACGTCGAGACCGTCTCCTTCGTGACGCACAGCCTGGGCGGCGTCGTCGTCCGCAAGGCACTGGCTCGCGAGTCGGCCTGGCGCGAGCGCATGGAGCTCGGCCGCGTGATCATGCTCGCGCCACCGTCGCGCGGCTCGCAGGTCGCCCGCGCCCTGGTGGACTTCGTTCCCTTCCGCAAGATCGCCGGGCCCTCGGGCGTCGAGCTGGGCGGCGAGCTCGAGAATCTCCCGCCGCCCCCGTGCCCGTTCGGGATCATCGCGGCCGCCCGCGACGGCGAGCGCGGCTGGAATCCGCTGCTCGAGGGGGCCGACGACGGCGTGCTCGCCGTCAACGAGACCGAGCTCGAGGGAGCGAGCGACTTCCTCGTCGTGCACGGCCTGCACAGCTTCCTGATGCAAGCGCCGCCGGTGGTCGAAGGCACGCTCGCGTTTCTGGAACTGGGACGCTTTCGCCGCGAAGAGGACCCGGTGCGCTAGGAGCCACGCCGCCGCCGGGGACGCCGGAACGCGTCGCTGAACCTTTCTCGACGGATGCTGACAGGACGCTGTCAGGAGGAGGTCCGTAGAAGGGGTGTGCGGACGAGGGAAGGCCTCGTTCGCGAATCCACGCCGTTCGAGAAAGGACACCCCATGCACGCGAAGAGTCTCGTTCCGCTGTTCTCCACGGAGAAGATCGGGGAATCGAAGGAGTTCTACACCCGCCACTTCGGCTTCGAGGTCGTGTACGAGGAGGCCCGCTACGTCGGCCTACGCCTCGGCGACGAAGGCGGGCCCGAAGTCTCGTTCATGGCGCCCCAGGACGAGTTCGGCGGGACGGGTCGCGGCCCGGGCTTGATCTTCTGCTTCGAGGTCTCCGACGTCGACGCCGAGTACTCGCGTCTCCAGGGGGAGGGCGTCACCGACCTCTCCCGGCCGGAGGACAAGCCCTGGGGCGACCGCTGCACGATGCTCTCCGACCCCAACGGAATCACGCTCTACCTCTATCACCCCGTGCGCGAGGCGCAGGGCGTCTCCTGACGCCCTTCTCCGCCCGGCGTCGATCCGCTATCCCTATCCCCGCATGCGCCGCGCGGACCGTCTGTTCCAGATCGTGCAGCTCCTGCGCGGAGGCCGCGTCGTCACGGCTGCGGCGCTCGCGCAGGAGCTCCTCGTCAGCGAGCGCACGATCTACCGCGACGTCGTCGACCTCGTGCGATCGGGCGTTCCGATCGAGGGCGAGGCGGGCGTCGGGTACTGCATGCCGCGCGGGTTCGACCTGCCGCCCTTGATGTTCTCCGAGGAGGAGATCGAGGCCCTGGTGCTCGGCGCGCGAATGGTGGAGAGCTGGGGTGGGCCGACGCTCGCGCGCCAGGCGAAGAGCGTGATCTCGAAGGTCGAACACGTGCTCCCCGAGCGGCTCCGGAGCCGGCTCTGGAACGTGGGACTCTACGCGCCGGGATATCACGTGTCGGAGGAGCTCGTCCGCAACGTCGAGCCGGTGCGCGAGGCCTTGACCCGCGAACGGAAGCTCCGGCTCGCCTACACCAGCGCTGAGGGTTCCGAGACCGATCGCGTCGTGCGCCCGCTCGGGCTGTACTACTGGGGCACCGCCTGGACCTTGCTCGCCTGGTGCGAGCTGCGCGACGACTTCAGGAGCTTCCGCCCGGATCGGATGCGCGAAGTCGCCGTCCTGCAGGAGAGGATCCCGGACGACCCCGCGAAGAGCCTCGAGGCATTCCTCGAACGCGTGACCGGAGGAGACCGTGAGTGACCTCGCCCTGACCTGCTACTGCCGCCGCGTGCGGATCGAGCTCGAGCTCCCGACGAAGTTCGTCGCGCACTGCCATTGCTCGAACTGCCGACGCGCACACGGAGCTCCGTTCGTCACGTGGGCGGGCTTCCTCGAGTCCCAGGTGCGCGTCGCGGCCGGCCAGGAGGACCTCGTCCCGTACGTGACCGACACCGAGGCCACGCGCAGCTTCTGCCGTGTCTGCGGAACCACCCTGCTCTTCCGGAGCCCGCGCTGGGCCGGCGAGATCCACGTGGCCGCCGCCAGCGTCGAGGGAGAGCTGGACCGGGAGCCGGAGGCCCACGCTTTCGCGGACCGCGCGGTCGCCTGGTGCCCGATCTCGGACGACCTGCCGCGCTACGGCGGGGAGAGCGGGACCGAGCTCCTCCCCGGCTGAGCGCTGGAGGGCGCGGCCGATCGCGTCGATAGAGGAGGCGGACCCATGCGCGCCTTCCTGAAACGGCTCCGGAGGAAGCTCCAGCGGCAGTACCTCGGCTCCCTGGCGGAGCAGGTGCCCGAGCGCTTCTGGTCCAGCTTCACGTGCGTGGCCGGTGCCGCCGAGCACGTCTGGGTGCTCGATCGCTTGCTCGAGAGTGCCGGTCCGAAGCGGCGTGTGCTCGTGGTCGGAGTCCACGGCGGCCGCGACTTCTGGGCGCTGCGCGCGCGCGGGCACGACGTCGTGGGCTTCGATCTCGAGGAGGTCCCCGACTGCCACCCGACGGTCGCGGGGGACGCGGAGTGCGCCTGGCCCTTCGAGGACGGGAGCTTCGACGTCGTGATCCTGGGGGAGATCCTCGAGCACCTGGCGCGCGACTCCGACGCGCTGGCCGAGGCGCGGCGCGTGGTCGCCGACGACGGTCGGCTCGTGGTGACCGTCCCGTTCGGTGACACGCACGACATCTACCACGTGCGGGTCCACAACGAGGACTCGATCCGTCGCCTGCTCGCGCTGTCGGGATTCGGGGTCGCGGACTACGTCGAGCGTCCCGGGCTGGTCGGTGGGAAGCTCTGGAACGCGATCGGCGACGCACTCGCGCTCCTGGTCTACGCCCTGACGCGGCGGGTGATCTACGGAACGCTCGTCGCCTTCCACGGGCGAGCCGCCTGGTACCTGGGGCGAGAGCGCTGGATTCCGCGCCGCTTTCTCTCGGCCCTCGGCCTCGCCAACCACGGCTGCACCATCCTGGCCGTGAAGAGCGCGTCGCTGCTCGACTACAAGGCCGTGAACCGCAGGGAGTTCCACGGAGTCGCGCAGCGGTCCGCGAGCGCCTAGCTCTTGGCGACGGGGCTACCCGTGCTCCGCTGCGAGCGCGCGTCTCACCGCTCGAACGCGTTCGGCCCCGTCGGTCCTGAAGTGGAGCTGGCGCGCGGCGGTCGCAGTGGCGATCGCACGGACGTTCTCGGGCCGCACCGTCCCGGCGACGACGACATCGAGGACACCGTCGGTGCGAGCGACGAGGCGCGCGAGCACATCCTGTCCCTGCTGCGCGCTCGGCGCGCCGCCCGAGGTCAGGACACGGTCGACACCCAGCTCGCGCAGTGCCTCGAAGGCCGCGTCCAGGTCGCCCGTCTCGTCGAACGCGCGGTGGAAGGTCACGCGCATCGGACGGGCGCGGTTGACGAGCTCGCGCGTGTTCGCGACATCGAGCCGGCCGTCCTCCGTCAACACACCGAGGGCCACACCCTCCGCCCCCGCCTCCAGCGCGAGATCTACGGCACGCCGACAGACCTCCATCTCCGCCGCGCCGTAGACGAAATTCCCGGGCCGTGGTCGAACGAGCACGACGAACGGGATGCGCAAGTCGACACCAACAGACGCGATTTCACCGGGATCGGCCGTCACGCCGCCCTCGGCCAGGTTGGCGCAGAGCTCCACGCGGTCCGCGCCGCCATCCTCGGCGGCGCGGGCAGCGCTCGCCGACTCGACACAGGCTTCGAGGAGGTACTCCATCGATCGCGCCCGGGTCAGAGCGCGCTCAGGATCTCGCGCAGCGCGGGGAGCACGTTGTCGGCGAGCCGCTCGTGTCCCTCGGGTGTCGGGTGCAGCATGTCGGGGAGGTTCATCTGCGGCACGCCTCCGACACCCTTCATGAAGTAGGGCACGAACGCGAGCTCCAGCTCATCCGCCAGCCGCGTGTAGATCTCGAGGAACCCCCGCGTGTACTCGGGCCCGTAGCTGGGCGGGAGCACGACACCCAGGAGGAGCACGCGCGCTCCGCCCGCCCGGACGCGCTGGACGATCGCGCGCAGGTTCGTCTCGATCGCGTCCAGCGCCATCCCGCGCAGGCCGTCGTTGCCGCCGAGCTCGATCACGACCAGGTCCGGCTCCTGAGCGAGGAGCCAGTCGATCCGCGCCAGCCCTCCGGCGGTCGTGTCGCCCGAGACTCCCGCATTCACGAGCCGGAACGCGAGCCCCTCGTCGGCGAGCCTCCGCTGCAGGACGGCCGGGAAGGCCTCGGCCGCCTCGAGATGCAGGCCGGCGGCGATGCTGTCGCCCAGGAACGCGACCGTCGGCGCCTCCTCGGAGACGGCGCGCAGGGTCTCCGGAGCGCCGCCGGCGAGATCGGCCGGTGCGTCGAGGGTTACGGGCCCGAGGGGCGTGGCCGCGGGTGAGGGTGCCGGCCCGCCGCAAGCGCCGAGAAGGCAGGCGCTGAGCACGAGGAGGGAACGACGCATGCGGCCCTCATGGGAACCGAGAAGAGGGGTTCGGACCAATGGCAACTCCGGAAGAACTCGATTCGACGCGACTGCGGTCTATTCTCTTCCCGCCAACTCCTCCCATGACCCCTCCTCGAGTCGAATGCAGGCGCCTCGTCAAGCGTCTGACGTCGGGCGGCCACACGCTCACCGTCCTGGACGAAATCGATCTCGCCGTCCAGCCCGGCGAGCTGGTCGCGATCCTCGGGCCGTCCGGGAGCGGGAAGTCGACCCTGCTCGGGCTGCTCGCCGGCCTCGACCGGCCGACCTCGGGCAGCGTCCTGCTCGACGGCCAGCCGCTCGAGGGGCTGGACGAGGACCAGCTCGCCCTCCTGCGGCGCGAGAAGGTCGGGTTCGTGTTCCAGTCGTTCCAGCTGCTCGGGAACCTGACGGCGCGGGAGAACGTGCTCGTCCCGCTCGAGCTGGGGGGCCACGAAGGCGCCGACGACCGCACGGACGAGCTGCTCGCGAGCGTCGGGCTCGAGGAGCGAGTTCACCACTACCCCTCCCAGCTCTCGGGCGGCGAGCAACAGCGCGTGGCCCTGTGCCGCGCCTTCGCGGCGCGCCCGACGCTGCTCCTGGCGGACGAACCGACCGGCAACCTCGACGCGGAGACGGGCCAGTCGGTGCTCGAGGTCCTGCTCGACCTGCGCGCGCGCGAGGGGACGACGCTGGTGCTCGTGACCCACGACCTCGCGGTGGCGGAGCGCGCCGAACGACGCGTGCGCCTGCGCGCCGGACGGATCGAGGAGGACGAGCGCGTAGGCGGATCCGCGTGAGAGCGAGGTTCTTCCTCTCGGCCGTCCTGCGCGAGTCCCGCGGCTCGCGCGGCCGCCTGTTCTTCTTCGGCCTCTCCCTGGCGGTGGGCGTCGCCGCGGTCGTCGGCGTCTCGGGGCTCGTCGGCGCGATCCAGGACGGCATCGCGGCCCAGTCGCGACGCCTCCTGGCCGCGGACCTCCGGATCAGCTCGCGCGCACCGCTGACGGAGGAGCAGCACGCGGTCGTCGCACGCGAGCTGGAGGACGTCCCTCGCGCGCGGGTGCTCGAGCTCGTGAGCATGGCCTCCGCTGACGCGAGCCGACTGGTCGAGATCAAGGGAGTCGACGCGGCCTATCCCTTCTACGGAGACCTCGTGTGCGAACCCGCGAACGCGGAGCTCACGGACGAGACGGCGCTGATCGCGCCGGAGCTCGCCGAGTCCCTCGACCTCGAGATCGGAGACGAGCTGCGTCTCGGTACGGCCTCCTTCACGGTCGCGGGCCGGGTCCTCGACGAGCCCGATCGGCTCGAGTTCTCCATGACCCTCGGCCCGCGCGTCTTCCTGACCACCGGTGGACTCGAG
>JAJDET010000319.1 GCA_029259655.1 Planctomycetota bacterium
GCTGGGGCTCGGCCTCGTGCTGGCCCTGCTCGGAACGGAGGTCGCATTCCGGGTCATGGCCCCGGCGCCGCCGCAGCTCCGGGACGAGTCGGGCGAGCTCATCCTCTCTGCGCCGGGCGCCGTGGAGCGCTACGAGCGGGAGTCCAACGAGCAGGGCTTCCACGACTACGCGTGGACCCGCGAGAAGGCTCCGGGGACCTGGCGCATCGTCGTGCTCGGGGATTCCTTCACGGCCGGCCGGCAACTGACGCGCGACGAGCTCTTCACCGAGATCCTCGAGCGCCGTTTGAACGAGAGGTCGGACGAGGGCTCGGCGTACGAGCTCTTCAACGTGGCCAAACCCGGCTGGGGCACTGCGAATCAGCTCGACGCGCTCGAGGTCCTCGTCGCCGACGGCTGGGCGCCCGACGTCGCGCTGATCGTCTACTTCGTCAACGACGCCAGCAACATGGGCACCAACCCGGCTCTGGTCGGGGCGATGCTGGAGCTTTTCGAGCGCCGCAACCGGTTCCTCAACCGGCACTGGCGCTCGTGGGACTGGCTCGACCTCAGGCTGCGGCGACGCCGGGTCAGCGAGCTCACGCTGACCGAGTATCGCGATGCGTTCGACAGCGACAGGGAGGAGGGGACCTGGCGGGAGTCCCAGGAGGCTCTGCTCGGCATCCGTGATCTGGCGGAGGAGCACGGTTTCCGGGTCGGGCTCGTGGTCTTTCCGGTCCTCATGCAACTCGACGAGGACCACGCCCTGCGCGGGCTCTACGACATGATCGAGGAGCGCGCTGTCGAGCTCGGGTTCCCCTCGCGCCAGCTCCTGCCGGCCTTCCTGGGAGAGAACGCACAGGACCTCTGGGTCCTGCCCACGAACGCACACCCCAATGCGCGCGGCAACGCCATCGCGGCGCGCGCGATCGAGGCGTTCCTGACGGAAGAGGGGCTCCTGCCCTAGGTGCTAGGGGACGCGCTCTCAGGGAGCGAAGGAGGAGGCGATGGCGGTGACGCCGCTCGGGCCTCCGATGCGTGCTTCGAACGTGGTGACGTCGATGAAGATCGGCTGGAAGAACACCGTGAAGGCATCGACTCCGAAGTCGACGACCGAGAGAGACTTGACCAGCGTTCCTCCGGCGGGGACCACGCCTTGTGACCGGAAGAAGAACGGCGTGCCGAGGAGCGCCGGACCCGCGAACTGCGCCACGTAATCTGCCGGGACCGTGGCCGCGGCGAAGGCCTTGAACACCAGCTCGCCCGGAACCCCGGTGTAGGCGAGCGTCAGCGTCTCGCCGCCGTATACCGGAGAGTTCGCCGTCAGAGAGCGCGCGGGGCCGGGCACCGTCGAGCGATTCCCGCCCGTCAAGTCGACCGAGAGCCCGCCGGAGCCGTCGGGCAGGGCGCAGGACGCACCGGATCCTTCCGTTCCTCCGGCGAGGGTCACGTCGAGGTCGGTGAACTGCCCGTCGAGCATCTGGATTCCGTGACCGCCGTCCGTCGGCGGATCGCAGAGGAATGGAACCGCGTCCAGCCCGCGGCCTCCGGCGAAGCTCGAGCCGAAGGCGAAGAGCCCGCCGCCGTCGACTCGTGCGCCGTCGCCGCCGGCGAAGTACGTGCCCGGGACGGCGTTGTCGGATCCTCCGGGCCCTCCGTCGAACCTGCCACCGTAGGCGTAGACGCTGGAGGCGCGCATCGAGATCGCCTCGGACGCACGGTGGGCATCCACCGCACAGTCGACCAGGAAAACTGCGGCGCAGCTCTCGATGGAAACGCCGTGCACCTCGTCGATCCCGAGCGAGAACGGGTTGAGCATCTGGACCGAGGTGTCCTCGATCCAGACGGTTCCTGCGTTGTCGACGAGTCGCACGCCGACGGTGCCGTCGAAGACCTGGCCGGAGATCACGCGCAACCCACGCAGGGTCACGGTCTGTCCGCGGACGAGGTTCTCCACGCGGACGAACGCGTCCCCGTTCGGCAGTCCCAGGACGTTCGCCTGCATTCCGTCGTCGGCGACGACCGCCAGGGTCTTGCCGTCGATCGAGAAGTTGGCGTAGGAGCCTGGTCGCAGGATCACCGTGTCCCCGGACGCCGCGGCGTCGACGGCGGACTGGATGTCCCCGAAGTCGGCGGCGGGGTCCGTAGGGGAAACGACCCAGGCCGACTGGGCGAATAGCGCGGAGGAGAGGAGGAGGTGGACGGCGATGGCGGTCGACGTACGCATTGGGGGCCTCCGAAGAGTCGGGTTGAAAGGAGGACGAGCAAAGCGCGCCGAGTGGCCTCCATTTTTTGCGGAAAAACCACTGGTGTTCGGTATCCGTTCCCAGCATTGGGGCCGCGACCCACGCGAACGCCCCCCGGCTGGTGGGGAGCCCGGACTCCCTCGCCGAAAGCCTCGCCGGAGGGCCGGGTAGGTACGATCGTCGGCTCCTGCGACCCCACCCATGATCTCCCTCGTCCTCACGATGGCCGTGCACCTCGCCGTCAGCCCCACGCAAGAGGGCGACCTGCTCCGCGGTGGACCGATCCACTACGACGCGCCCGCCACGGCCGGGCGGGTCGAGCGCGTCGGTCGACGGCTGGAGAGCGGCGAGCTCGAGCTCGCGTTCGATCCGGACGCGGGGTACCTCCCTGCGCTGCTCGACGCGCTCGGGATTCCTGTCTCCTCGCAGGCCCTCGTGTTCTCGAAGACGAGCTTCCAGAGCGAGCGGATCAGCCCCTCCGCGCCGCGGGCGGTCTTCTTCGGTGACGAGGCGTACGTCGGCACGATCCCGGGTGCGCCCATCGTCGAGATAACCTCGGTCGACCCTCAACGTGGCCTGGTCTTCTACACCCTGGACCAGGATGGAGCACGCGAGCCGCGCCTGGTGCGGCGGTACGACGACTGCCTGCAGTGCCACGTCACGCCCGACAACCACGGCTGGCCGGTCAACCTCTTGCGCTCGGTCCACCCGGACGACGACGGGCACGCGATCATGAGCTCGGGAACGGAGACCGTGACGCATGCGACGCCCTTCGAGAAGCGCTGGGGCGGCTGGTACGTGACAGGCACGCACGGAGAAGCCCGTCACCGCGGCAACGCGATCGCGGCGCCGGACACCGACGAGGTCGATACGGAAGCCGGGGCGAACGTCGAGGACCTGTCGGCTTACTTCGATACCGGCCGCTACCTCTCGCCGCACAGCGACGTGGTCGCCCTGATGGTGCTCGAGCACCAGGCGGAGATGCACAGCCGGATCGCGTTCGCTGCCTATGAGGTGCGGCTCGCGCTCTACCGGCAGGAGGAGCTCAATCGCCTGTTCGGGGATCCGCCGGGGACTCTGCGGTCCACGACCGAGAAGATCGTCCGGAGCCAGGCGGACGCACTCCTCGAGTACCTGTTGTTCGAGGAGGAAGCTCGCCTCCCTGCCCCGATTCGCGGGACGTCCGACTTCGCCGCGGAGTTCCAGGCGCGCGGGATGACGGACGCTCGCGGGCGCTCGCTGCGCGCTCTCGACCTGAACGAGCGCCTGTTCCGCTACCCGTTGAGCTACCTCGTCCATTCGCCTGCATTCGACGCTCTTCCGGCCGAGCTCCTCGAAGTGGTCTACCGCGAACTGTGGAACGTGCTCACCGGGGAGCGCAAGTCCGCGGGTCTCGACCGATCCGAACGCGGCGCCGTTCTCGAGATCTTGCTGGCGACGAAGCGCGGGCTGCCCGAGTACTGGCGCGACTGAGGAGCCGGCGCACCGCCGGGGGGCGCCTCTCGCTATGGTGCTCCTCATGCAACCGCTCTCCGACGTCGCCGGCCGTCTCGGTCTTCGCTCCGAGCACCTCGTTCCGTTCGGGTCGTTCGCGGCCAAGGTCGACCCCCGCGTGCTCGACGAGCCCCGGCCGCGGAACACCCCGGCGCGGCTCGTGCTCGTCTCCGCGATCACACCGACGGCGGCGGGCGAGGGAAAGACGACCACGACGATCGGGCTGGGGGACGCGCTCTCGAGACTGGGGGAGTCGGTCTGCATCGCGTTGCGCGAACCGTCGCTCGGGCCGTGCTTCGGGATGAAGGGTGGGGGCACGGGAGGCGGTCGCGCATGCGTGGTTCCGGCCGACCGCATCAACCTGCACTTCACCGGGGACTTCCACGCGATCACAGCCGCGCACAACCTGCTCGCGGCCATGCTCGACAACCACCTGCACTTCGGGAACGAGCTCCGGATCGAATCGCGCAGCCTGGTCTGGCCGCGTGTCATCGACATGAACGACCGCGCCCTGCGCGAGGTCGTTCTAGGCCTCGGTGGGCGGACGCACGGCGTTCCCCGGCAGTCGCGCTTCGAGATCACGGCCGCGTCCGAGCTGATGGCGATGCTGTGCCTGGCCGAGAGCGTCGAGGACCTGCGCGAGCGAATCGACCGCACGGTCGTGGCCCTCGACCGCGACCGCAAGGTCGTGACGGCGAAGGACCTGGATGCGACGGGCGCGATGCTCGCGCTCCTGCGCGACGCTCTGATGCCCAACCTGGTGCAGACGATGGAGGGGACCCCCGTGATGATGCACGGTGGGCCCTTCGCGAACATCGCCCACGGTTGCAACAGCGTCCTGGCCACGAAGACGGCTCTGCATCGGGCGGACTGGGTGCTGACGGAGGCCGGCTTCGGCTTCGACCTGGGCGCCGAGAAGTTCTTCGACATCAAGTGCCGCTCCGCGGGCCTCGACACGGCAGCGGTCGTCCTCGTGGCGTCGGTTCGAGCCCTCAAGGTCCACGGCGGCCTGAGCCCCAACGAGCTCGACGGTCCCGACCCGGCTGCAGTCGAAGCCGGCCTGCCGAACCTCGCCAAGCACATCGAGAGCATCGGGCACTTCGGCGAGCTCCCGATCGTGGCCCTCAACCGCTTCGCGAGCGACGCCGACGAAGAGGTCGCCGTCGTACAGCGCTGGTGCGAGGAGCAGGACGTGCCCTTCGCAGCCGCCACCCACTACGCCGACGGGGGAGAGGGAGCGCTCGACCTCGCACGGCTCGTCGTCCAGCACGCCGAGCACCACTCCGAACCGTACCGACCGCTCTACGAGCTCTCGGACGGCGTGGCGGAGAAGATCCGCGCCGTCGCGACTGCGATGTACGGCGCGCGCGACATCGAGTTCACCAAGGACGCCGAGCGGCAGCTGCACCAGATCGAGGCTCTCGGCTACGCCCACCTCCCGGTCTGCATCGCGAAGACCCACAGCTCCCTCTCCGACGACCCCAGGCTCCGCGGCCGTCCGCACGACTTCGAGGTCACCGTGCGCGGCATAGAGCTCAACGCCGGAGCCGGTTTCCTGGTGGTGCTCACGGGCGAGATCCTGCGCATGCCGGGCCTCCCCCGGAGACCGCTCGCGGCCGACTTCGACCTCGTCCAGGGTGAGATTGTCGGGATGCGATAGGGGGCCGTTCCGGCGGACAACGAGCGTGCGACTCCTTGACCTTCAGGAAGCGGTCGGTTCAGCTCCGATCGTGTCGAGGCGCGAGGAAGAGATGCACGAAGACGCATCGGAGCTCGAGCTGTCGGCGCGGGACATGGGATCCTGGCGCGTCGGGCTCGTCGACGCGGGCAGAGGCGTTCCGGTGGTCCTGCTCCACGGCTCGGGTGACGGCGCCTTCGTCTGGAGGCCCGTGCTCGAGCGATTGGTCCCCGATCGCCGTGTGTGCGCCGTCGATTTCGGCAGCACGGTCCGGCTCGCAGCCTGTCGAGCAACCGGACGGCTCGAAGACGATCGCGAGGCGCTCCGGAGCCTCCTGGTCGAGCTCGGCGAACCCGTTCACCTCGTCGGACACTCCTACGGCGCCCTGCTCGGCATTCGCCACGCGGTGGAGGAGCCTGTGGGAATCCGCAGCCTGGCCCTGATCGAGCCGATCGCCTTCGGACTCCTGCGCGACGAGAGCGGGAAGCATCGATCGGAGAGCGGAATCGCCTCGGCCCTCGAGAGCTTCTTCGAGACCTGGAGCGGCGGCGACCGCGCGCGAGCGATCGGCGCGATCGTGGACTACTGGAACGGCGACGGCGTCTGGAGGCTCATGGGGGCCGAGCGCCAGGAGCGGCTGCTCGCCGGCGCGGAACGGATCCGCCAGGAGGTGGCCTGCGCCTACGAAGACCGGACCACCGTGCTCGAGGTCCGCGAGCTCGCCATGCCGACCCTGATCGCGTACGGCGCGAACACCACGTGCGCGGCGCGTGACGTCTGTGAGCTCCTGACGGGCACCATTCCCGGGGCCCGCGGCTCGCGCGTGGAGGGAGCGGGGCACTCTTCGATGCGCTCTCATCCCGGTCCCGTCGCGACAGCGCTCGAGGAGTTGATGGCTGCCGCCGAACGAGCGGCGCACTGAGCAGGGATCACGCGGATCCGGATGTCCTATGCTGGTGGCCACGAGATGAGCCTCGCACTCCGCCTCGACCACGCACTCGTCTCGCTCCTCCTGCTCGCGAGCTGCGGCGGGGGCGACGCGCGCTCGAGCTCACCGGGGCTCGAGCTCCGGCCGCTCAAGCTCCTCGAGCGTCTCTCTCCCGGTGCGGGCGTGAGCGTGGGCAAGCAAGGACTCGCCGGCCAGCGCCGGATCGTCGCCCACGGTGTCGCCCCCTTCGAGTTCTCCACCACGATTCGCGTCCCCGATGGCCGTCGTTTGTGGTTCGGCCTCGCCCGCGACGGTGGCGGTGCGAGCTCCATTCCGGTGTCGATCCAGGCGCACGCGGAGGGCGACTCCAGGACCCTCTTCGAGCACGACCTCGACCCGGGAACCCCGGGCTGGCAGGAGTTCGACGTGGACCTCTCGGCTCTCGGGGAGCAGGAGGTGACGCTGGAGTTCGTGACGGGGTCCTCCGGCAGCGGGCCGGAACCGGCACGCGTGCTCTGGAGCACGCTCTACGTCGGACCCGATCGACGCGAGCGTCCGGACGTCTTCTTGTTCCTGATCGACACGCTCGTTCCGGGCCACCTCTCCGCCTATGGGTACGAGCGCGAGACGAGCCCGAACATCGACGCGCTCGCCGCAGAGGGCGTGCTCTTCGAGAACGCGTTCTCCGTGGCGCCCTGGACGGACCCGTCCGTCCTCTCGCTCTTCACCGGCGTGTACCCCTCGGACGTCTGGGAGCCGGCCCGACACGCGGACACGATCAAGAAGAAGTTGCCGAGCTCGCTGAAGACCCTGGCCAGCGTCCTGTCCGAGAACGGCTACCACACGATCGCCGCCACGGACCACCCGGGGATTCGCTCGCAGCGGTTCGGCGAGGGCTTCGACACCTACTGCCATCTCTACGCGGGCCTCGGCGCGTACGACGAGTGGGAGGCGCCCGGCGGCCGGAAACCGACGGCCGAGCTCGAGCCCGAGGTGGCCGGCGTCCTGCGCCAGACACCGGCTTCGACGGTGCGCGAGATCGTGCGCGGCCTCACCGAGAACCGGCCGCCGGGCGGCACGTTCCTGTACGTCCACCTGATCTACCCGCACCGTCCCTACGATCCGCCGCAGCGCTTCAAGACGATGTTCGGCCCTCCGGCGTCCGCCATGCAGCGCGAGGACAGGGACGGCATGATCAACCTGTACGACGCCGAGATCCGGCGCACCGATGGGCTGATCGGCGAGCTCTTGGCGGAGCTCGGCTGCCGGGAACCCGGCGACGATTCGATCGTCGTGGTTCTGGCCGACCACGGCGAGGGCTTCTGGGAGCACGACCTCGACGACCACGGGAACTCCCTCTACAACGAGCTGCTGCGCATTCCGCTGATCTTGCGCGCGCCGAATCGGCTGCCTTCGGGACGCACGACGGATGCCGTGGCGAGCATCGTGGACGTGTTCCCGACGCTGCTCGACCTGCTGGGGATCGAGACTCCGCACGCCGGACGCGGGATGAGCCTCCGGGCCGCCGCGGAGGGCAAGGCCGATCCCGATCGACTCGTGCTGAGCGAGTTCCCGCACAGCCTGATGATCGACGGTCGGACCTTGCAGTCGCGCGACGAGAAGCTCATCCGCCGGGGCCATGACTCCGAGGAAGTCGAGTACTTCAGAGTGATCGACGACCCCGGCGAGCGGCGCGACCTCTCCGGCGATGAAGGAGCGCACCCACGTGTCCAGCGCCTGCTCGGCGCGCTCTCCTCGCTGGGCAGTCCTTCCGAGGTGGCACCGCCCGAGCTCTTCGAGCCGCCCGACGAGATGCTCGATGCGCTGGAGGCGATGGGCTACGTCGAGTGAGGGTCAGCCGCCGCCGCCGAGGACATCGGTCTCGTCGTAGTCCGCACCGTTGTAGCTCCGCGCGACCGACGCGAGCCACGGGCCGAGCGCGAGCCGCAGGCGCGTCGCGACCTCCGAGTCGGGCGTGAAGAGGTTCGACTTCTCGAACGGGTCCGTCGCGAGGTCGTAGAGCTCGAAGCGCACGATGCCCTTGTTCTGGATGCGGTGCAACTTGAGGTCGCCCTCCAGCCACGCGGCGTGACCCGGGAACGAGTCGAGCGGGTGCGGTGTCGCCGGGAGTCGTCCCGCCTGCAGGCTCCGCTCGGGCGGGTCGAGGTCGCGCCCTTCCTGCTGCGCAGCGAGCAGTGCGTCCATTCGCTCCTCGGAGGGGGTGCTGACGCCCCTTGCGACCGTTCCCCAGAACCCCATGGTGCGGGGCGCGAGCTCCGCGCCTTCGAAGAGCGATGCGAGACTCACCCCGTCCAGCGGTGGCTGTCGCGCAACGCTGGTGCCGGTGAGCTCGAGCAGAGTCGGATAGATGTCGCTCGTACTGGAACGAGCTCCGGTCGTTCGCGGCCGGTCGATCCGAGCCGGCCACTCGACGAAGGCCGGGACGAGCAAGCCGCCCTCGTAGAACTCGCCCTTGTTCCCCCGGTGGCCGCCCGTGCTCCCGACCTCGACCTGTGCGCCGTTGTCGCTGCAGAACCAGAGCAGGGTGTCGTCCTTGATCCCGAGCTCCGTCAACTCGCGGCGCAGGTGGCCGAAGGCGCGATCCATCGCAGTGATCTCGCCGTAGAACAGCTGCAGTTCCTCGGTCTGGTCCGCGTAGAGCGAGCGGTCCTTCTGGCGCGCCACGTGGGGCGCGTGGGGCGATGCGAACCAGACGACCGCGAAGATCGGCCGGCCGCCATCGAGCGCGCGCTCGATCCAGGCCAGCGCCGCGTCCACGGTGACCTGGGAGCTCTCACCCTCGGTCTCCACTGCCCGGCCGCGGTGGCTCATCACCGCGTCGTCGTCGTAGTAGTTGGGAGCGCTGAACCACTCGTCGAAACCGCTGTTCTCGGGGTTGTCGGGGCTTCCGCTCCTCACGGACCCGAGGTGCCACTTGCCGAAGTGGCCGGTCGCGTACCCCGCGCTCGAGAGCGCCTCGGCGAGCGTGACTTCCTGGGGGCGGATCGAGTGGCCCCAGCGGAGAACCCCCATGCGGTTCGGATGGCGCCCGGTCAGGACGCTCGCCCGCGTCGGAGAGCAGCCCGGTGCGGCCGCGTAGAACCGGTCGAACCGGAGCCCGCTCGCCGCCGCGGAGTCGAGGTTGGGCGTCTCGAGCAACGGATGCCCGTTGTAGGCGACGTCACCCCAGCCCTGGTCGTCCGACATGACCAGGACGATGTGGGGCCTGTCGTCCGTGCCGGTCGTGGCCGTTGCCGCGGGTGAGCAGGCCAGCGAGGCGGCGCAAAGGAGAACGAGGACTCTCATCTCTCCCGGCCCAGTCTACCGGAGCCGCAGGCGCCGGCCGCGGGTGAAGTCGACCGCGAGTCCCCGGGCGCTACGGGTAGACCACGACGGTCTCTTCGGCGGGCCGGATGGAGAGAGGGCGCCGATCGACCTCCTCCTTACCGCGCAACAGCAGGAGCGTGTGTGCGTTCTCGGGAACGATCGTGACTTCCGACGTCCCGTTCTCGATCGGAGCCCAGTCGAAAGTGGAATAAGTCCGTCCGCGCTGCCGCTGCATGGTCAGGACGCGCCCACGCGAGTCCAGTATTGCGAAATGGTCGGGGCCGTCAGGCTCATGGACCTCGACCCGCAGGAAGCAGCGGCGGGAAACTCGCAAGGTGAGCGCGTCGAAGTCGAGGCCGGGCGCGCCGAGCTCGATCACGCAACTGACGACCTTCGACCCGTTGACCACGAGCTGCAGGTCCGCCGTGGCCAGGCGCTGGAAGGAGAAGACCCCGTCCTCGTCCGTCTGGACCGGTGTCCCGAGCGTGACCGAGGCGTAGTAGCGGCCCGAGGGGGTGTCGGTGCGACCGTCCGGGACGCCCGGAAGGACCTGGAGACCCGCTAGCGGCCCGCCGGCGAAGTCGAGGACGCGGCCCCGGACCCTTCGGGCTCCGGAGCGATCGCAGCGTACGACGACGCCGGTCTCTCCGGCTGCAATCGTGACGGGCTCCGAGCGGCTGAGCGTCTCCCGGTCGATGCAGGCGAGGCGATAGCTCCGCGGAAGGAGGCCGTCGAGACGAAATCGACCCGCGTCGTCGGTGGTCAAGTTGAGGACCCAGTGCTCACCACGCGGTGCAAGGAAGTGCTCGACCGAGACCGGCGGATAGTCCGCACCCGATTCGTCGGTCCCGGTCGCGAACGGCGTGGGGTCCACGGGCCAGAGCTCGGCGTCCGGAAGGGGTTTGCCGGTCTCGTCGACGACCTGGCCGGAGATCGAGAGCGGACTGCCCTCGAGGAACAGCGTGACGTCAGCGGGCCATGCCGCTCTCTGTCCCTGGGGCGGGCGTGCCACGACGAACTCGGCCGGCAGGTATCCGAGTGCCGCGGCCGTGACCACATGTGCGGACTCGACGCCGTGCAGCGGAAGTCGGAAGCGCCCGTCCGGATCCGTGCGAGCGATGTCGCGGCCGAGCGTCACGTTCGCGTTCTCGACCGGTACGCCGCGGGCATCCACCACGATGCCGCGCAGGGCGTCCCCCCCGAGTGGCGCGAGCAGGAGCTCCAGATCGGCGTACCCCGAGCCGTCGTCGGGAACCGGACGTACCGCATCCGCATGACCGTCCTGGCGAGCCCGGATCATGGCAACGGGTAGTCGCGGCAAGCGCTCCAGGCGATAGCTCCCGTCTTCGTCGCTCGTGGTCTCGAAGCGGGGGAGAGCAGCGCCGGAGATACGCGTGCGCAAGCTGGAGAAGACCTCCTCCGGAACCTCGAAGGTCACCGTCGCTCCTCCGAGCGCCCGGCCGCCGGTGTCTCGCACGAATCCGCGGAGATCGATGCGCGGGGCCACCACGACGACGTACTCGGTCTCGGGGGCAGCAGCGTAGGCGTAGCTCAACATCACCGCGGCAAAGTCGTCGCTCTCGGCCTCGAGGAGGTAGCCGCTCATTTCCGAGAGCGCAGGCGGCAGCGTGAGGAAGACGAAGCGTCCGTCGGTCCCGCTCACGGCCGTCGCGAGGGTGTCGCCGACGGGAACGACCGGAAGCGGGTCGCCCGCGTAGAACCTGACGTCCGATGGATTGAAGGAGCGCGTCGACCGGATGCCGACGGAAACCGCGGCGACGGGCCTTCCCGCCGTGTCGACGACGCGACCGCGGAGCGCGGGTGTCGGCGCCCGCACTTCGTTCGCGGGGCTCGGCGGGGCGCCTTCGCGGGCAGCTTCGGTGCGCCCTTCCAGGGGAGCGGTGGCGAGCCCCGGGGACGTCGGGATAGGCGGGGCGGACGCTACGAGCGGACTCGCGATGTTGCGTGCCGCCTGCGGGGCGGGTCCATCGTCGTTCAGGAGGACCACGAGGGTCGCGATCGCAGCGGTGAGGAGGCCCGCCGCAATGACCTTACGGGTCAGGTGCGGGGCACCTCCGACGTCCTGGAGCGCGACGAGGGGCGCGAGCCCCAGGACCCAGCGTCGTCGGTCTCCGTAAACGCTGTCGAGGCGGCGGCGGAGCTCCGCATGGGCACGCGTGAGGCGCGTGTTCACGGTCTTCACCGGCACGTTCTGGCGAGCGGCGATCCGACGCGGTTCCAGCCCCTCGAAGTACCGCAGCACGACGGTCGTGCGATAGGGCTCGTCGAGGAGGTGCACGGCCGCGACGATGTCGCTCGAGACGTCGAGCTCGCGCTCGGCATCGATCTGGTCGTCGGAGACTCGATCGCGCGCACGCATCTCCCGCCCGCGACGCTGGGCCTCCCGGCGCCGGCGTTCGAGGACGAGCGAGGTCAGGACACGGGGCAGCCAGCGGCGCAAGGCCGCCGAAGCGCGCGGCGGACGCAGGAGCGCGACGAGCATCGCATCCTGGGCCAGGTCCTCGGCGACGTTCGGATCACGAACGAGCTCGAGCGCCAACGCGCGGATCCAGCCCGCATGGCGGGCGAGGTCCGCCTCGAAACCGCTCTCGCTCATGGTGGGCCCGACAGCTCGCTCAGGGTGCGAAGGAGGAAGCGATGACCGTGGTTGCGCTGGGGCCGCCGATCCGGATCTCGAGGCTCGGGGTCGTGACGAAGAGCGGCTGGAAGAACACGCTGAAGGCCTCGAGGCCGAAGTCGGGAACGACCAGCGAAGTGACCAGCGTCCCCCCGGCTCCGACCACTCCGTGTTTGAGGAAGAAGTGCGGGTTGCCGAGGATCGCCGGTCCGGCGTATTGCGGAGCGAAGGTCGGTGGCACCAGCGAGGCCGCGTACACGGTGAACACCACCTCACCGGGTGACCCGGTGAACGTATGTGTCAGGGTATCCCCAACGTACACGGGCGAGTTCATCGAGAGCGAGCGTGCGTGGCTCCCGAACGTCGAGCGGGTGCCGCCCAGCTCGTTGACGGGCAGCCCACTCGCGCCGTCCGGCTGCCCGCAAGGCCCGCCGGAGCCCCCGGCTCCCGCAGCTACCAACAGGTCGAGCTCGGTGAAGCCGCCATCCATGAGACGAACGCCGTCTCCGCCCGCGGTCGGGGGATCACAGATGAACGGATTGGCGTCCAGCCCCCTGCCGCCGATGAAGTCCGCTCCGAAGGCGAGCAGCGCGCCGCCGTCGAGCCGTGCCCCGTGACCGGCGTCGTGGTAGACGGCCGGGAAGGCGCCGTTGGTTGCGCCGGTGCCTCCCTCGTACCTGCCTCCGTACACGTAGACGGTCGAGTCGTCGATCGAGAGCGCCTCGGAAGCGCGGTGCGCGTCGACGTCGCAGTCCACGAGGAGCACCGAGTCCGAGTTCTCGACCCGGATCCCGTGGAGGTCATCGACCCCTTGCGAGAAAGGGTTGAACATCCCGATCGTCGTGTCTTCGATCCAGACGGTCCCGGCATTGTCGGCGAGCCGCACGGCGACGGTGCTGCCGAAGACCTGCCCCGAGATCACGTGCAGCCCGCGCAGTACCACGGTCTGCCCGAGTGACAGGTTCACGACACGGACGAACGCGTCGCCGGGTCCGAAGCCCAGCACGTTCGCCGTGACGCCGTCGTCCGCGACGACCGTCAGGGCCTTCCCGTCGATCTCGAAGTTGTCGTAGGAGCCCGAGCGGAGGATCACCGAGTCTCCGTTCGCCGCCGCATCGATCGCGGACTGGATGTCGGGGAAGTCGGCGGTCGGGTCGCTGGGGGAGACGACCCAGGCGACGGACTGGGCGAGGGGCGCGGAGGACAGGAGGAGCGCGACGAGGGGGGTCGACAGGTGCATGGGGGGCCTCGGAGATGGGGACGTGGTTCGTTCATAAGGACGGGACCACCGTCAGGGCTCACCTCGCCATTCTCGCAGAAATCGCGGCAGGGCGCCGTGCCCTACGGCTCAGTCGGCGGAGATGGCGTAGGCGTGGGCGACGCTTCCGACCTCGCCTGCGGACGCCTTGACGTACTCGACGCGCGTCTCGGTGGGGGAGACGCTCACGCGCAGGTAGCCGGAGTTGGCGAGGATCGTTCCCTCGACGTAGGCCCCCTTCTCGCGGTGGCCGAAGGGGAGCGATGCCGACGGCTGCGGACAGGCCTGGTAGATCACGCCGTCGAGAACCTGGTGCGCGTACACGTGGTCGTGGCCGTGGAAGAAGACGTCCACACCGGTGTCCACGAGGATCTGGTGAATCGGGCCGTGCATCCAGCCCGGGCGACGGCCGCGGAAGACGTCTCTTCCATTGACGTCCTCGCCGCCCCACTCGTAGCTCGCGTTCCCGGCCACCGAGTGCCGGGCCGCCTCGATGCCTCCGCGTCCGTAGCCGTCGATCCCGCCGGTGATCTGGTGTGCGAGGACGAACTTGAAGCGGGCGCTCCCGGACGAGAGCACGCGCTGGAGCCAGTCGTACTGCCTCTTCCCGAGGGTCCAGTCCCACGAGTCTCCCGACTGCTTCGGCGGTCCGTTGGGGTGAGGCTTCAGAAGTGTGTTCCAGTACGGATCGATCACGACGAAGAGCGCGTCGCCCCAGGTGAAGGAGTAGTAGGCGCGGCGGATGCCGGCCTCGTCCGTGACGACCGAGCTTCCGCGGTAGAACGCACCGGGGTCCGGTCCGGGGACGAGCTCGTTCCGCGCCCGCGTACTGAAGGCCGCCAGGGATTCGGTCGTCCCGTTCCGCCACCAGCCCTGCTCGCCGTCGTGGTTCCCGATCGCGAGGAAGAACGGCGCGGCTCGCGTCAGGTTCGTGATCTCCTGGCGCTGCCGCGTATAGCGACGGCGCGCCTCGTCGAGACTGTCCGCCAGCTTGCTGGTCCCCTTCGCCCGCAGGAGCTCCGTCATCGCGAAGTCCCCCAGGCTGAAGACGAAGTCCGGGCGATCGGCGGCCATGAGCTCGAGGCAGTCGCGATATGTGGCGAGCAGGGCAGGCCGCCCGTCCTCGAGGAACATGTTCTCGAGGTGCGAGTCGGTCTGGATCGCGAAGCGGTACGACACGCCGGGGGCGCGCTGCGTCGTGAATTCGGCCGCCTGGCCCTGCAACCACTCGGTCGCGCCCGGCTCGCGCCAGCGGACCCGGTATCCGTGAGCCGCGCTCGGACGGAGCCCGTCGAGACGCACCCGCAGCGCCCGACCAGGGATGACCGGAGTGGTCGGCGCGGCCGTGCGATCGATGCCTTCCTCTCCGTAGTCCACCTCGATCTCAACGGGGCCGCGCGGGATCAAGCTGACGTCGATCGACCGGTCCGTCGGGTTGGACAGGTGCTCGCGACCGACGAACGCCGCGTCCCACACGGGGTCCCAGACGGGAGGTGCCAGTTGTGGACGCATTTCCGGCGCCGGCGCGGGTTCCCGGTGCGCGTGCGGCGGCGTGTTGATGTCACCGCAACTCGCGAGCAAGGCGGCGGCGAGCGCGAGCGCGCGCAGCCCCGGGATCGGATGGCGAGGATCGTGCATCTCGCGGACGGCCGTCTCGACACCGACGGCGGGCGCGGGACAAGGATAGGCTCTTCTCCGGTCGCCTCAACGCTCGAACGAGTCGAGCTCCTCGAGGACCTCGAGCAGTGCCTCGGCGATGATCCGGTGCTGAATCGCTGACGGGTGGGGGTCCTTCTCGCCGACCACGAGCTCGGACCCGGCGTAGTCCTCGATCCCGTGCTCCGTCAAGTAGCGCCGGATGCGCTCCCCGATGTGGAAGGTGCGAAAGCCGCGCGCGGCTGCCTCGTCGAGCATCGCCTTCGTGCGCTGGTTCGGCCGGGTGACGAACGCGATCACCTCGAAGCCGTCCCGGCGGCTCAATTCCGCGAGACGGTCGAGGGCTTCGCGGAACGGTTCCCAGCCGACCATCCAGCGGTACGCCTCGGGGACCTGCTCGGGGTCCTCCGTCAGACGCCACTCGCGGTCGACCCACTCGCCCTCCGGTACGTCGCCGGACTCACCGCCCCAGCGCTCCAGGACGAGCTCCGCGAGGAACGACTTCTGCAGGCTGAAGACGTCCTCCTCGATCCGGATGAAGTTGGGCAGGCCGAGGTCGTTGGTGACGAGTCCGAGAACAACCACGTCGGGCTGGAGCTCGGGGGCCCAGCGCTCGAGCGTGGCCACTTCCATGACCGTGTTGTAGCCGTTGACGCCCGTGTTGATCGCGCGCCAGAGGAGCCCGGGGAAGCGCGACGAGAGCTCGGCTTCGAGGATGCGCAGGTAGGTCTCGCTGTCCGTCACTCCACTGCCGAACATCACCGAGTCGCCGAGCCCCACGATGGTCCGCGTGTTCGCTTCGGCCGGAGGGAGCTCGGGCCCGCGGAACCCGAGGGAGCTCGTGCTCAGGGGTTTTCCGACGAACCGCACGCGCCGCAGGTTCTTCCTGAGCCGGTAGACGATCCGGGGGTCCTCGCTCAGCTCGATGATGTGGGCCAGCTGCGCCTCTCCCTTCTCGGGCACGGGCCACTCTCGCGCAAAAGCCGTCTCGAGCGTCCCCGCGTCGCGCCCTCGCACGCGCACGCGGAGGGCGATCTCCAGTGCGACGAGACATACCGCCAGGGATGCACCCAGGACGGCGAGCCGCTTGGCTATCCGGATCACGATCGGACCGTCAATCCGCCCGCGAGTCGAAGAACGCTCCGGAGACCACCACGGCGTAGCCCGGTCGAGTCTGTCCGATCACGTTCTCGGGCGCGCCGACGAGGATCTCGGACAGGCCGTCGCCGTCGAGGTCGCCGATGTCGGCCGTGGCCGTCCCGAACTGGTCGTTGGGATCCAGGCCGCGCGCGGACGCGAGCAGCGACAGGTCGGCTCCCGAGTAGAGATAGAGGCTCCCGGGGCGGTCGAGCATCCCCTCCTTGCTGACGGTGATCGACGACGGCGCACCCACCAAGAGGTCGTCGTGTCCGTCGCCGTCTCTATCGCCCGCGTTGATGCACGACCAGCCGAACTGGTCGCCGAGCGCAGGGCCCGTGAGCTCGCCGAGCAACGACGTGTCCTTTCTCGAGAAGACGCGGACGTACCCCGGCCCGTGATAGTCACCGACCCAGCCGCTCTGTACCGCACCGACGGCGATCCGGGCGATGAAACCTCCGGGATCGCGAAGGGTCGCGATGGAGAACCCGAAGCGGTCCATGCGTGCGGTGCCCTTCCACGTCACGAGCCGACGTCCCGTCCGGCTCGAGAACACACCCGCGGCTCCGCGTTCGTGGTTGGGTCCGGCGCCCGTAGCCGGGCGGCCCTGGCCGCCGACTTCTCGCTGCAGGCCGTCGTAGCTATAGAGGAAGGCGCCTCCGGCGAAGTCCGGCTTCCCGTCGCCGTCGACGTCGTCCATGGGCACGATGCAGTGCCCCATGTGACCGTTGTAGCCCGCGCCGAAGGCTCGCGAGAGGACCTCGAAGGTCGCGCTCGACAGGACCTCGATGCTGCCCTCGTTGTTGATCCGTTTCTCGTTGAGCGGTCGCGGATCGTCTGCCTTCTCGACGCCGACCAGGAGGTCGCGCTTCCCGTCACCATCCATGTCCGCGATCGTGGCGAGAGAGGTCCCGAAGCGGTCTCCCCAGCGGAGTCCCGGAAGCCGCCGGATCAACGTTCCCGTCGCTCCCGAGAACACGAACACGCCACCCGTGTTCTCGTCCTCGGAGTTCGCGATGCGGTCCCCGCCGTCGTGCAGGTACGCGCCGACCACGACCTCCCGGGCTCCGTCCCCGTCGAGGTCGATGATCGTGCCGAGCGCGGCCCCGAAGTGGTCGTCGGTCCCGTCGATGTTCTTGCTGTCCGTGGCGTGCAGGGTGTACAGGCGTGCGCCCGTCGCACCGGAGTAGGCGTGGACGTAGCCGGGCGCTGCATGGGGAGCCGGTCGGGGTCCACCGTTCACGTTCTGGTGCGCACCGACGGCGAAGTCCGGGATCGAGTCGCCGGTCACGTCGCCGAGGCCCGTGACGGCCGCCCCGAACCAGTCGCCGGGGTGATCCCCATGGAGTCGGAACAGAACGGCGTCTGCAGGAAGGGGCGCGGGAGGCCCTGCCAAGCTCCGGACGGGTTCCGTCGACTGCGGACCATGTTCGTCGCCGCAGGAGAGGGTGCACACGACTGCGAGCCCGGTGAGCACGAGACGGGCGACGGAGCACGAGGGAGCCATGATCGCCTGGAGGATACCGAGATCCCCGGGCACGAGGAACGGCCGTCGAACGCGAGCGACAAGGGGGGTGCGAGGGGAATCCGTCGCTGTCCACCGAGATCCGACGACGCTTCCGGACGCTAGACTCACGCCATGACTCGCGCCAAACAGGAGCTCCCGCTCGAGAAGAAGGTCCTGTTTGCGCTGGTCCCCACCCTGGTGCTCCTGGGGCTCGCGCTGATAGCGGAGCTCGTGCTGCGCGTGCTGCCGCTGCGCTTCTCCGACGATCCCTACCTGAACCTGACCTCGCCGTCGTCGATCTTCTCGGAGGTCGAGGAGGATGGGGCGAGCTACTTCCACGTCGTCCACCCGGAGACGTATCGCAGCCGGGACCTGCGCTTCACGGTCGAGAAGCCGGAGAACACCCTGCGCGTCTTCTGCCTGGGGGGGTCCGCCAGCGCCGGATGGCCGCATCCGCCAGACGAGATCTACAGCGAGTACCTGGCGGCTGCCCTGCAAGAGGCCTTCCCCGAGCGTCAGGTCGAGGTCCTGAACGTGAGCGCGCACGCGTGGGCGAGCTACCGCGTGCGGCAGGTCTTCGACGAGGTGGTCCGAATGGACCCGGACCTCATGATCCTCTACAGCGGCAACAACGAGTTCCTGGAGCGCCGCACCTACCGGGGCCGCACCGCCGGCATCACGCGGAGCTCCCGCCTGCTCCAGTTCATCAGCAGCCACGGACGGCGCTGGTTGCAGCCCGAGAACACGCTGCGGGGAGGAAACCGCGATCACCGCCTGCACGACCGCTGGACCCGGGTCGAACGCGTCGCGCGGGAGCTGCGGCAGGACCCCGAGCAACTCGCCAAGGTCGGGGAGCACTTCGCCTACACCGTGCAGCACATGGTCGACGAGGCGAGTCGGCACGACGTCCCCCTCATGCTCGTGGCGGTCCCGGTGAACCTGCGCGACTGGTATCCCAACGTGTCGATCAACGAGCTGACGGGGAGCGCTCTCGAAGAGTGGCGGGAGGTCTTCGAGCTAGGCCGGCGACACTCGCTGGAGGAGCGTCCGGAGGAGGCCGTCGAGGCGTTCGACCGCGCGATCGAACTCGAGCCGCTGCACGCAGCCTCGTTCTTTCATCGCGGGCGAGCCCTGGCGACGCTGGGACGTCACGAAGAAGCACTCGAGGCGTTCCGCAAGGCCAGCGACCTGGACCACAATCCGTTCCGGGCTCTGAGCTCGTTCAACCAGACGCTCCGATTGCTGGCCGATCGCGGCGACGACGTCATCCTCCTCGACGCAGAGGCCGCCTTCGTCGCGGCGACCGCACCGCACGCGCCCGGCTTCGACCTCTTCCTCGACTACGTTCACCCGAGCAAGCAGGGAAACCTGCTGATCGCCCGTGCAGCCTTCGAGACGATCGTCGAGAGCGGCGTGCTAGGAAAACCCACGGGCACGAGGGAGTTCGTGCACGAGGACGTGCCGCACGAGGACACGGGAGCACCCTACGACGAGCGCCAGGACCTGCGCATGCAGAAGTCGTTGATCGGTCTCTTCGAGCTGATGCACCAGTACGAGGGGGTGGTCGAGAAGACCGCCGACACGCTCCGGATGATGAAGGGCGGGGGCGGCTATCCCCCCGGCGACAAGGAGCCGACACGCGCCGAGTACAGGACCTACTTCCGGAAGGTGTACGACCTCCACGCGGAGTACCTGGAGATGGAGAGGAAGGCGCTGCTCGGCGAAGAGCACGACCCCGACTACGAGGAGAAGCTCAAGCGCTACTACCGGGAGGTGCTGCTCCCGGAGGACTTCGAGCAGCACACGGAAGCCGAGTAGCGGCTAGTCTCCCTGCGGACACAGCTCGACCACCGCGGGGACGGGGCCGACGTCGGTCCACTCGACGGCGGGCAGGTCATCGATGAGCTCCCGCGTCCAGAAGCGCGGCCAACGCTCCTGCGCGTCCGGTGTGATCCAGAGGACCGTCCCGGCCGGGTACGCGAGCTGAACCCCGCCCGCGTCATCGGTCGTCACGCGGGACTGGAGCACGCGACCGTCCCGGTCGGTGGTCATGACCAGGAGCTTCGCATTCGAGGCGGCCGTGTCGTCCTCCTCGCAGCGAGCTCGGAGCTCGTGTCGCTCGAGCGCGAGGTCGACTCGCGTGCGCCCGACTCCGCCCGGAGGAACCGTCACCGCGTTCTCGAGGACGACCTCGAAGCGACGGTCGCGGGGCTGGACCCTGACTCGATAGTCGCCGCCCGCCGCGACCAGGCGGCTCGCTCCGCCTCCCGAGGTGGTGCCCTGGGCCCAGTGCACGTCGTTCGCGAGCGTGATCGTGTATCCGTCCGCCGGCGCTCCGTCGACCTGCAGCGCGACCTCGAGGTTCCCCCAGAAGTCCGCGCGCAGATCGAAGTCCAGACCGACGTCTCCGGGTCGGTCGACGGAGAAGTCGATGTCCCGCAGGATCAGGCCGTCGCCCCGGTCACGCTCCACACCCGTCGCGGAGTAGACCAACGCGATGCACGTCTCGCCGATGGCCAGTGGGCCCACCCGGAACGAGCCGTCCGGCCTCACGCGGCTCCCGGCGGCTTCCACGTCGGGCTCCCACAACTCGATGCTCTTGTGCTGCGTGTGCTCCGAGACTCCGACGAGCACCTCGAGGCCCTCCAACGAGACCCCCGGTGGGACCAGGAGCTCTCCGACCACGTACGAGAAGGGTCCGCACAGGACGTCGAGCCAGGGAGCATCGCCCGGGAGGAGGTCGAGCTCGCGCACGACTTCGAGTCCCGGCCCGGGCAGGACGCGCACGATGGCGTGCCCGGTCGCGGCATCCGACAGGACGAACCTGCCCTCGGGTCCGGTGGTCGTGCGGCCGACCTCCTTGCGAAACCTCCGCTCGTCCTCGTCGGACCACACCCAGCCCTTGAAGAAGGGGCTCTCGGGCGAATCGTCGAGCAGCGCCGGGCGATAGAGGATCACCGCCGTGTCGGCGAGAGGCGCTCCATCGCCGGCGCGGACGACGCCCTCGATCCGCGCCCTTCCGGCATCCTGGAGCCGTGCGACGACGTCCCGTGTCTCGCCCGGAACGAGACCGGAGACCGCTACCTCGAGCGGATCTCGACCCCGAGTCTCGAGCAGCAGCGTGTAGTCCCCGGGGACGAAGCCCTGGAAGACCCCGTCGGGAGGCGGAGCTTGATCGGCCTCGAGCAGGGTAGAAGAGTTCGGGGTGAAGCTGACTCCGTGGATGCGCGCGGACAGGCGGTAGCTCGGTACGGGTGCTCCGGCCCCGTCGATCACGGACAGTCGTATGGAGCCGTTTCCGACCAGGGATGCACCGACCCTGGAGCCCGGCGTGACTCCGTCCCGCGTCCACGTGCGAAACCCAGGTGCCTCGACTCGGACGCTGTACGTGAGCGCGGGGTCGAGATCATCGAAGGAGTAGCTGTTCGCAGAGCCCGGAATCTTCGTGGACGCGACGGGTTCGCGACCCGCTGCTCGCACCGTGATGGCGATCTCGTCGACGAGGGGGCTGGAGAAGTTGTTGCGCATCCAGGGAACCACAGTGATCCGCCGGCCCAGCCGGGTCCCGTGTACGTGATCCGCACCTCCTCGACCCCACCCGGCTCGATCCGAACGACGGGACCTTCGATCCAGTTGGCGAGATCGTTGTGAGCGCTGACCGACACCTCTCCCGGAGGGATGCCGTCGATCCGAAACCTCCCCGTGGACGGATCCAGCTCGGACGTGCACCAGCCCGGCGAGCGGCCGTCGCCGAAGGGATCGAGGTCCCGCCGCGCGAGCACGCCCCATTCACCCTCGACGGGACGACCGCTCGGATCGACGATGCTCCCCTCGACCGAGCCGACCTCCTCGAGCACCAGATCGCCAAGTGACCGGACCTCCCCGGAACGGAGCCGCGGAAGCCACCAGCTGGCTGCCGCAAGACCGGGGGGCTCCACGACGACCTTGACCAGCATCGAGGGCGCCAGCTCGAGCGTGAACTCGAACTCGCCGTCCGCGCCCGTCACCTGGTGCAGGTCCTCCCACTCCCGGGGTCCGCCTGCCGTCTCACTGCTCTGGTTCCGGTTCCGCTCGAGCCGGATAGGTAGCGCGTGTACCGGCCATCCTTCCGGGGAGAGGATGCGGCCCCTCACCAGGGTCGTCTGCGCGACCTCGACGGTGGGCGACGACTGCCGCAGGAAGTGCGCCAGCTCGAGAACGTTCGTGGCGAAGCTCGTGAGAGCGGCGGAGACGAGGAGCGCGGGGAGGAAGAAGCACATGCAGGGCCTGTGGGTGACGGTGCGGGCGACACCGTCCACAACCCTGCGCGTCGCGCCGGGTTCCGGAGAACGGTCAGGCCGGCGGCCGTTCCGCGAAGCTCGCCGGATCCACCGGACGCGGCGGCACCAGTCCGCGCTCGAAGCGTGCCTGCCAGACCAGCATGACGACGGCGAGGAGTCCGAGGGCGCTCAGCAGGCCGAAGAGGCCCGCGCGCATCATCGCGAGGATCTCGAGCAACGTGATCACCTCGTTCTTCGCCTCGGGCGGGGACCAGAGGCAGAAGAAGAGCACCGAGAGCAGGAGGCTCGCCCCGAAGAAGCGCATCCAGAAGCGAGCCCGGTGGGGGGCGCCGCAGATCTCGCACAGGATGTCGTACAGCGGGCGCTTCACGGCGACGAGCGTCGCGACGGCCAGGAGGAACAGGAGTCCGAGGGCGGTGAAGAAGCCGGTGATGGGATCCATGGCGATCTCCTTGCGGGGGGAAGGTCGGGGTCAGCGCTTCGAACGGGGCTTCTTCCTGCTCCGTAGCGAACGCGCGCTCTTCACCAGGGCCTTGAGGCCGAGGCGTGGGATGAGGCCGCCGTCGAGGAAGGTCGCGGCGGTCGAGTCGATCAGGCCCATCAGCCCCTCGAGCTCGGCCAGCCGGGAGCGCAGCGCGCTCGCGTCGGCGGATCGGTCGCCGACCAGCTCGGCGTTCCAGCCGCCGACGGCCTCGGCGATGGGGTTCCACTCGCGTCGCTTGCGCGTCGCGACGATGCCGCGGATGACCTTCTCGGGATCCTCCTCGACGCGATACGTCACGCGGCGGCTCCCGGCCTGGCGTTCGGAGTGGACCAGTCCCCAGTCGGCCAGATCGCGGCAAGCCATGCTCACGGCTCCACGGCTCATCTCGAGCATGTCTGCGATCGTCTCGCCGTCGAGCGGGTCGGCGGTGGAGAGGAGCAGGGCGTGGACGCGCGCCGTGGCGGGCGATATCCCCCAGAAGGGCCCCAGGCGAGCCCAGAGGAGGCCGAGCTCCGTGCGGACGTTCTCGAGCGCCATCCCTAGAGGGTACGGGATTGACGGCCTTGAACTTTCAAATACTTCGGAAAGTTGGAGCGGGGTCAGCGCGAGAGCTCGGATTCCATACGGTCTCGGGCCTCCTCGCAGGCGGCCAGCTCGTTCTCTACGTAGCGCGCGGCCTCCTCGTCCCCGTGATACAGGAAGCCCTGCTCCCGCAAGGAATCGAAGACGGTGAGGCAATCGCGGTAGGCCTCGGCAGCGCGGGCATGGCAGGACAGCCGCTCCTCCGGAGACAGAGCGTCGTCAGCCGCGCGCCTCTGCTGGATCATCCCGACCCGATCGTAGGCCAGCAACAGGCGCCGCTGGTCGATCGCGTTGCCCGCGGAACGTGCAGCGAGGCTGCGAGAGGCTTCAGAGAACCGTTCGACCACAGGGACCGCCTCGGCCAGCCGATCCAGCTCGAGGAGAGTGTCGAGCAGTACGCTGAGCGAGAAACAGAGAGCTCGGTCGCGGTCGACCACGCCGGGCTCTGCGCGCAAGACGGCTTCGAGCTCCTGCACGGCGGCGCGAACGACGGACAGGGCCCCCTCGCCCTCTCCAGACTGACGCAGTGCGACGCTCTCCTTCGCCCGCAGCTCGGCCGCCCGTGAGCGCAGGTGGAGGTTGGAAGGTTCGAGCGCCAGGTTCCGGTCGAGCAGGTCAGCGGCACGAGCGAAGCTGGCGCGGGCTTCGACGAGCTCGCCCAGGAGGCGCTCGGCGACTCCGCGTTGCTCGAGGGCCCATGCCAGCTCGAGACGCGAGTAGGAGTTCTTCGGGTCCTCGCCGACCAGGACCTCCGCAGCGGCCACGGATTGCACCGCGTAGTCCCGCGACTGCTCGAGCTCCCCGCGACGCTCCGCGGCGGCCGCGAGGTTTCCGAGGGCCCAGACCTCCTGCGCGCGAACGTCGAGGTCCGACGGTGACTGCTCGGCGAGCTGCCGCACCAGCGCGAGCCCATCACGGAACGAGCTGACTGCGTTCTCGACGTCACCCGCGTCGAGCGCGATCGAGCCGAGGCGATCCAGGACGAGGGCGAGGTCCAGCGATCCTGGACCGGTACTGGCCGCCCAGGCCTCCCGGGCACGCTCGTAGAACGCGGACGCCTCCTCGGCATCTCCGTGATCGCGAGCGCGGTCCCCGAGTTGAAGGAGTGCCGAGCCGACGAGGTCGTGGACGCCGCTCGCAGCCGCCGCGCCGAGGACCTCTTCGAACAGGACGCGCGCCTCCTCGGTGCGCCCCAGCTCCTCGAGCAGGCGACCGAGATCCAGCCGCAAGCGGAGCGAGGTCCGCGCCAGGCCCGGCCGGTCCGGTTCGAGAGCGCGGATGCGCTCCTCGACCCCGAGCGCGCGCTCGAGACTCCGGACGGCCTCGGAGTTGAGTCCGAGGCTCGCACGGCGCGTATCGCCGAGGAGCATCCCGACCCGGTGGTAGCCGACGAACAGATCGTGGAGCACATCCGCATCGTCGCCCGCTTCCAGCTCCAGCGCTTCGAGGTAGGTCAGCGCCGTCTCGCCGACGCGCGCGCGCGCCTGCGAGCCGCCGGCGAGCCCGTCCATCTCGTCGAGGACGTCGTAGAGCAGGTCGCGGCCCACGTCCCGCACGATTCCGTAGCGCCGGGTCGCATCGCCGGCGGCCCGCTCCGCCCGCAGCGCGTAGCGCAGGCTGACGCCGGCTCCGACGAGCGACACCACCGCCACGGCGAGGAGGGCCCCCACGAGCGCGCGGTGCCGGCGCGTGAAGAGCCGGGCCTGGTAGGCGATGCTCGGAGGCCGCGCCCGGATCGGTTCGCCGGCGAGGAAGCGCTCGACGTCGTCTCCGAGCGCCGCCGCGGAGGAGTAGCGCCTGGAGGGCTCCTTCTCGAGCGCCTCGAGCAGGATCGTCTCCAGGTCCCCGCGCAGGCGCGTGTCGTGGACGCCGGCCCGCGTCGGCGGGTCGTCGCGTATGACTCGCGCGGCCTCGGGCAAGGACAGCTCGGCGATCTCGTGCGGATAGCGTCCCGTCAGGAGCCGGTACAGGACGACGCCGAGCGAATAGACGTCGCTGCGCAGATCGAGGTCGCCGCGCTTGCCCGCGATCTGCTCGGGGCTCATGGTCGAGAGCGTTCCGAGGACCGCGCCTTCCTGCGTCTGGAACGTGGAGAGCGCGAGATCGGCGTCGGTCGCGAGCGCCACGCCGAAGTCGATCACGCGCGGACGTCCGTCGGCGTCGACCAGGATGTTCTCCGGCTTCAGGTCGCGGTGGATGACGCCCTTGACGTGGCCGTGGTGCACCGCTTCGCAGACCGCGACGAAGAGGCGCAGGCGCGCTTCCACGGACAGCGCTGCTTCCTCCGCGTGCTCGACGATCGTGCGCGCGCCTTCCACGTACTCCATCGCGAACCACGGCACTTCTCGGTCCCCGACGACGTGAACGCCCGTCTCGTGGATCGTCGCGATGCCCGGGTGGCGAAGGCCGGCGAGGACCTCGGCCTCGTGCCGGAAGCGCTGCGCGGCGCGGTCGGTGTCCAGTCCGAATCGCATGACCTTGAGCGCGACACGGCGGCTTGGGCTCTCCTGCTCGGCCTCGTAGACGACGCCCATGCCTCCCGCGCCGAGCACTCGCACGAGGCGAAAGCCGCCGATCGTCGTGCCCTCTGCGAGCTGGCCCGGCGCGGCCCCGATCAAGGAGCGGACCGCGTCGGCGCCGGGAGGGGTGAGGTCGTCGTCGTCTTCCGTCGAGGCCTCCAGCAGCGAGGCGACCTCGTCGAAGAGCGCGCGGTCGCCGGCGCACGCCTCGGCCAGGAACGCCCAGCGCCGATCGGCGGGCTCCTTCGACGCGAGCTCGAAGAGCTCGCGAACACGGGGCCAGTCCGGGGTCATCCCGCTCCCTCACGCCCGCGCTCGAGCTCGCGCCGCAGCCAGGCCCGGGCCAGCTTCCAGGACCAGCGCACTCCTTCCTCCGTGGTACCGAGCACGGCCGCCGTCTCGGACAGCGTGAGACCGGTGAAGAAGCGCAGCTCGACCACACGGGCGAGCTCGGGATCCTGCTCGTCCAGGCCTCGCAGCACCTCTTCCAGCTCGAGAACGTCGACGCTGTCCTTCTGCCACTCCTCCCAGGCGTCGTCGAGCTGCACGTGAGTCCGACCGCCGCCGCGCTTGTCGCGACTGCGCGCGCGGGCGTGGTCGACGAGGACCCGGCGCATGGCTCGCGCGGCCAGTCGCAGGAAGTGACGCCGGTCTTCCGCGAGAGGGGCTTCCGCTCCCATGAGCCGGAGCCAGGCCTCGTTCACGAGCGCCGTCGGTTGGAGCGTGTGTCCCGGTCGTTCGCCGCGCATCAGGTTGCGCGCGAGCGAGTGGAGCTCCTCCCGGACCAGCTCGAGCAGCTCCGTCGCAGCCTCGGAATCGCCCCCTCCCATGCGCTCGAGGAGCCGTGTCGCGCGGCTGTGGGACCGATCCATGGGGCGATGCTACCCGGGTCTCGCGGGTTTCCTGCGATTTCCACCCCGGGCCGGGGAGCGGAAGACGCCGTCACCGGAGGCCCCACCTTCGAGGGCCGACATCCCCGGAGCCCCCCCATGAAGAATCCCCCCAGAGTTGTCCTGGTCACCCTGTTCCTGTTCCCGTTGATCGCCTGCGGCGGTGGAGGAGGTGGAGGAGGAGACGTCGGGCCGACCGCCCGGGTCGGCTTCCCCGCGAGCGGCTCGGCGACCGACAGCTCCTCGATCACCGTGTCGGGGACGAGCACGGCCGGCGAATCGGCCATCGCCGCGGTCCGCGTCGACGGAGTGGACGCCGCCAGTACCGACGGCTTTCGGACCTGGTCGGCGACCGTTCCGCTCGCTTCGGGCGAGAACGTCATCGACGTGGCGATCGAAGACGCGAACGGTGCCGTCTTCGACGACGTCGCTCGCGTGCAGGTCCGGAGTGGAGTCCTGTTCGAGAACCTGCTCGGGATCGACTTCGACTCGAAGACGGCCTGGCTCGTCGATTCCGGGGCTCAGGCCCTCTACTCTTTCGATTCGTCCAAGGGCGACGTGCAGCTGGTCTCGGGGGACGACCGCGGCGCCGGTGTCCTCTTCGTGGTGCCGTTCGACGTGGCCGTCGTTCCGGGCGGACAGACGGCATACGTCGCGGACCTGGGGCTCGAGGCGATCATCGAGGTGGACTCGCTGACCGGTGACCGGGAAGCGCTCCTGGTGTCGGGTGATGTACCCGAGATCACCTCGCTCGGAGGGCTCGAGTACGACGCGGCGACGGGAACGCTCCTGATCATCACGGGAGCCGGGCGGTGGGTCGTCGATGCCGCGACCGGGGCCTCCACCGCGTTCGCGGGAACGCCGCTCTTTGGCGAACAGGACGTGATCCTGAACAACGGCGCCGTCTACGTGCTCGGCTTCGACGCGATCCGGCGTGTGGACCCGAACAGTGGGTTGAGTGCCCTGGCGAGCAATCCGGACACGTTCACCTTCGCGACGTCCATGGACGTGGACCCGAAGTTCGGTCTGATCTACGTCGCGGACCAGGGGGCGAGCAGGGTCTACTCCGTGAATCCGGTAACGGGCGAGCAGCAGACCATCCTGACCCTGGACCGGGATTTCGCTCTGTTCGGCCTCGCCTTCGACGAGGCGAACCGGCGCCTGCTGGTCACGGACTCGGCGAGAGACGCCGTCCTCTCGGTCGATCCGGCGGACGGTTCGGGCGGCCGCATCGTTTCCGACGGCGTGGGGCGCGGCCTCCCGCTCGGCGACCTGGTTCCGATCGCGGGGCAGGACGGTCGCTGGTTCGGGCTCGATCGGTTCGGCAATTTCATCGCCGAGATCGATCTCCTCCGAGGGGATCGCGAGCTGATCTCGGGGCGAACCGTGGGGGAGGGAGACAAGCTCAAGAACATCGCCGGCATGGCTCTCGACCTGGAGAACGGCAGGGTGTTCGTCACGGACACCGGCGCCGACCGCGTGTTCTCGGTCGATCTCGCTTCGGGCGACCGCACGGTCATCGCACTCGGGCTGCCCGGGCTCGGATTCAGGAAGCCCTCCTCCATCGTGCGCCATCCCGACGGGAAGCTCCTGATCCTGGACAGCTTGTTGAAGGGGATCTTCGAGCTGGATCCGGAGTCCGGTATCCAGCGCGTGGTCTCCAGGAACGGTGACGGCCTGGGCGAGGCGTTCCTCGGGATGAAGGAGATGGAGCTCGACCCGATCGGCGGGCGCGTCTTCGTCTCCGAAGACTCGGGGATCTACGCGCGCGTCCTGAGCGTGGACCTCGAGACGGGGTTCCGAACGGAGCTCACCCACGGGTTCGACGGGAACGGGCCCACCATGAGTGGTGCCGGGGGGCTGGCCGTGGACGCTCTCGGTGAGACGCTCTACATGGGGGTGTTCCTGGGGGAATTCGTCGTCGCCATCGACACCGCCACCGGCGAGCGCACCCTCGTTTCCGGGCCCCAGGACGGTCGCGGGCCTCAGCTCGACCAGCCCGATTGCCTGGCCCTGGACGAGGAGCGAGGGCAGCTCTTGAGCTTCTCGGCGAAGCATTCGGCGGTGCTCGGAGTCAGCCTCGAGAGCGGGGACCGGGTAGTCCTCTCGAAGTAGGGCCGGCGGCCGGTCTCACGGGCGGGCGGAATCCGTGCCGCCCTGATAAGCTGCCTCGCGTCCGCCACGCCGGACGAGAGAGTTGCTCCACGCAGCCCGCCCCCCGCTGCGAACCTCTGTCCCGGCGCACGGTCGGTGATGGACGTCCTGCACCTCGCTACGTGGGCTTCTCGATCCGCCGACGCAGGCTCCCCGTCTGCGGTCGCCTGGCCGCTGGCGTTGACGGTCGCGGTTGGAGCCCTGCTCGTCTGCCTGTGGCTCTTGCGCAGGACTCGCCGGCGACTCTCCGAGCTCAGCACGGTCACCGAGGGCGCCGAGGAGCCCATGTTCCTGAAGGACCGCGACGGTCGCTACGTCTACATGAACCGAGCGGGAGCCGCCGTGCTCGGTCGAAGCCCCGAGGAGGTCGTCGGCCGAGACGACTTCGCCCTGTTCGACCCGACCGAGGCGCGGGAGATACGAGCGGCGGACGGGGACATCCTCCAGGCGCGGCGACCGTCCAGGACCGAGGGGCGCCGCAACTACGCCGGCGTCGAGAGAGTGCTGCAGACGACCAAGGTGCCGTACCTCAATCGCACCGGAGCACAGGCCGGGATCCTGGGGATCAGCCACGATGTCACGTCGGAACGCGCTCGCATGGAGGAGCTGGAGCGCGAATGCGGGGCCCTCGAGGCAAACGCTGTCGAGCGCACGGCGATGCTCGAGAGAGAGGTCGAGGAGCGCCGCCGAACCGAGCGGTCGTTACGCAAGCGAGAGCATCAGTTGCGCAGACTCTCGGAGTTGACCGCGGACTGCTGCTGGGTGCGCCGCGAACATGCAGGCAAGAGTCAGCGCACCTGGCTCACGGGCTCGATCGAGCGCCTGACCGGCTACACGCCCGCGGAGTTCGAATCGCTCGGACGCGCCGGAATCGTCCACCCCGAGGACCTTCCCGAGGCACTGCGTCACGTGAACGGGCCCCTGGGCACCTCGGAGAGCGAGTTCCGGATCGTCACGAAGGCCGGCGAGGTGCGCTGGCTGCACGAGTGCATGCACGTGGAGGCACAGGGGGACGGGACGCTCTTCGTGTACGGGGCCACGCACGACGTGACGGCGCGAAAGGATGCCGAGGAGGCCCTGCGAAAGAGCACCGAGAGCCTGCACCAGGCCCAGAAGATGGAGGCGTTGGGCCAGCTCGCCGGGGGGATCGTCCACGACTTCAACAACCTCCTCATGGTCATCGGCGGGTGCGGGGAGGTGCTCGTCTCTCGTCTGGGCGACGCTCCCGAGCTCACCCGCCTCACCACCGAGATCCAGCACGCCACCGACAGGGCGGCGGGACTCGCCAGTCAGCTGCTCGCGTTCAGTCGAAAGCATTCTGCGGACCACAGGCTGCTGGAGCTCAACGAGGTGGTCCGCGAGGCGGTCGATATGCTCTCGCGTCTGCTGCCGGAGAGCGTCGTGATCGAGCTCGATCTGGATCCGTGGACCGGCCTCGTTCGCGCCGACCCGGGAAACATGGAGCAGGTCCTGGTGAACCTCGTCATCAACGCCCGCGACGCGCTGCCGGACGGGGGAACCATCCGAATCGAGACCCGGCGTGTCCCCGCCACGCCCGACCGGGCCGTGTCGGTCGCTCTCCTGCGCGTGGTCGACGACGGGATCGGGATGGATTCGGAGACGCGCGCCAGGCTCTTCGAACCGTTCTTCACGACGAAGCCCAGCGGAGAGGGCACGGGGCTGGGCCTCGCCGTCGTGTACGGGATCGTGACCCAGAGCGCGGGCACGATCCGCGTCGAGAGCGAGCGGGGCAAGGGCACCACGTTCGAGGTGGCCCTGCCCACGGTGCCCGGCTAAGAGAAGCGGCCGACAAGTCGGGCCCGTTGTGACTTGGCGCGCATCAGCGCGCGCCAAGGATGCCCTGCGGGCGGCACGGCGCGACTCCGTCTACCGAGTTGACTTGGCGCGCATTAGCGCGCGCCAAGGATGCCCTGCGGGCGGCACGGCGCGACTCCGCGCCGGGCTCGGCCTTCGGCCTCGGCTGGGCCTCGGCGAGGTCCTGCTCTTCGGCCGGACTACCCCGGATTGACTTGGCGCGCATCAGCGCGCGCCGAGGATGCCATGCGGGCGGCACGGCGCGACTCCGCGCCGGGCTCGGCCTTCGGCCTCGGCGAGGTCCTGCTCTTCGGCCGGGTCTCTAGCTTCTAGTCCTGCTCGTCCGGGTCGGGATTGACGATCGTGAACACCTCGTCGTGTAGCTCGAGTCTCGACGCGATCTTCTCGAAGGTCAGGACGGTCCTCCCCGACGCGGGGTTCTCGATCTCGACACGCATGGCCCGGCGCAGCCCGTCGTGCTCCTCGAACTCCGAGAAAGTGGTCATGACCGGTATGCGAGCAGAGTCCTCGATCGCGATCCGGTTCACGCGCACGAGGTCTCCGCTCTCGGCGTCGATCCAGTACGTGCGGCTCGGCAGGTGACCCTTCTCGAGTCGAACGACGTGCACCGGGCGACCGTCCACGCTGTCGTTGCGCACGACTTCCACCGAATCGAAGCGCTCGCGCCAGTCGCCCTCGACCGCACCGGGCTGCTCGAGCAGAGCCTGGATCAGCTCGTCTCCCTTCAGTACGTCGAACCCGTGCAGCGGCGTGTACGACCAGGCCTGGTCTCCGTCCGCGACGACATCGATGCGGCCGAACCTCCCGAAGTCCAGGTGGTTCGCGTACTTGTCGGTTCCCTGGAGATAGACCGTCGCAGAGCCGCGCACGCCCGACTGGGCGACCCAGACCTTGCCGCTGAGCTCGACACCGCCGCTTGCTACCATCGCTGCGATGCGCGCTTCCGTCCTGCGCAGGGCGAGCACGTCCTCGAGGCTCGGGAGCTCCGAAGCGGACAGCCTGGTGAAGAGCTTGTCCCCGGCGTTGCCGTGGTAGATGAACGAGTCGACGTTGCCCCCGGCGTCGACCTCGAAGGTGGCGCCCTGATCCGTGCGCGCCCGGAGCGGAGCGTGCCCGTCGGGTCCAGGCGTGTGGAACGCCAGGTGGTTCCCCTTGTCCTCCATGGTGAGGCGGCCCCGCTCGACGAAGAGCTTCACGTGCTTCCCGCCCTCGGCGCGGACGTACGTCCCCACGTACTTCTCGAGCGTCTCGACCGGCACCTCGGGTTGGACCTCGATGCCCTTGCGCGGCACCTCGAAGTGGAACTCGCCCTGGTGGACGGTCAGCCCGACGACGGCTCCCCCGTCGTCGCGCTGGAAGGAAACCGCCACCCGACGGCTCACGGTCGAGAGCCACATGCCATCGGCGTCCGGGTGCTCCAGGTCGGACGACTGCTGCCCCGGGATGTCGAGGGCCAGCCGGTCGTCGTCGATCCGGATCTCGAACTCGTCGTCTCTGAACGGCCCGAAGTTGGCGACGTAGAGCCCGGGGTAGTCGTCGAGCTCGACCTCTTGCCCCACGGCCACGGCGGTCCCGTCGGTCGACTCTTCGAGCAGCGTGTCGAACACCAGCTCGAGGGATCCCTGCTGCAACCGAGAGCCGGAGAGGTTCATCAGGAGCACGTAACCCAGACCTTCATCGGGCATGAAGGCGACCTCCGCGCTGAAGCCGTCGACGTTGCCGCCGTGCTCGACGACCCTGCGTCCGTCGTGATCACGCAGCATCCACCCGAGTCCGTAGGCCACTCTCGCGTCCATCCGGACCTGGGGTTCCCAGGTCTCGAGGATGCGCTCGGTCGAGAGCAGTCGCTTGCCGTCGATCTCGCCGCGTCCGAGCTGCAGGCGCAGCCACTGCGCCATGTCGAGCACGTTGGAGCTCATCGAGCCCGCAGGGCCGATGTTGTCCGTTCGCATCAACTCCAGGGGTACGTGCTCTTCGTCGACCTCGTTCCACCCGTAGCCGCGGGCCAGGCGCAGATCCTCGCGGGCCTCCCGCACGGAGGTCGTGGTCGCCGTCATCCCGAGCGGCTCGAGGAGACGACCCTCGATCAGCTCGTCCCAGGAGCTCCCGGCGGCGACACCCGCAGCCATGCCGGCTGCCAGGTAGGTGACGTTGCAGTAGTGGAAGGCGGCCCGGAAGTCGTCCCACGGTTCCGCGCCGGCGGCCGTGCGCAGCAGATCCTCGCGCGAGAGGTCCGGATTCAGCCACAGGATGGACATGCGCGCGAAGCCGTGCCGGTGGCTGAGCAGGTCGCGCAGCGAGCATTCGGCGTCCGGGTCGTCGCTCCGCACCTCGAGGTCGAAGTAGGGCAGGTACTCCGTCACCGGGTCGTCCCAGCTCGCCTTGCCCTCGTCGATCAGCATTCCGACGAGCGCTGCGGTGAACGCCTTCGTCGTCGACCCGATGCCGTAGATCGTGCCCTCGTAGGCCGGGCGCCTCGCCGCCACGTCCGCCAGGCCGAAACCGCGCGCCCAGACGATCCGGTCGTTCTCCACCACGGCGATCGACATGCCCGGAACGTGTGCCTTCACGCGTGCCTCCTCGAGGCGTTCCGCCAGCGTCGCGAGCCGCTGCTCGAGATCCGGCTCGTGACTCGCACCTGCGAGTGCCCCGAACGTCAGGCTGAAGCCGAGGGCGAGGAAGAGGCGCGCTGTGAACATGGGGACTCCGATTCCTGGACGACTTGGGATTTCAATCGCCCTCGTTCGAGGACGCCGAGCGTTCGAGGAGAGCTTCGACCTCGCGCACGAGCGCGGGGCCGTGCTCGCCGCCGCTCCCGCCTTCGAGGGCGTCGCGGACGACCGCGAGCTGCTCGCGTGCGACGGCCTCGTCTCCGAGGGCGGCGTGGACGAGCGCGCGGAACGTGTGAAGGACGGGGGCGACCTTCCTGGCCTCGCGTGCGCGTGAGTCGCCGAGGGACTCCTGGGCCCGGTCCAGGAGCTCGGCGGCCCGGTCGAGCTCGCCCTGCCGGTAGAGCACGGCACCGAGGGCCACCTGCACGAACGCGTTGTCCGGGTCGTCCAGCCGCGCGAGCTCCATGGCGTCCCGCGCCAGGGCGAAGACCTCGGGAGCCAGATCGGCGTCGACCGAGACCTTCACCGAGAGCTCGATCAGGTCGCCGCGCAGGGACTGCCGATCTTCCGCGGGGCGCTTCGCGTTCGCGAGGGTCCGGTATGCGTCCCAGGCGGCATCCAGCGCAGCGACGATCCTGCCGCGCTCGACCATGCGCTCGGCGTAGTAGCGCTGGTTCTTCACCAGGTCGTCCACGCTCCAGAAGACCCGCGCGAACCGGATCATCTCGCTCAGGAGCTCGTCCGTCTCGCGCACGCTCTCCGGATCCTCACGCCCCCGGACGAGCTGGAACACGAGCTCGAGTGCGACCACATGGTAGAACCCCGACGCATCCTGACCGGCCCGGTAGCGCTCCAGCGCTTCGCGCAAATAGGGTTCCGATGCCTCGAGATCGCCCTCCTGGAACAGGATCCTCCCGTAGCCCAAGGCCGCCATCGCGAGAACGGGGCTGTCGTCCGGGAAGAACCCGTTCGCCTCCGCGTAGAGCGCGCGCAGCGTCTCACGTGTGTCCGCCGTCGGAATGTTGAGCTGAACCGCAGCGCGCATCTCTAGCGTCGCGATGATGCGAGCGTGCGCCGGAGTCGGACTCGCGCGAAGGGCTGCGAGAGACTCCTCGAGCAACTCGTCCGCTGCCGCGAACTCCCCGCGATCGCGGAGAAGCTCCGCCAAAGCGATTCGCGCGTCGTGGCTCGCGGGACCCGATGCGTCCGGGCTGCTCGCTCGGATGGCCAGCGATTGCCGGAGCGCGGTCTCGGCCTCCAGGTAGTCCCCCTGCGCGCGCAGGAAGGTCCCGAGGCGAGCGAGGGCGGCGGCCGTGTTCGGGTGTCTTTCACCGTGGACGTCCTTCCAGACCCCGAGCGATTCGCGACCCAGCTCGCTCGCTGCGTCGAAGTCCCCGGCGTCGTGCAGCCGTAGCGCGAGCGTGTCCAGCACGGCGGCGTAGGTGGCATGCTCCTCGCCGAACACCTCGCGGACCGTCGCGAGCACGCTCTCCACGTCACCCTGGGCCGCGGCGCGCGCCGGATCGGTCATGGCCAGGACGTCTTGCAGCGAATCGCTGATTGCGCCCGAGCGCCGTGCCTGTGCGCTTGCACTCAGGAAACCCGCGGTCGTGCCCGCCAGTCCCAGGGCAATGACGAGAACGAGGAGCAACACCGCTGCAACGGTCTTCCGGTTGCGGTGCGCGAACTTCCTGGCGCGGTACACGACGCTCGGCGGACCCGCCTCGACCGGACGATCCTCGAGGTGGCGCAGGACGTCCTCGGCGAATGCGGACGCGCTGTCGTATCGCCGCGTGCGGTCCTTCTCGAGCGCCTTCATCACGATCCAGTCCAGATCGCCGCGGAAGAGGCGCGTGAGGGAGCCGGCGTCGGTGCTCCGGTGGAGTGCGATCCGATCTCCATCCGCTCCGAGCCTGCTGATCCGCGTGGAGGGAGCCTGGGGCTGGTCCTCGCGGATCATTCGAGTCATCTCCTCGAAGCCGGCGGTGCGCAGGTCGGTGGGGTCGACTGGCGTGGTGCCGGTCAAGAGCTGGTAGAGGAGCACGCCCAGCGCGTAGATGTCGCTGCGCGTGTCGACGTCGAGCCCGCTCATCTCCGCCTGCTCGGGCGACATGTACTCGGGCGTCCCGATGAACTGATGGAACTCGGTGAAGAGCGTGCGCTCGGTCAGCCTCTGGTTCGTGGCCTTGGCCACCCCGAAGTCGATGATCTTCGGAACGGGCGTTCCGTCGTGGGATGTGACCAGCACGTTGGTCGGCTTGAGGTCACGGTGGATGATGCCCTTCTGGTGAGCGTGCTGGACCGCGCGGCAGACGTCGACGAACAGTCCGAGCCGCTCGTCCGTGGCGAGCTTGTGCGTGTCGCAGTACTCGCTGATCGGAACGCCGCGCACGAGCTCCATCACGAAGTAAGGACGGCCGGCGTCGGTCGAGCCGGCGTCGAGCACGCGCGCGATGTTCGCGTGGTCCATCAGCGCCAGCGCCTGCCGCTCGGCCTCGAACCTGGCGATCACCTGCTTGGTGTCCATGCCGAGCTTGATGACCTTCACCGCGACCATGCGCCGCACGGGCTTCTCCTGCTCGGCCATGTAGACGACGCCCATGCCGCCCTCGCCGATCTCCTGCAGGAGCTTGTAGTTGCCGATCCTGGCGCCCGGCTCCTCCCTCGAGACCGAGACCGCGGGGTCTTCCAGGAAGCCGGTGGCCTCGTCGTGGGACGCGAGCAGCGCCTCGACCCGCGAGCGGAGCTCCGCGTCGTCGCCGCAGGCGCCGTCGAGGTAGGCCTGACGCTCCGCGCCGGGCTCGCGGTTCCTGCAGGCCTCGAACAGAGCTTCGAGCGTGGGGCGGGACTCGTTCTGCATGGGGGCAGCCTACGTGCTGCACAGGGCCCTGCGCCGGGTGGGGCCCGGGGGCCTCAGGGAATCCCGGAGAAGTCAGCGCTCGCCGCCGCCGCGCACCTCGTGGTGCAGGAAAGCGCGGGCGTAGGCCCAGTGGCGGTCGGCGGTCGCGGGCGAGATGCCGAGCGTCCTGGACGCCTGGTCGAGGGTCAGGCCCGCGAAGAAGCGCAGCTTGACGAGCTCTGCCTTCGCCGGGTCCTCGGCCGTGAGCTTCGCCAGTGCCTCGTCCAGGGCCAGGAGGTCGACCGTGGCCAGCGGCTCGTCGGTCTCGACGTCCTCGAGCTCGACCCTGTCCCGGTCACCGCCGCGCTTGAGCCGCGCCTTGTGGCGCGCGCGCTCGATCAGGATGCGTCGCATCGCCTCCGCACAGGCGCCGAAGAAGTAGCGCCGGCTCTTCCAGTCGCGCCGGTCGTCGCCCGCCAGCCGCAGCCAGGCCTCGTGGACCAGCGCGGTGGGCTGGAGCGTGTGCCCCGGAGCTTCCTTCGCCAGCTTGGCCGCGGCCAGCATGCGGAGCTCCGAGTAGACGACCTCGAGCAGACGTTCGGCGGCGTGTTCGTCGCCCCGGGCGAGCTGGTCGAGGAAGTTCGTGATCTCCGACATGGGACGACGTCCAGCGTACTCGCGCAGGATCGTCGGCATTGGACAATCTCGACCGAGTCTGCTGAACTCCCGCTCCGTGGGCCGGATCCTCTCCATCGCCGCGCTCTTGTTCGGGAGCGGCATGTGCGCGCTCGTCTACCAGACGGTGTGGTTGCGCAGCCTGCGCCTGATCTTCGGGTCGTCGACGCCGGCGACGGGCGCCGTGCTCGCGATCTTCATGGGGGGGCTCGGGCTCGGCGCCCTGCGACTGGGCCGGAACGCGCAGGCGAGCGCGAACCCGCTGCGCCTGTACGCGCTCCTCGAGGCCGGCATCTCCATCGCGGCCGCGATCACGCCCTTCCTCTTGTACGGGGTGGGCTCGCTCTACATCGCGGCGGGCGGCGCCCAGCTGGGCGGTCCGGCGTCGACGGCGGTGCGCCTGCTCCTCGCGACCTGCGTGATCGGCGTTCCCGTGTTCCTGATGGGGGGCACACTGCCTGCGGCCGGTCGAGCCGTCACCGGGGCGACGGACCTGGGACGCAAGGGGCTGGCGCTCCTGTACGGGGTCAACACCCTGGGGGCGGTGGCCGGCGCGCTCCTGTCCACGTTCGTGATGTTCGAGGCCTTCGGGACGCGGACGACGCTTTGGCTGGCGTGCGCGCTCAACGTCGGCGTCGTGTTGCTCGCGCTGAAGATGTCGAAGAGCGTCGGGACGCCTGCGGCGGCCGAGGCGCCGCCCGAGCCGCCGGACGGTTCCACGCCAGCCGCGACACCGCGCAGCGGTCTCCTGCTCACGGCCGCGGGGGTCAGCGGGTTCTCGTTCCTGCTGGCCGAGCTCGTGTGGTACCGCATGGCGGCGCCGATCCTCGGCGGCTCGACGTACACCTTCGGTCTGGTGCTCGCCGTCGCGCTCCTGGGGGTCGGACTGGGCGGCGTTCTGTACTCCTGGCTCGGACCGAGCCGGCCGACCGAGGGACGCTTCGCGCTCACCTGCGCACTGATGACGGTGACACTCCTGGCGCCGCTCGCACTGGGCGACGACCTGGCGCTCCTTGCGCACCACCTTCGGGAAGCCGGCCAGCGCAGCTTTCCGATGATGGTGCTGGGGTGGAGCGTGGTGACCGCGATCCTCGTGCTGCCGACGGCGCTGGTCGCCGGCTATCAGTTCCCGCTCCTGCTCGCGCTCAAGGGGCGCGGGACGGAGAACGTCGCGACGGACGTGGGACAGCTCTACGGGGCGAACACGCTGGGCGCGATCCTCGGCTCGCTGGCGGGAGGGTTCGGCCTCCTGCCCATGCTCGGTGCCCCGGGGGCGTGGACGCTGGCCGCGCTCCTGTTCGTCCCCGTCACTCTGGCCTTCGCGCACCACGCATGGCCCCGCGAGCGCGGGCGCGTGATCGGGGCGCTCGTCGTCGCCGCGCTCGGACTCTTGCTGCTCCTCGCCCCGGGTCCCTCGGCCATCTGGCGGCACACGGCGATCGGCGCGGGCCGCGCCGGGTTGAGCCAGCCGTCGTGGAACGCGCAGCGCGAGGCCCTCAACGCGAAGCAGCGCTGGATCTTCGGCGAGACCGAGGGCCGCGAGAGCTCGCTCGGCTTCGGCAGCGACGGGCTGACGCTGGTCGTCAACGGCAAGAGCGACGGCAGCGCCACCAAGGACGCGTCGACCATGATCCTCCTGGCGCTGATCGGCGCGATCCTGCACCCCGACCCCGAGTCGGCGTTCGTGATCGGGCTGGGCACGGGACAGACCGCGGGCTGGTCGGCCGCGGTGCCCACGATGAAGCGCGTGGACTGCGTCGAGCTGGAGCCCGAAGTGGCCGAGTTCGCGCGCCTGTGCCGGCTGACGAACTTCGACGTGATGGACCACCCGAAGGTGACGCACGTCTTCGGTGACGGACGCGAGGCGCTACAGGTCGCGAGGCACGAGTACGACCTGATCGCATCCGAGCCCTCCAACCCGTTCCGCGCGGGGCTCGCCAGCTTCTACACGACGGACTTCTACCGCCACGCGAAGGACCGGCTCGGCGAGAACGGCCTGTTCCTCCAGTGGCTGCAGAGCTACGAGGTCGACACGACGACGGTGCAGATCGTGGTCACGACCCTGCGCAGCGTGTTCCCCTACGTCTCGGTCTGGATGGTGAACCCCCGCGGGGACCTGCTCCTGGTCGGGTCCGCGGAGCCGCAGGTGATTTCCGTCGATCAGGTCAGAGAGCGCTTGCACAGCGAACCGTACCGCACGGCGTTCGGCCGCATCGCCGGCATCCACGACGTGGAGGGCTTCCTCGCGCTCCACCTCGCGAACCCGAAGCTCGCGGACTCCTTCCTGGCGGTGGCGGACGACTCGGTCATCAACACCGATGACCGCACGCTGCTCGAGTACCGCTTCGCGCGCTCGGTGGGGAAGCCGAACCGCGTGAGTCCGCTCGACGTCTTGCAGGCCGCCTACGAGGTCGGCGCGCACTCTCCGGCGATCCGGGGCGAGTCGACGGTCGACGGCGCCCGCGTGCAGCTCCTGCGCGTGCGCCCCTGGCAGGCGGCGGAGATGACGCTCCCCCAGATCGCCGTCGACGAGGCCGACGCCGATCGCATGGCCATGTGGTCCGCCGCGAGCTCCGGCGACGTGGGCGGCGCCATGCAGCTCATGCAGACGCTCCCGCCCCCGCCTGCACACGACGTGTTCGAGCGCATGTTGTGGGCGCGGATCCGGCTGTGGGGGCAGGGGCAGCGCAAGTCGACGCTCGAGGAGCGGGAGGCACTCGCCGACGAGCTCGAGCTCCTCGAGTCGCAGGGCTTCGCCACCGACGCGGCCTGGTTGCGACTGCAGGCCCGAACGCTCGACGGTCTCGACGACACGATCCTCGTCGAGCAGGCTCGCGCCGCGTTCGAGGCGACGCGCAGGGATCCCTGGGTGCGGCAGGGCCTCGTCGCCACGACGCTCGCGAACCTCGCGGCCGGACTGGAGGATCGCGAGACGGCCTCGGCCGTGGCGCGGGCGCTGCTCGAAGCTCCGTTCGCGGTGGAGATGGCGGAGACCTACCGGCGCTACACCGCGGCCCAGCTCGCGTTCCGCGCGGGCGACTTCCAGACCGCTGCGCGCGCGTTCGAGCTGGACGAGCCCCACCCGCGCTGGGCGCGCGCCGACCTCGAGGCCCGCGCCCTCACTTACCAGCAGGCACGCCCGCGGCTGGCCGAGCAGGCGCACGCCGATCTCGCGGAGTTCCTCGCGCACGACACGCCACCCTTGGTCGAGCTCTTGAAGCGCCGCTAGGGAGCTCACCGCCGTGGAGCGACCGCGGGGATCCCCGTGGTCCCGTGCGGGAGCCTGCGGTATCGTCCCGCTCTTCCTCGATCGCGTTCGAACCACCCCCGGAGCCTTCATGAAGTGCCACGAAGTCGACTACGAGATCCACGGTGACGACATGCAGCTGGTCGAGGTCGAGCTCGACCCGGGCGAAGTGGTCATCGCCG
>JAJDET010000320.1 GCA_029259655.1 Planctomycetota bacterium
CGTCGGCGCCGGGAAGGCCTTGCGGTCCTTGCGAGCCCGTCGCACCGGTTGCGCCCGTTGCGCCCGTTGCGCCATCCATGCCGTCTGCGCCGGGAAGGCCCTGCGGACCTTGCGAGCCCGTCGCACCGGTTGCACCCGTCGCGCCCGTTGCGCCATCCATCCCGTCGGCGCCGGGAAGGCCTTGCGGTCCTTGCGAGCCCGTTGCTCCGGTTGCGCCCGTTGCGCCATCCATGCCGTCTGCGCCGGGAAGGCCCTGCGGTCCTTGCGAGCCCGTTGCACCGGTTGCGCCCGTTGCGCCGTCCATGCCGTCTGCGCCGGGAAGTCCCTGCAGTCCTTGCGGACCGGTTGCACCCGTCGCGCCCGTTGCGCCATCCATCCCGTCGGCGCCGGGAAGGCCCTGCGGACCTTGCGAGCCTGTCGCACCGGTTGCGCCCGTTGCACCGTCCATCCCGTCCGCGCCGGCAGGTCCCTGCGGACCGACGAGGCCCGTCGGAGAGCCGACCCACGTTCCGGCGGAATCGATCACAGGGACGCCCTGGATCGCAAGCGTACCCGCGACGTCGAGGGACGCGGAGGGTGACGTGGTCCCGATTCCCACGCGACCGCTCGGGTCGACGAAGAGGTCTTCACTCAGGGGATACAGCCGCCCGAGTGTCGGAGTCGACGACGCTTTCAAACACTGACCCGTACTGCCGTCGGTGAGACTCGTTCCGCACACTGCCTGGAACGGCCGTGATCCTCCCGGGAGCGTCGACAACACGAGCCCCGTGGCGAGCGCAGGCGACAACGACGACGCGTTCAAAGAACCGGATCCCGTGTCGCGCGGGAACTCCACCGGCAGGAACACGAGGCTCTCCGTGTTGCGGAAGAGAAGGTCGCCCGCGTCCGTCGACAGGTGCACATCCGGGAGCTCGTCGCCGTCGTAGTCGAACCACTTCGCGGAGCTCGCCGGGAACTCGTGGACGAGCCCGACGGCCTGCGTGACGTCCTCGAACACTCCATCGAGGTTCAGCAAGAGCCGCGCGTGCCCGCCGGGGGAAATCGCGAAGATGTCCAGCGCCCCGTCGCCGTCCGCGTCCACCCACGTGGCATCGATCGAGCGGCACTCCGTGCACGTCAATCGCGTCGGGCTGACGTCGCGCAGCACGCCGTCCTCGAAGTGCAGCAATCGATCCCGACCGAGCCGGTCGACCGCGAAGGCATCAACGCCACCGTCGGCGTCGAAGTCACCCCAGGCGAGAATCTTGTAGGAGCCGGCCTCGTCGTGAACGGCTGCCTGGAGGCCGGTGGTGGGAGGGGTAGAAGCGGGGATCGCGAGTATCGCGGCCGCAAGTAGGGTGCTGAACATGCGCAAGAGCCTGGTTGCGAATGCGCCCCGGGTGGGCTGGCGCCTTCTCGGTTCATGCAGCTCCCACGGCAGGCGGGGCAGGAGAGCCCCGGGAGATGGGACCCGCGGAGGGGGAGCGGCCAACCCACCATAACTCGAAGGCGAGATCCGTGTGTCGGCGTGCACCCATCGCCCCGGCGCGTACTCGATGACGTGCTGTTGCTGGGCCTAATTGTCGGACCCTACGGGGTCGATGTCGGCCGTCATCGACGCCTTGTCAGCGACCGCCAAGCCGCGCTCGCGCCGTCACTTGCGGTTCGGCTGAATCGTCGAACCCCTCGGGGTCGCCTTCACCGCCGGAACCAGAACACCTGCAGCTCGTTGTCCGGGCGGAGCTCGCCGGTCTCGGGGTCGAACGGCGTGTCGGCGAGCTCCCAGCCCTCGGCGACGAGCTCGACGGTCCTCGGCGGCTGCGCACGGCGGACCGTGGCCTCGCCGTTCGCATCCGTGACGGCGACCTCTTCGCCGTCGATCAGGATGCGGACTCCGGGCAGGAGCAACCAGTTCTCCTCGTCGACCGCCTGGAAGCGGGCCCCCCAGCCGGGCTCGAGGAGGACGAGACAGGCTCGCCCCACTTCGATGGACCTGGTGAAGCTGCTCTCGTCGCCCCAGAAAGGCACATGACCGGGCGCATGGGCGAACCACCCCACCTCGGCCCCCAGGGGAACGTCTTCGATGGGCACGTTCCAATCCTCGCCTGCCTGCCCGCCGCCCGAGCCCACGCTGTAGCTGTAGCCCGCTCCGGGCAGCAGCTGCCGCGTCTCCGCGGAGGCGATCTGGAAGACTAGGTCCTCGCACGGCTCCAGGTCCTCGTAGGTGATCACGAGGTCGGTGATCGAGCCGTCGATCCGCTCGGGGATGCCCGACCAACGCCGATGACTGGACCCCGTCCTCACGGACATGAAGTACTCGCCCGGCGGGACGTCGTCGAAGGCGAAGGTCCCCACCAGCTCCCCATTGCGTTCCTCGAACTCACGGACGGAAGTGCTGGGGGAGGGATGGGCGCCGCCACCGTACAGCTCCAGCCACGTGGACGACGCGAAGGTCTTGGACCGGCTGCGGATCACGCCCGCGACGTGGATCTGCTCTCGGAGCGGGCGAAGCCCGACCTCGACCTCCGTCTCGTGTCCGGGCTCGAGCGCGACCGTGGCCTCCCAGGGATCGAACCCCTTCGCGACAACCCGCACGTCCGCCTCGGTCCCGTCGAGCCCCCCGATCCACAGCTCCACGAGGTCGGTGTCGATCGTCTCGACGTAGGGCACACCCACGTCCTTCCACCCTCCGGCGCGCGCGTTGCGAGACAAGTGCGCGCCCGCAGTCGCCCACGCGGTCACGCCGCCCTTGGCCTGCAGCGGACCGCCGCCTTCGCGCCGCACGAAGAGCGTCAACGCTGCGACGCGCCGGAGCTCGACCTCCGCGAGAGGAGTCTCCTTCCCCGTCGGCAGCTCCCCCACCTCGGATCGGCCGAACCACAGTCCGTCGGGCGTGCGGAGGTCGAGGTACCAGGGGCCCGGCTCCCTGGGGCCCGTTCCGAACCGGACGAGGGACGGGAATCCGCCGCGGAGCGGCTCCTGGCCGAAGGCGAATTTCCTGTCCTGCGTGAGCTCGGCGACGAGCTCCTCCGCCTGGAGCGGAACCTCCGCGCGCCACTCCACGAGGAACGCGGGGCCGGTCGGGGTGGTGAGCTCGAGGCTCTCTCCCGGAGTCCATTCGACCGTGGTGGAACGCCGCTCCTGCCGTGCCATGAGCCGGCCCTGGGAGAGGCCGCCGTGCGTCGAGCGTGGGTGGTCGAGGAACTCGGCGGTCAGCTTCCCGGGCGGGAACGGCGCCTGGGTCGTGAACAGTCCTCGCTCGTCGCTCTCGACGATCTCCTCGAGCTCTCCCGAGCGCAGCCGCACGGAGAACAGGACCAGCGGGTGTCCCGTCCACGCATGGAGGATCCGCCCCTGCACCGGCGAGCCCGTCGCCGGCGGCTCGGTGCGGCCGGCGAGGCCGGCGGGAACACGGACCGCCGAGCTCCCCTGGGGTTCGGCGGCGGGCTCGACCGACTCCGCGGCCACGGCCCTCTTCGGGGGAACATAGAAGCCAGGTCGTCGATTCGCGATCGTGGCCATCGTCCCCAGGACGAGCGGGATCAGAGCGAAGACGGAGAGGGTCAGGACCAGTTTCGTCGTGGTGGACATGCGAGCCATCCGGGAGCGGAGAGTGGTGGGGCCGGCGGCCGGGTCACGTGCCTCGACCGCGAACGGAACGAGCGCGAGTGCCCAGGCCCGTCCGTCTCCGCCGCTGCGGTCGTCCAGCACCTCGCGGAGCTGCCGGAGGCCGCGTTCGATCTGGCTGCGGACGGTGGACCCGGGAACGTCCTGCTGCTGCGCGATCTCTCGAGGCGTGAGCCCCTCGAAGTAGCGCAGCAGCAGGACCTCGCGATAGGGTTCCTTCAGCTCGACCAGCGCGTCGACGACAGCGCGGTGAGTCTCCGCCTTCGCGACGACGTCTCCCTCGGTTTCCCCCTGCGAGCGGGAAGCGACGAGCTCCTCGCGCTCGGTCCGGTGGCGATCGGCCCGCCGCATCCGGGCGGCCTCGCGCCGGAGGACGTCCGCCAGCCAGGGCCGCAGCGACCGATCCCGGCGGGGCCTGCGGCGCAGGGCCGCGAGGAACGTCTCCAGGACCAGGTCGTCCGCGTCAGCGGCATCCCGCACAAGGCGAGCCGCCAGCTCTCGGATCCACGCGGTGTGAGAGGCGAGCTCCTCGGGGTCGAAGATCAATGCGTGGTCGTGCATCGGGAACACCCTCTCTCCTGCAGTGCGCTGCAGATCGTCCCACCGCTCCACGGAGGAATTGCACCCGAGTAGCGTAACGCTCTTCTCGTCAGAGGCTTGGGCCCGTCGATCCACGGCGCCTCGGGCAGTAGGCCGTCGCGCAGGACGGGGCTATCGAGGGCTGGGCCCGCCCAGTGGACCGCACTTGCCCTGGTCCGGATCCCCGCTCGGCACACAAGCCGCCCAGTCCCGACCTCGACCGTAGGCTCTACGGGGCCTCGGGGTTTGCGGCCGATTCGCGCGCGCTTCTGAGGGCGTAGGAACGAAACGCCTGCTCCGGGTCACGACTGGTGCTTCCAGCCACATCTCTACCTACTCGACACGCCCCGCAACCCGATCACGGCCCGCGAAGTTCAGGACGAACTGTGTCGCCTTTCCGTCCTTCACGGAGAACTCGATCGTCACTTCAGGAGAGTCGGAGAAGAAGCGCGTCTCCGAGTCGGGCAGCAGTTCGAACCTGCCGGGCCCGACCGCCTCCGCGAAGAGCCGCTCGCCATCCCTGGAGATCGTCATGACGGCTCCGGACGGGAGCCTGTACCCACCGATGTACTGCTCGTAGATCGCCGGATCGACCTCTGCAATCGTGCGCGCTACCGGTATCTCGACCTCCTGCCCGTAGTAGATCGCGAGGATGGCGTCCGTCATGACGGTCGCGGGGGTCGACTCGTTGTTCGAGAGCACGACGGCGGTCAGGCGCGGCTCCGGAACGCGCACGAAGCATGCCCCGAACCCGTTGATGCCACCGCTGTGCGCGTGCCGGGTGTGCCCGAAGGTGTGGGGTGAGGGCCCCGCGACATCCCAACCTGCGGCATAGCCCTCTCGCACGGGCTCCCACATCAACCACTTCGAATCCTCGGAGAGCAGCTGGTCACCGAAGAGCATCCGATCCCACTTCAGCAGATCCAGAGCGGTGGAGTACAACGAGCCGGAGCCCAGAAGACCCTGCATGTCGAGCGGCGGCGTGTTCCGCAATGCGGAACCGCGGCCGTCGTAGCCCGAGGCGCGCTTCGGAAGGACCGTGTGCGGCCAGTCGTACCCGGTGTCCGTCATTCCCGACGGCGCCAAGACGCGCTTCTTCAACGCCTCTTCGTACTTCTGCCCCGTGACCCGTTCGATCACGAGACCGAGGAGGTAGTAACCGAAGTTGCTGTAACGGAAGTCTTCGCCGGGCTCGAAGGCGAGGGGGGCATCGCGAACGTAGTCCAGGATCTGCTCGGCCGTGTGCGGCACCATCTTGTGCGCCTGCCACTCCGGGTTCCTGTCGTGGCTCAAGAGGCCGGAGGTGTGCGTCAGCAGATGGTGCAGCGTGACGTGCTCCCAGGTGTCGGGGCACCCCTCGATGTACTCGCAGATCGAGTCTTCGAGCTCGAGCCGGCCCTCCTGACGCAGCTGCAGCACGAGCATTGCCGTGAACGGCTTGGTGATCGAGCCGATGCGGAACTTCGTGTCGGCCGCGTTCGGGATTTCCCACTCGCGATTCGCGAGGCCGTAGCTCTTCAGGAAGAGCGGGTCCCCATTCTTTGCGAGGAGCACCGTGCCGCTGAAGTCGCCGGCTCCTACGTGTGCGGAGACATATCCCTCGATACGGCGTTCGAGCTCCTCGGCGCTGAGAGTCCCCGGTTCAGGTGACGCCGTCTGGCCGTAGACCGGCGTGGTGAGGGCCAGGAGAACTAGAAAGCCATGGCGCGATTGCTGCATCGCGGTACCTTACCGACTTCACTTTGCAATGCAAAGCTCCTTGTGGAAAGGCGGTCCGTAGGGCCCTGGGGTCGACCGTGTTGCCGGCACTCCTCACGGATCCTTGAACGGCAAGCCCAGCACGAATCCAGGGGGCCGGCGGGCAGACTCGAGCGCGCTCATGTCGCTCTCCGGCAGACCGACTCTCTCGGTGAGGAGCTCGATCCAGTCGTCGGATCGCAGGTATCTGTTCCCGACGAAGACGGGGTGCGGCGCGGGATGGACTCCTCGTACTACCTTGAAGATCTGCGCTCGCCCGTCTTCCGCGGACGCGACCTGGGAGAAGGAGTCGTTCGCCCGGAAGTAGTCCCCCAGGAAGTGGAAGTTGGGACCGACGACGACGTACTCGGCATCGTGCGCGTCGAGCTGCGTCAGCAGATGACTCTCGTACAGGAGGTATCCGCGCTCCGCTCGATGCAACTTCGAGGGCGTACGCACCTGCCGCTCGAAGTACAGGAGATCTTCCAGGGGCGGGAACCTGTACTGCTCGATCGAGCAGGTTCTGTTGTTCGAGCGGATCGCCGGTCTCCGGAGCCTCGAGCCGAACCTCACGACAACCACCGGAAGACCTCGGAGACGGAGATTGCCCTCCGATTCGAGAAAGAGGGTCCGACCGAACTCCATGAAACCGCCATCGCCGACGAAGATCACCGCGTCCCGCGTCGCGTGCTTCTCGAACCACGTCACGACGTCGCGTATGTGACCCTTCGTGTCCGGGCGGCGATGAACGGAATAGGTGCTCTTCAGGAACGATGCCCCGCCTCTGTCCTGTTCGTGAGTGGCGAAGAGCTGGAACAGGAGGACCGGAAGGACCGTCAGGGAGAAGACGCCGTTGACGACGGTCGTCCGGGTCCAGGAGCGGCCTCTCGACAACCGGGTCGCGAGCCATTCCGCGATCGAGTAGAGGAAGAAGCTCGCAGCCAGGTAGTTCAACAGGAACAGCACCACGAGCTGGCCGGCGCGCATCTGCTCGGTGGCGACGTACGCCGCGTAGGGCGCCAGCAGCGCCAGGCAGGCGATGCAGACTTTGCATCCCGTGCTCCGGCCGAGAGCTCGAATCAACACGAAGCCCCACGCCACGAGGAACAGCGGTGCCACCGAGAACCGCGGAGAGAGCTGTGTTCTGTAGTAGTCCGCCAGGCCGGTGAAGAACAATCGCCCCAGCTCCATCGGACTCGAGTCCGAGCCCAGGGTCTCCGTCATCCGATTCAGCCCGGAGATCCCGGTCTCGCGAGTCCAGTACAGCCAAGGCGCAATCGTGAGGAGGACGACGCCGAGGTATGCCAGGGAGTGGACGAGGTTCTTGCCGGTCCTGAATTCCCGGACGACGGCGACGAGGACGATGGGCAGCGGGAACAGCAGGACGGCCGACTCCTTGACGAGAAAGGAGGCGCCGGACAAGAGGCCTGCCGCGACTGCGAACGAGAGTCTCTCGCGCTCGAGCGCTCGGTAGAGGAACAGAACGGATGCGAAGGCGAAGAACGGCCAGATGGGATCCAGGTGTCGGTACGACGAGTAGCTGACGGAATACGATGTGAGTATCGACAGGCCGGCTGCGAACCCGACGCTTCCGTTGAACAGCCTCTTGCCGAGCCAGTAGACGACGATCGGGTTCGCGATGCAGAAGATCCGGACCACCCAGAGGGCGCTCTCGGTCGAGCTCCCCAGGAGCCACCAGGCCCACTGGATCATGAGGGCGAAACCCGGTCCGCGCCTCAGGGTCAGCTCACCGTTGAAGTCGGCGTAGCCGTTGCCCAGGGCGAGGTTCCGGGCATACGACATGTACAGATTCAGGTCGCTCGTGACCGGGATGCCGCGCCAGTGGAACGTGAGGACGCCGGCGAGGATCAGCAGGAGAAGCGGAGCGGCCTTCCGCAAGCGCTCCGGGGCCGCTGCAGAGGCGGTCCGATCCGGGGAATCGACGTCCCTGCTCGGCGCATTCAATGTCGAGCGCTGTCGAGGAGCGGCGGCAGGGCGAGCATGGCTCCCGATTCTAGTCGGGGTCGCCCGACAGTACCCAGGCCGCCCAGTCCCGCACCGGGTACGCCTCCGCGCGCAAGTCGCATTTCGCCTTCCACAGCGCGTTGGCCCTGCGGATCAGAAGGACCTGGAGCGGTCGGCCCAACTCTCGGACCCTTCGCGGGGAAGGCTCACGGCTTGAAGAGCGCCTCCTTGTGGAGTTCGAGGTCCGGAGTGCGCACGGCGAAGCCCCCTATCTCGGGCTCGCGAGTGGGAACGTCGAGATCCGGACAGTAGTAGAGGTGCACGTTGTCGAGCTTCACCGTCTCGCCGATGCCGATCATGGACTCGCCCGTGATGCGGATCCGGGTCACGTTCGAGAGGATGTCGAAGATCCGGGCGTCCGACGCCCTCACGGTGAAAGTCCCGTTGGAGGTCAACCAGGACGCGGCGTTGGTGAAGGGGAAGTCGAAGGTCAACCACTGGTTCTCGTAGTCGTCGGTGACGGCGAGGTTCGCCGCGATCCACTTGACGCTCCCCCCCTGGTAGAGAGTGACCGAGACGCCCCGTTTCTTTCCGATCATGTCCGCGCACCAATCGAACGAGATCCCGTGGGCCTGCCTCAGGTCGCCCAGGAAGGGCCACGGTGCGACAAAGGAGGTCCCCCCCGACGCCTTGTCCTCGCGCTGGATGCTGTCCCCATTCCAGACCAGGGGCACGAATCCGTTCGATGTCAGCACGGTCCAGCCCTCTTCACCGGTAGAGAACGAGTTGTAGGCCAGGTCCAGCGTGAAAGGAGACTGCAGGCACTTCGCACACCACGCGAAGCTCTCGCCGTAGGCCTGGGCGACCGTGGCGTCCGTGAATGGAGAATCGAACACGGCAACGTCGTCCAGAACGCCCTCGAACCGGCTGGCTTGGTCGTAACCGATCGTGAGAGGAGACGTGTTGCCGACGACTCCGAGCGAGATCGTCTGTCCGCCCACAGGCACGCCGTTCGCGTAGAGGGAGACGTCGACGCTCTGGGGTGCGACGCAATCGAACACGAAGGCCACCTGGGTCCAGGCAGCGGCAGGGATCGCGGAGCTCGCCGTCACGGTGAAGCACGACGTACCGTCGTCGAGGTACGCGTAGAGGATGCCGGCCGCGTCGATCCCCACCCTGTACCCACCCTTGCCGGGCAGGTCCTTTCCGACGAGCGGCCCGTATCCCGTCCCGCTCGTCCAGTCGCCGTACAACCAGGCGAAGATCGTCATTCCGCGGGCCGTGAAGTCCAGCGCGGGATGCGCTTCGACCTCGACGCCGTCGTCGACGCCGTCGAATTCGGCGGCCCCGCCCTTGATCCCGGGTACGAGAGAGCTCGTCGTCACCGTCGAGAAGTGCGAGCGGGCAACGTCCGTACGGTTGCAGCCCGTCGCGCAGGCCTCTTCGTCGAAGGGCCAGTATCCGACCAGGTGCCGGAACAACGCGCACGGCTCCTCGCCTGCGGGATGGAAGTTGTCGAGAGCCAGGAGCGTCGTCCCCGCCCCGAGGTAATCGATCCGGATGTATGCGATCGGCTGTCCACTCGGGTCGACGTCGACGACCCACGGCCAGGCCCCCGACTCGAGCGCGTTCTCGCACGTGGTCGATGTACCGAGCGGGCTGACGATCGGACTCGCGAGACGGGAACCGCCGGCGCCGAACGCCGTGATCATCCACTCCTCGGAGCTCGAGGGGATACCGTCGATGTCCCACAGCTCTCCGCTGGCTCGATGGCTGAAGGGGGTCGCATAGGTGATCAGGAGACTGTCGGAGGTTCCGACACCGGCGCGTGTGCGCAAGAAGAAGGACCCGAGCGACTGCGGGCGGTCCGTCCGCTCCGTGTCGTGGCTGGACACTCCGCAGCCCCCCGCGAACGCGTCCGTACCGTCCGATCCGCGAGCTTCGAGGAACGGCGAGATCCCCGTGTCCGGGACGAGGTCCAGGTTGTTGTCGACCCCGAATACGATGCCCAGGGATTGGAATTGATTGGTGATCGCCAGGTCGTCGACCGCCGTGCTCCCGTCCGGCAAGCACCCCGACGTGTCGGGCTCGAAGTCGACGGTCTGTGCCGTTGCGGCGCCTGCGATCTGGAGAGCGAGGAACAGGGCGAGCATCGGCGCACGCGAGAACTCGAGCGGTCTCTCTCGACTCATGGCATCCACTCCTTGGTTCTTGGACGGTTGCACGCAGCGACGTACGGGTACCCGCGTCGGGGTCGACTGGCAGCCGATATCGTAGTTGGCGGGGAAACGGAGTTGACCCTTCAGGCCTTCTCGAGTCCCTCATTCCACACCTTCGTTCCCAGCGACGAGACCCCACGCGGGATCGGCGGCATGGGGCCATTGTCAGCGGCCACCAGCCGGTGCTCCGTCGTCACTTGCGACCACCCGACTTCTCGGACCCTGCGCCGGCACAGCGAACGCGAAGTAGCCTTCGACCGCTTCGAGCTCGGCAAGGGAATCGTGCGCAAGACCGGGGAGTCGTCGTACAAGTACGAGCTCGCGTAGATGAGCCTGAAGCCGGCCGGCGCCGGTCACCCGCTCGTGGCGAGATCGCCAATGCACGCCGATGAGAAGGAACGCGCATGATCACGACACTCACGCTCCTGGTGAACGGCCTGCTCGCCCCGCCCGTGCTGCAGGAGGATCCGGTCGCAGACCTCTGGAAGCAGGTCGTCGAGCGCCTCGGAGTGTACGGCGACATCCGCCTGCGCTACGAGGGCAACTACCGCCTGGACGACCAGCCCACTCGCAACCGCGGACGAGCCCGTCTTCGGCTGGGCTCGAAGATCCGAGTCAGCGAGGAGTTCAGCGCGGGCTTCCGCGTCACGACGGGGAATCCCGACGACCCCAACTCGCCCCACGTGGACTTCGGAGACGCGCTCGACTCCGACCCGATCAGCTTCGACCGGTACTTCGTCACGTACGAGCCGGACTGGGCGGAGTCGCTGGCCGTCACCGCCGGCAAGTTCTCGCACGGCTTCGTGAGGAACCCGGTCTACAGCGAGCTCGTGTGGGACGCGGACGTGCAGCCCGAGGGCATCTCCGCGACCTACGGCTGGGACGACGTCGGCGGTCTCGACTCGGTGGACCTCTACGTCGGCGAGTACGTCCTGATCGAGCAGTCCCTGGCGGACGAGGCCTCGATCTTCGTCGCCCAGGCCGCGGCGCGGCGGAGCGTCTCGGAACACGCCGATGCGACGCTCGCCGTCGGCTGGTACCGCTACACCGACACGGCTCCGGACGGGAGCACGGGGCTCGTCGGCGACGACGCCGGCAACGTCCTGGTCGACACGACCGTGCCTCCGGACGGGATGCCCGACGAGTTCCTGTCCGACTTCTCGATCGTGAACCCGATCCTCTCCGTGGCCTACGACGGCTGGAGCGAGCCGGTCACATTCGGCGCGGAGTGGATCTACAACCTCGAGGCGGAGACCTCGAACGACCAGGGTTACGCGGCCGGTGTCTCCGTCGGGCGCGGCGAGGCGAAGGGCGACTGGAAGGCCTGGTACCAGTTCCAGCACGTCGAGCAGGAGGCCGTGTTCTCGGCCTTCGCGCAGGACGACTTCCTGCTCGGGACGAACGCGAGGACCCACGCCGGGGGCGTCAAGTACAAGATCGGCGACAAGATCGAGCTCCACCTGTGGGCCATGGCGTCCGCGCGCGACGAGATCAGCCCTGCTGTCCCCACGGCCGACAGCGACTCGAGCCAGTGGCGGCTGCGCCTCGACCTGAACATCACGCTCTGAGGTCACGGGGACCTTTCGCGTGGGGAGTACCGGTCCACCGACCGCTATCCCGCCTCTCTGCCGGAGTTCGTGATGACCGGCATTCCGTACCTCCACGTGCTCCAGAGCTCGTCGTTCTCGACCAGCTCGACCATGAAGCGAGCGACATTGGCTCGGGCGGTCGGGCGTCCCGTGAAGAGGCCGGTGGTCGGGGACCGTTCCACCTCGTACGGGGAGATCTCGGCGTCGACCAACGAGTCGGGGCGGACGATGCACCACTCGACATGCGTACTGTGCTTGCCCACGCCCCGATGGAGGTGCTCTGCGGCCGTCTCGTTGTCCCGATGCGGGGGGATGGCGTAGCGCAGGACCGCCAGGAGCCACCGCTCGAACCAGGCTCTCTTCTCGTCGAGATCGGGATTCCGGACCCCGACCGTGTTCATCAAGACGAACTTGATGGGTCGGACGGGGCGGCGCTCTTCGATCGCGTCGCACAGGCGTCGCGTCGCGTCCGTGCACAGCCTCCTGGGCTCTCCAAACAAGCCCTTGAGGTCCATGACGTGCCCCAGGCACGAGATCACGGCATTGCAGCCATCCACGTGCTCGGCCATCACCTCGTCGGTCAGGTCGAGCACACTGGCCTCGATCACCGTCGCGTTCGGGTCGTCTCGGACTTTCGGAGGGAGCTTGGAGAGCGAGCGGGCGATGGCGCGGACCTCGTGGCCTCGGCTCAGTAACTGCTCCACGACGGGCCCTCCCGTCCGGCCGGTCGCTCCCGCGACGAGTACCTTCATCGATGATGCCTGGTTCGAATCACTCCGGATCTCCCGACAACACCCAAGCCGCCCAGTCCCGCACCGGGTGCCCCTCCGCGCGCAGGTCGCACTTCGCCTTCCACAGCGCGTCGGCCTTGCCCATCTCCTCCACCCATAGATTGGTGTAGAAGCGCTCCATCAGCTTGCGCGTCGCGGCGTCGTCGACCTTCCACAGTGACGTGATCGCCGTGCGCGCGCCGGCCGCGTGCAGCGCCGTCTGAGGCGACTGGATGCCTTGGCCCGCGCGGCGGATGCCGACGTTCGTCTCGCAGGCGGAGAGCACGGCGAGGTCGCAGACGGAGAGGTCGAGCCCCGAGAGCTCCTCGGCGGTCAGGATTCCGGACACGCGTCCGATGCTCCGGGCCGATCCGTCAGGGCGACCCGAAGACGAGCTCCAGGCCGTTCGTGGTAACGAACCCCTTCGTGGCCAGGGCGGGACCACCTCCTCGCGACGGCACCTTCTGGCCGTAGGAGTCCAGGATCAGCCCTTGCAGGAAGATCCGCGTCCCGACGAGCGACGCGTCTATCTGCAGGGGAAGCGTGAGCTCGCCCTCGCCGGGAGCGAGGAGGGGGCCCCCGAGCGTGTAGCGCCGCACCGCATAGACCTGGTCGACGAGCGCCGTGAGGCCCGCGATGGGGAGGCTCGCCTCCTCGGTCCCCATGAAGAGGAACACGAGCGCCCCGCCCCGGGCCCGACGCACGCGGACCTCGGCGGTCGGCGAGCCCGGGACCAGCGGGCCTCGGGCTCCGAGAACTGCGGTCGCTCCACCCGTGCCGGGAACGCCCTGACCGTACTGCCGGAGCAGGCCGTTCTCCGGGGCGTTCGTACGGAGCCCGATCGCGCCGTTCTGCCCGACGAAGTCGAGATCGCCGTCGCCATCGACGTCGACCGCGTGACGGCTGGGCACGACCTGGGACGATGACTGGGGATCGTCGACGTAGAAGCGGACGGGGGGCTCGTAGGCGAGCGTCGGACCCGTTCGGCGGAAGACCTCGAGGTGCGACGAGAGCCCCGTCGTGATCAGGTCGGTGTGGCCGTCTCTGTCTACGTCGTCGGCGAAGATGTTCCGGCTGTCCAGGCCGAGTCCCGTGGCGACGATCGCCACGGAGAACGCACCGCCGTCGTTGACCGCGATCTGCAGGCCGGTGGAGGAGGACGTCCACGCGAAGTCCAGGTCGCCGTCGTCGTCGACGTCCTGGAACTGCGCCGAAGCTCCCCACTCACCATACGTCTCCTCCGTGAACGAAGTCGTCCCGTCGTTCCGGAGGAGGACCTGACTCACGTTGATCGGCATCGTGCTGAGGTGCCAGCCGAGCACGTCGATGTCACCGTCCTCGTCGGGGTCTGCAGC
>JAJDET010000033.1 GCA_029259655.1 Planctomycetota bacterium
GTCCGACCCCATGCGCGTCGCACCCATGTGGTGTGAGGCGTCCTGTGTGATCGGCCAGGGGTCTTCCTCGCCGATCGTGGTCTCGAGCGTCCCGACACCTGCCCGCGAGAGCTCGTTCTCGAGCTCCTCGTGAAGCCGGACGAGTGAACGGCGGTCGCGCTCGGTCGGGAAGTGGCGGACCAGGGCGCGAGGCTGTCCGTAAGGATCGAGCTCGTCCGAGAGCGTCACGCGGTTCTCGGCGACGGGCTCCATGTCCATGAAGTTGCGCAGGCGGACCTCGCGGATCAGCGGTCGCTTGCGGGCGATCAGCCGGGAGTAGAGGTAGCGGCTCACGCGCGGCAGGTCGCCCAGGATCACGCCCACCAGACGGAACCAATCGAGGACCGACTTGCGCACGTTCTGCATGTCGCTGTCGTCGCCCGTCTCCGAGTAGTCGCGGAGCTCGACGACCTCGTCTTTCTTCGACTTGACGAAGCCCGTCAGCAGGAACTTCGTCCGCTTGACGATCGTCACCAGCGCCTCGATCCCCTGGCTGTCCGACCACGGGAAGAGCGGCTCCATGCGCACGTAGGAGTTCATGAGCCCGTGCTCGCGCTGCATCGCCTCGGTCAGCCGCAGCCCGGCGTAGCCGGCGAAACCGCGGTGGATGCACCCGAAGAAGTACGGGAGCTCCTCGACGGGTTTCGCGAGCCGGAGGATCCCGTGGTAGTTCTTCGGGTGGTTCATGAAGAAGCGCCCGACCTGATCGCGCTCGTTCCCGAGCCCGGCGGGGCAGAGGTCGCGCGAGTTGAGGAGCAGGCGTGCGTTCTCGATCCCGCCGGCGGCCAGCACGAACGCTCGCGCGCGAATCTTGACCTCGCGACCGCCGCGAGTGCGCACGACCGCGCTCTCGATCCGGCGCGTTCCGGGCTCGCTCGCGAACGAGAGCAGCGTCGCATCGAGCCAGAGGTCGACGGGGCCGTCGTCGTACACGTGACGCACCTCGCGGCCGAAGTCCTGGGGCTCGGCCGCGGCCAGGAAGATCTTCTCCTCGACCCGTTCCCACTCCGGTGTGAGGTCACCGTCCGCCTTCAGCGCACCGAAGCCCTCGCTCCCGAAGAAGTCGAGCGGCGGGAAGCGATAGCGTTCCGCGGCCTCCGCATAGAGCGAGCGGAGCTCCTCGTACGCGATCGGCCAACCCGGGCTCGCGAGGAACTCGCGCGGCTCGAGATCGGCCGGATCGAGCGGGCTGGAGAGCCCGGCCCAGGTCGTCGACGCGCCGCCCAGGACGCGCTCGCGCGAGTAGTCCTTCACGAAGATGCCCTCGCTCCGGACCTCTTTCAGGAGGTCGCCGTGGCGCGTGGGGCGCAGCCGCCCGCTCTCGAGCACGCACACGGAGAGCGCGGAGTCCGCGAGCTCGGCCGCCAGCGTGCCGCCCGCGGGTCCCGACCCGACGATGCAGACGTCGTAGAGCTCGCTCCCATCGGTCTCGTCCAGGTCGGCGATCATCCCGAGCGGTCCTGTCGTCGGACGAGGTCGAGGAACGACAGCTTCTCGAGCGAGAGCGCGTAGAAGCCCAGCGCGGCGACGGGGATCAGGCTGGCGACGTGAGTCACGATCGCGAAGGCCTGGGCGTCCGGCGCGGGGATGGAAGGGACTGCGAGGAGGAGCCCGGCGATGACCCCGGCGTGGTACTGGCCGATCATCCCCGGCGCGACCGGGATGCTGATTCCGACCGCGATGAGCGCGAGCAGGACCCAGGGTGCGTACCAGGGGTACTCCATGTCGAACGCCGACATGAGGGCGGCGAGCGAGAGCATGTTCAGGAGCCACAGGGCGAGTGTCCAGAAGAGCGACTTCAGGAGGTCCCCCGGGTTGCGGAAGACGTGCATGCCCTCGGCGAAGTTCTGGAAGATGCGTCCGAGAGCTCCGGAGAAGCGCTTCGACACCCGGCCGATCGTCGCGTCCATCATCCGCAGGACGAGCTGCTGGCGGACGTAGAGGAAGACGAGGATTGCACACAGGACGGCGACGACCGCCCCGGTCCCGATCACGGCGACGCGAACGAGGTCGCTCTGGAGCACGAGCGGCTCCGTGTTCCCGAGCACCCCGGCCGCGACCTCGACGCTGCGATCGAGGGGGAACGAGACGAGCGCCACGAGGAACACGGCGAGCAGCCCGATCAGATCGCTCGCGCGATCGAGGGCGACCATGCTCAGGCAGGACGAGGTCGAGGTGCGCTCGAGCCGCGCGAGGACGTGGGCGCGCACGAACTCCCCGACCCGGGCCACCAGGGCCGAGTTGACCAGGAAGCCGATCGCCGTCGAGCTGAAGAGGCTGCGAAAGCTCGCGGGGTGGACGGCGCGCACGACGTAGCTCCAGCGCTGAACCCGGACGATGTGGCTCGCCCAGGCGTAGAGCTGGCTCGCGATGAACCAGCCGATGTGCATGTCGCCGATCGCCTCTCCGACCGCGCTCCAGTCCGTGTTCCGGAACAAGAGCCAGCAGAGGAACAGGCCGAGCCCGCCTCCGATCGCGAACCTGAGGCCTTGCCGCACCGTTCAGCCCGTCCGAGCGAGCTCCCGCACGATGGCGCTCACTGTGCGGACCGCGTCCGTTCCGAGGGAGCCGAAGATCGGGAGGCACAGGACCTGGTCCGCGACGCGGCCGGCCACGGGCAGGTTCGCCGGACGCGCGGACGGGAGTGAGGCGTAGGTGGGGTAGCTGCTGCAGAGCGGGTAGAAGTACTTCCGCGCGTGGACGTTGAAGGCCTTGAGGCAGTCGTACAGCTCGTTGCGTGTCCTGCCGTAGAGGTCGGCGTCGACCAGGATCGGGAAGTAGGCGTAGTTGTGCTCCACATCCGGGACGTCGCTCGTCATCTGGATGCCCGCGAGCTCCGCGAGCTCCTCGCGGTAGGTCTCCGCGACCTTCCGGCGGTTGGCGATCTCCTCGTCGACCGTGTCGAGCTGCAGCAGACCGTAGGCCGCCTGGAGCTCGTTCATCTTCCCGTTGATGCCCGGGCCGATGACGGTCTCCTCGTCCGCGATCCCGAAGTTCTTCAGGAAGTCGATGCGCTGCTTCTGAGCCCCCGATTTCGCGATCAGCGCCCCGCCCTCGGCCGTCGTGAAGAGCTTCGTCGCGTGGAAGGAGAGGACCGACAGATCTCCGTGCGTCACGAGCGACTTGCCGCGATAGCGGACGCCGAACGCGTGCGCGGCGTCGTAGACGACTGCCAGGCCGTGCCGTTCCGCGATGGCCTGGATCCGGTCCACGTCGCACGGCGTTCCGTACACGTGAACGGGGAGGATGGCCTTGGTCTCCGGACCGATCAGCTCCTCGATCCGATCCGGATCCATGTTGAAGGAGACCGGGTCGATGTCGCAGAAGACCGGGCGCACGTTGTTCCAGTAGAGGACGTGGGCCGTGGCCGGAAACGTGAACGGGGTCGTGATCACCTCGCCACCGTCGATGCGCAGGGCCTGTAGCGCCACGAGCAGTGCGATCGTCCCGTTGCAGAAGAGGCTCAGGTGCTCGGCATCGAGGCGCTCCCCGAGCCGGCGCTCCAGCTCGCGGTGGAACGGTCCGTTGTTGGCGAGCCGGCGGCCCTCCCAGATCTTCTCGAGCAGCTTCGTGTACTCGTCGAGCGGGACGAGGCTGGGGCTCGTGACGTAGATCGGTTCGGCAAAGCGATACTCGGCGAGCAGGTTCTCGGGAACCGGTGCCGCTTCGGGGTTTCTCGCTTTCATGCCGTGCGCTCGAGAGAGGGCGCGGATGCTAGTCCTCGCCGGCGTGAGCGGTCAACCGGATCGCGCGCTATCATCCCGCACCCAGGGGAATCGTCCTTGTCACCGAGCCCGAGTCCCGTTTCCGGTTGGTCGGCGCGCCTCGAGCGCGGATTCCTGGTCGCGCTCGTCCTGGCAACGGGCCTGGTGGCGGCGCACTCGCCGATCATCCTGGGCGGCGCCGACGCCTGGTACGGGATGGTCGACCACTGGCGCCAGGCGCTGCCGAACTACTTCGTGCTCGACAGCGCGATCGACGCGGGGGAGGTCCCGCTCTGGAACCCGCTGACCTTTTGCGGGACTCCGATCGCCGCGCACCCCGCCTGGCACCCGTTCTATCCGCCGAACCTCCTGCGCAGCCTGCTCGTCGACGACCCGACGCCCCTGCGGACACACACGTCGATGGCGCTGCTGGTCGCCGTGCACGTCGGGCTGGCGGCGATCGGGGCGTACCTGCTCGCGCGGGATCACGGACTGTCCGTGCCCGCTGCCCTGATCGCGGCGCTGGGGTTCGTGCTCGGCGCGGCGTTCACGCACCGGGTCTGCGCCAACCACTTCATGCGAGCCCTCCCGTGGGTTCCGTTCGTCCTGCTCGCGGCGCGCAGGGTGATCTTCGTCCGGCCCCTGGCCGGAAAGATCCGGGCGGCGATCGTCGGCGGCCTGTTCGCCGGGCTGCTCGTGCTCGGAGGGCCTCCGCAGATCGTCTACTACACGGCGGTCCTGGGCATCGTCTACTGCGCGTTGCTGTTCGCGACGCACGCGCGGCTCACCGGACCGCGAAGGGTCGGGAACCCGGTCGCGTGCATCGGGGCGCTCGCCGTGATGGGGTTGCTGGCGGCGCTCGTGGGCGCCGTGATCCTGCTCCCCGCGTCGGAGTTCGCCTCGTTCAGCCCGCGCGGAGCCGAGAGCGAGGTCGCGCTCGGAGCCGGCCGCCTGAAGATCGGGTTCGGCGAGGCCATGCGACTCTTGACCGTGTTCCCCGGCGACATCGACCCGGCCGTGATCATGGAATCGCTGCGGCTACCGCGGTTCGCGGGCCTGGGCGTCCTGATCCTGGGCGTCGCCTCGCTCCTGCACCGCGACTGGCGTCAGGTCGTCCCGATCGCCGGCGTGTTCCTGCTCTTCCTCGACGTCTCGCTCGGATCCCCGGTCTCGGGCGCGCTGTTCACGGAGATCCTGTCTCCCTACCAGGCCGGCAATCCGGACCGCGCGGCCGTGATGGTGGCCCCGATGCTCGGGTTGCTGGCAGGCTTCGGGGCCGACGCGGTCACGTCCGCCGGCCGAGTTCATCGCGGGACGTTGCGTCGCATCGTGGCGTTCGCGATCGGGGCCGCGTTCTTCCTCGTCGGGCTGGTCGGGATGCGCGGCGGGACGGCGCTCCTGGCGAACCCCGCCGTGGTGGTGGGGCCGATCCTCGTGCTCGTGGTCGTCGCGTTCGGGGCTCGCGTGGGGCGCGCGGCGGTCTGGCTCCCGCTCCTCGTCGTCTTCGTCGTCGGCGAGCTCGTGGCCTGGAACATTCCCTATGTGACGACGCTCGCGGACGAGCGGGGCTTCAAGGAGCCGATCGGTCACATGCGGAAGATCTTCGCCAAGAACCAGTACAAGGGGCTCGCCCAGCGACCCGAGATGTGGTCCGACAACCGGCGCGGGGTCTCGGAGCCGCCCAACCAGTCGATGCTCCGGCTGGCGCCGGCGATGAACGGGTACGACCCGCTGTACATCGACGCCGTCCGGGAAGTGATCTGCGGGCCGGGGCGTGAGAACCGCTACTTTCGCAGCGTCTCGGCCGACGAGGTCACGGCGCGCAGCGGCGCGGGCTTCCTCTTCCTCAAGCGCAGCTTCTGGCTCGCGCGCCGCTATGTCGACGGACCCCTCCCTCCCAAGGGGAGGTCCTTCCCGCCGACGACCACGGTCTTCCTCCCGGATCCACCGGAGGGGCTCCCCGTTCCCCGAGTCGACCTGGAGGACGTCTCGCGGAGCTGCGCATCCGAAGACACGAACGTGCGCGTGATCGCCAGCGCGGCCCTGGTCTCCATGGGCCGCGAGCGCACCGATCGCGGCGAGCTGTACGAGGTCAGGACCGACCTCAAGCGCCGCCACTCCGTGCTCACGTTCGACTACTCCGCGTCCGACGAGTGCGAGATCGAGACCGTCCTGCGCGAGAGCATCGACGGTCCCAAGTCCCTGGGAAAGACGCACTACGTCGTGCCCGGACACGGGACCCTCGAGGTCCCCCTGCCGGACTGGAAGAGCGTCTACGCGGGCATCCTCGTCCGCACGCCCAAGGCGGCCAAGCTGGGGGAGGTGAGCATCGTCGAGGACCGGGCCGACGAGGACAGGCTCATCCGCGTGACCGAGCGCAAGTTCAACTCGGTGAGCCTCGAGGTGGGGGAGCTGGCAGAGGATCGGATCCTCTTCTTCGCCGACGCCGCTTACCCCGGCTGGGAGGCGACGATCGATGGGGAACGAGTACCGATCCACCTCGCCAACGACGCGTTCAAGGCGATCCACGTTCCGCCCGGGCGGCACGACGTGCAGTTCTCCTTCCGTCCCTCGCGCGTGCGCACCGGCCTCATCGTCTCGCTGCTCGCCGTTCTGGCGAGCGCCGTGTCGCTGTTCTTCCTGTGGCGGACGGGGACGAGGCATCGGCGTCCGACGAACGTGCTACCCGTGAAGAATGACGAGGCCCCTCCCGGCCCGCTCCGAAACACGGCGCTCGAGGGCCTCATCTACGAGCTGAACGAGCTCCTCGAACCGGCCCAGCGCTCACTCGTCGAGCTCGGCCGGGACACGCGTTTCCCCCCCGTCCTCGTCCTGGGTGTGCCGCGCAGCGGAACGACGCTCGTCCTGCAGTGGCTCGCCGCGTCGGGGGAGTTCGCGTATCCGACGAACCTCCTGGCGCGCTTTTCGAGCACTCCGGCGATCGGTGCGCGAATCCAGCTCATGCTGACGGACCCGCGTTTCGCCATGGGAGACGAGCTCGGCGAGCTCGCGACACGACCGGACTTCTCCTCCGAGCTCGGCAAGACGTCGGGCGTCCTGTCGCCCAACGAGTTCATGTTCTTCTGGCGCCGATTCCTCGCCACGCACGAGCTGCGCCGGCTCTCGGACGCGGAGGTGGCCGCGACGAAGGACGCCGAGCTGCGCGCCGAGCTCGCCGCGCTCGAGGCCGTCTTCGAACGCCCGCTGGCGATGAAGGGCCTCATGCTCCAGTTCAACCTCGAGGTGTTCGCCCGGATGCTCGAGAAGGCGTTCTTCCTGTACGTCGAGCGCGATCCCGTTCACAACGCGCAGTCGCTCGTCGCCGCGCGGGAGAAGTACCACGGGACGCGCGAGGAGTGGTGGTCCGTCAAGCCCGAGGAGTACGAGGAGCTCCGCCGGCTGGATCCCCTGCGGCAGGTCGCGGGTCAGGTGCACTACACGAACGCGGCCATCCGGGCCGGCCTCGACCGAGTGCCCGAAGAGCGCTGGCTCCACGTGCGCTACGAGGACTTCTGCGCGGATCCGGGAGCGACCTGGCGCCGCCTGCGGGAGAAGCTCGCGGCGCTGGGGCTCGAGCTACCCGATTACTCGGGCGCGGAGCGCTTCGAGTCCACGAATCGAGATCGCCTGTTGCCGGAGGACGTGGAGGCCTTGCGGCGAGCGCTGGACGAAGTACGGAGCCGCGACAACTAGCAGCGGATTCGCCCTTGGACGATCCCGCGTACTTGAAGATCACGGGCGGGCGAATC
>JAJDET010000321.1 GCA_029259655.1 Planctomycetota bacterium
CGCTGGGCCTCGAGCAGGTCAGCGACGACTCGGAGCTCGAGGTCTGGTGCCGCGCCGCCCTCGAGGGTCGCGAGGAGATCGCGGCCGACGTTCGTGCCGGGAAGGAGAAAGCCCTCGGCGCGCTGGTCGGCCCCGTGATGAAGGCCTCCGGCGGAAAGGCCGATCCGAAGCGCGTGCGGGAGATCCTCGCGCGGTTGATCGCGGAAGGCGGGGCGTGAGCTCCGGAGACGGGGAGCTCCCCGACGGCGAACGGCAACGCGACCTGCGCGTGATGTTCAGCGAGGGCTGGGTCCTCGCGATCGGCCTCTTCGTCTTCGGCGCCGCGGCCGTCGTCTTCTTCTTCGAGGTACTGCCCCGCGGCTGGCGCGGGCTCTCCCGCTTCGCGCTGCTCGTCGTCGCGGTCGTCCTGGTGGGCGGCGTCGTCGCGCCGATCATCACGCGCGCGCTACTCAGGCGCCGTTAGTGAGGTGGGTCAGCTGCAACGCAGCCACGGGCGGAAAGACGCGGAAGATCTGACACGCATCTCTGACTCACCTCACCAAGAATCCCTCGTCGACGAGGAACCGGAAGAGCGCCTCACCCGCGATCTCGTGGGCGATCTCGTTCGGGTGCTGGTTCTTCGGATGCACCCAGAGCTCCGGACCGTCGTGCCCGCGAAAGGCGGGCAACAGGTCCAGGACGGGGATCCCGTTGTCTCGGCAGAACCCGGCCACCTTCGCGTGGACGTCGGGCAGCGGGTAGTTCGAGAGTTGCCAGAGCACCGGGAAGATCGCGAGCGCGAGGTCGAAGCCGCGCTCCTCCGCGAGGCCCTTGGCCGTCAGGAGCGCTCGCTTCGCCTCGTTCCAGCGCGGCGCGCGCTGACCGAGGCTCCGGCGATAGGTCTCGATGACACGAGCGCCCTCTTCCCGGCGCTCGTCTCCTCGGTACAGGGCATCCAGCGAGCGAAAGGTCCGTCGCCACCAGGGTCGCGTGTCCTCGCCCTCCTCCCCGGTGAACGCGAGCAGGTTCCCGCTCCCGACGTCGTTCAGGAAGAACGCGATCACGACGAGGTCGGGCTCGAAGCGGAACCCGATGTGCTCGAGCAGGCTGACCTCCGCGACCGTGTCGTAGGCCATGACCCCGAGGTTCAAGACCTCGTAGGGCGCGTCCGGTCCCGCGAGGTTCGCCCGCTCCTCGAGCACGGCGAGGAACGTGTGCTCGCGCCGCACCCCCGTCCCGAACGTGAACGAGTCGCCCAGACCGACGATCCGGAAGACACCGTCGGGCTTCGCGAGGGTCGTCTCCGGTCCCCGGAATCCGTGCGCGTTCGTGCGGTAGGTCAGCTTCGCGCCGGGGTCGAAGTATCCGCGCGGGTCCGAGCCGAACTCGTGGACCGTCTCGGTGTCCGGAGCCAGGAGGAAATCGACCCCGGGGAACGTGGCCTCGCGGCGGATGGACGTCGGGACCGGCGTGAAGTTGCCGCCCGCGCCCTCGAGGAAGAGGCGCGCTCCGACCTCCAGCAGGACGACGAAGATCGCGGCCGAGCCGGTGAGGTAGAGGAGTCGCCGTGCGGTTCCCATGCGTCCGTGGATCACGCGGCGCCGACGATGCGCCGCATCCGGCCCGCACCATACACCGCGAGCAGCACACCCGACGCGATCAGGACGGCTCCGATCCATGCCTGTCGCGAGAGCGCCTCGCCGAGCACGAGCCAGGCTACCGTCGCACCCGCGACGGGTTGCAGGAAGACGAAGGTCGCGACGGTCTTTCCCTCCAGGAAGTGCACGGCGTAGTTCCAGAGGAACGTCGCCAGCCAGGATGCGAAGAGCCCGAGCGCGACGGTCCACGCGAGCGAGCTCGCGAGCGCCGGCCCCGCGTGCCACTCACCGGACTCGATCAGAGACGCCGGAAGGATCACGACCAGCGAGAACACCATGGAGAGAAACGTCACGTCGAGCGGGCTGTGGCGCACGAGCAGCGGCCGGGCGATCGGCGTGTACGTCCCCCACAGGATGCCGTGCACCGCGAGCAGTACGTTTCCGGTCAGGTGCTCCCGCGCGAGGAGCCCCAGGGCGGAGGCGTCCTCGAGCACGACGAACAGAGCGCCGACGAGCCCCACCCCCACGCCCGCGATCTGGCGCCCACGCACGTTCTCGCCGAGTAACCACCAGGACAGGATCAGGATGGTGCCCGGCTCGAGCAGAACGAGGATCGAACCGTTCGTGGCGGTCGAGAGCTCGACGCCGTAGTTCCCGAGCAAGAGCGGCCCGGCGAACGAGAGGTTGCCGAGCAGGAACAGCCGCGCAACCTCGCGCCGCGTGTAGTCGAGAGAGAGCCCTCCGCGCACACGGATCCAGATCCCCATCGCCACCAGGGCGACGAGCGTGCGCAAGAGCGTGATCGTCGCGGGAGGAAGCCCCTCGAGCGCGAGCTTCTGCGCGAGATAGGACCCCCCTGCGAGCGTGTTCGCCAGGACGATCGCGAGGATGGCGAGCGAAAAGGGATGCGCGGATCTCACTGTGCGATGGCTCTCCGCACGTGAGCGAGCGGCGCATCGTCGTCGAACTCCACTCGATCCCCCGACAGCCGGATGCCGAGTCGCTCCCAGAGCGCGTCGAGGTCGACGGGATGGGGATCGGCGCGCATCGCCTCCCACATTGGAACGAGAACGTCGAGCCCGAGCGCCCGATCCGCGGCGGAGAGCGTCCGCTCCATCGACCAGGACCTCTCGATCGAGCCGCCGGCGTCGACGATCCCGCGCAGGCCGTCCCGGAGACTGGAGGCGTTGTCCGTCCGCTCGCGGATCTCCACGTCCGCCAGGAGGCAGAACAGGGCGCCGCCCCAGTAGGTCCGTCCCCACGTGGGCGTGTGGTCGAGTCCTCGGTCGCCCTCGCCCGGCAGTCCGTTCGCCATCCGCGTGCGGAACTCTCCCCACACGTCTTCGGCCGAGATCCAGCCCGCGCGTCGGCGGACGATCGGTTCGAGATAGGTCGCGAGCCCCTCCTCGAACCAGTGGTGACGACGCTCGAGGAGCGGGCAGCCGAAATGCAAGAGCTCGTGGACCAGCACCCAGTCCCCGAAGAGCTCCGGACGGTCGTCGTCCCGGTCGAGGAGGTACATGACCGAGGGCACGTCGCCGCCTCGCGCGCGCCCGTACCCGCCGCGACGCGAGGGCCGCACCTGGACCGTGGCACGATCGACGGGGAACCGACCGTAGAAGTCGGCCACCTCGGTCGCGCAGCGGCGCACGAACTCGAGGAGGTCCGCATCGGAGACCTCCCGCGGGCCCGGCAGGATCGTGACCTCGACCGTCGCGTCCCCGATCCGGAGCTCCGCGAGAGCGGTGTCCCCCGGGAGCGCTTCGGGAATCCCGTCCGCGCGGGGCATGCCGTCCGATTCCCGCGGCGCGCGGTCGGCGCGCGCCGGCGAGAGGCAGGAAACCGCGGTCAGCGCCAGGAGCGCGGGGACGAGGAGCTGCACGCGGCGCAGCCTAACCGGCGCGGGCCCGGCTCGACGGAGCCTATCGAGAGCCGAATGCGGCGGAACCACGGGAATCCCTCTGCGACACGCGCGCGGCTCGCCCTTTCGCACGGGGCGAGCTTATCCTTCGATCGCCCCCCTACCCGGAGCTCCAAGTGACCCGCCCCAAAGAACCCGCGCTGACCCGCCGCGAGCTCGGACAGATGGTGCCGCTCGCCGGCCTTCCGTTTCTGGCCGCCGCATCGTCCCCCCGGCCCTCGGGAGATCGCCGCATCGTGGACCCCGTCGGAGAATCCGTCCGGCACCCGGACCGTCCGGCACAGGATCGCGCGCGCGATGCGGACCGCCGACCGGACCGGATCCTCGACTTCTTCGACGTGAAGCCGGGCATGCACGTGGCGGACTTCATGGCGGGCGACGGCTTCTACACGGAGCTCCTCTCGCGGGTGGTCGGGCCGGAGGGCGTCGTGTACTGCCAGAACACGAAGATCCCGCTCGGGGTCTTCGCGGAAGAGCCGCTCACCGAGCGGCTGGCGCGCAAGGGGCTCGAGAACGTCGTCCGCCTCGACCGCGAGTTCGACGACGTCGGGATCCCGGTCGGCTTGGACGCCGCGCTCTTGATCCGCTTCTACCACGACTTCGGCTGGCAAGAGGTCGACCGCGAGGGCTTCAACTGGCTGGTCTTCCACCTCGTCAAGCCGGGCGGCGTGTTCGGCGTGGTGGACCACGTCGCGCAGGAGGGAGCGGGCATGAGCGTCGGTCAGACCCTGCACCGCGTGGAGCCGCTCCTCGTCCGCCGCGAGATCGAGGCTGCGGGGTTCCGGTTGGAAGCCGAGTCCCACGTGCTCGCGCGCTCCACGGACACGCACGACTGGAACATCTTCCGCAACGGTGCAGAGGACCGCGACCGCACGGACCGCTTCGCCTATCTGTTCCGAAGACCCAACGACTGATCGATCATCGCGGTGAGCGTCGCGGAGAGGTCGTCCAGGCCGTAGGGCTTGTACAGGACCTCGGTCGGTCCCGGCGGCGTCGCGTCCGGTCCGGATCCGCCCGTCACGAGCAGGACGGGAAGGTCGACACCCTCGGCGCGCAGACCTTCGACGGCCGTGCAACCCGAGACGCCGGGCAGATCGATGTCCACGACCAGGAGATCGTGGCCCGCTCTCCCGTGATCGGCAGCTTCGAGGAAGGTCGTCCCGTCGGCGACGGCGTCCACTTCGAACCCGAGGATCTCGAGATACGAGCTTGTGATGATGCGTACGTCCTCGTCGTCTTCGGCGAGGAGCGCACGACACCCTTGAAAGGGCGGGGGGGGGCTGTGCATGACAGCCCTCCATCGACCGGACGGGCAGTTCCCTTGAGGGGCTGTCTCAGCGCCGCTTCGGACGCGCGCGAACCGGGCGACGCAGCACGCCTCTGCGGTTCCAGGTTCGGACGACGACGGCGAGCCCCATCAAGACGCCGCCCACGCCACCCCCCCAGTGCGCCCAGAGGCTCGTGACGTAGGCGATGTGCTCGCTCTCGGGCACGAGGGGCGCAAGGCTCTCCGGGATATCGGCGAGACCGCGCGTGGCGAGCCAGTGCCCGAGGAGCCCGGCGGCCACGGAGCTCGCGGCCGAGACCAGGATCGTCCACAGGACGGGGAGGACCAGGTGAGGTACGCGGAGCCTCGGCCGCCGGCCGAAGCGCGCCGCTGACGCGAGCAGGAGCCCGAGTGCCGCACCCACCCACCACGTCCCGACACCGC
>JAJDET010000322.1 GCA_029259655.1 Planctomycetota bacterium
GGACGCTCCCGACCTCTCGGACCATCCGGACTGCGTCGGCCTTCTGTTCAGGACTGAAGCTGCGCCGTTTCCTCTTCGGCATGTGGATATCCTCGCGCATCGCGCGATCTTGGGTGTCCACCAAACCGGGGGAAGGTCAGACGCCTCCCGACGACTCGCTTGCGCGGGCTCCGCCGCGCAAGCATCGCGAAGGCATTCCGACCGCACGACACCTGCAACCCGTGGAAAGCAACCCATCCGAGGGCACCCCGACACCAACCGGTGAAGCCGCGGTACCCGCGGCGATGCCACCCGGCGGGCGGAACAACCATGATGAACAACACGCCGACACCGCCTACGGCGGTCGGCTCACGAGGGACCGGCGCTGAGGCGCCTTCCTCGCGAGCGCCGGCATCCGCCGGTGCGCGGAGAGCACGTCGCTGCGGGAAGATGCACGCACGACTCACTCCGGGCACCCGCGGTACGTCGGCCCGCGTACGACACGCGACTGCGCGGCACCACGACCCGGCATCCGCCGGGGCGCTGCCACTCCCGTGTCCGGCCCCCAGGACGGTCCCAACCATCAGAGGCTCTCTCTGGTGCCCGTGCCCGTGCCCGAATCACCCTGCCCCTTCCGAATACCGGCAGTACCTCTCCCGCACCCCCTCGTCCTCGCGCACGGCCCGTCGCGCCAGCTCGACGAGACGCACGTCCAGCGCGACGCCTTCCAGTCCCTCGTCGTTGATGCCGGCTTGCCGCAGGCCGCCGAGGCTCCCCATCCCGCGCTGCGCGAGGTCCGCCTCGGCGAGCTCGAAACCGTCGGCCGTTCGCTCCAGAGCGGCGAACCGATCGTCGGCGACGTCGTCGCCTACGAGGAAGCACCAGGACGGCTTCGGTCCGCGTCCCACGCGGCCGCGCAGCTGGTGGAGCTGAGCGAGGCCCAACCTGTGGGCCCCGTCGATCGCAATGGCGGTCGCCTCCGGCACGTCGACGCCGACCTCGACCACGGTCGTCGCGACGAGCACGGGTGAGTCGCCGCTCCGGAAGCGCTCGAGACGTTCGGCTCGCACCGTGGCCGGGAGACGGCCGTGCACGAGCTCCACACCCGCGAGCTCTTCGCGCCACACCCGGTGAGCGCGCTCCGCACCGTCGTCACCCTCGATCCGCGGCGAGACCCAGAACACGCGCTCACCCCGCCGTGCGCACTCCAGGAGGAAGCGACGCATGTCGGGGACCTTCTCGCGCGGGACACGGCGTGTGGAGACTCCCCCGCGGCCGGGGGGGAGCTCGTCGAGCACGGTGATCTCGAGGTCTCCGTAGACGGTCAGGGCGAGCGTGCGGGGGATGGGCGTCGCCGTCATCAAGAGAACGTGGACGTCGCGGCCCTTGGCGAAGAACCGTCGGCGCTGCCCCACACCGAAACGGTGCTGCTCGTCCACGATCGCCAGCGCGAGCCGCGCGAAGCGCACCTCGCGCGAGAAGAGGGCGTGCGTCCCGAACGCGACGTCGGCTGCACCGCTCGCGAGCTCGTCCAGGACCCGGCGGCGCGACGCGGACGGGAGCGAACCGGTGAGGAGGACGGACCGCAGGCCGAGCTCGTCGAAGAGCGAGCGCAAACCCAGGAAGTGCTGCTCGGCGAGGAGCTCGGTCGGCGCCATGAACGCCGCCTGACGGCCGCCGCGCGCCGCGACCAGACAGGCCAGCACGCCGACCCACGTCTTGCCGGAGCCGACGTCCCCCTGCAGGAGCCGCCGCATCGGCCGGCTCTGCGCGAGGTCGCGGGCGATCTCGAGCGCGGCGCGGCACTGCGCACCGGTGAAGGGGGCGGGGAAGCGCCCCATGAGCTCGTCGAGCTTCTCGGTTGCGATCTCGATCCGTGTCGCCCGGCTCGCAACGCGAACGGCATCTCGCACGAGCCGCGCCTGCAGAACGAGCAGGCGCTCGAGACCGAGCCTGCGGCGGCCCACCTCGAACGAGGCCTCGTCGACGGGAACGTGAACGCTCCGGATCGCTTGCGGGAGAGGCGGGAGCCCGAGCGCCGCGAGGCGTTCGGCGTGCTCGCCGGTGAGCGGCTCCCCGAGGTCGTCGGCGTGACGGTCGCACGCGAGCTGCGCGATCCCGCGCAGGAACCCCTGACCGATCCCCTCCGTCAGCGGATACACGGGCAGCGGTGCGGTGCTCGTCTCGTCGGGGAGGACCAGCCGCGGTGCGGCGATCGCAGCTCCGCCGGCATCGACGACGCGTCCCTCGCAGGCCACTTCCTCGCCCGCACCGAATCGCTTGCGGAGCCAGGGCTGGTTGAAGAAGAGGAGGTCGATGGCTCCCGTGTCGTCCTCGATGCGCACGCGCAGGACGCTGCGCCGGCGGCCGCCGCGGTGGAACCGCGTGCTCTTCACGGTGCCGCGTACGCGTACCCGTTCGCCGATCGTCTTCGAGTCCTCGATGGCTCCCGCGCGCGCGGGCGCCTCGAGCCTGCGCGGGGCGAAGAGCAGGAGGTCGCGCACGCTCGTCAGGCCGAGGCGCAGGAGGCGAGCGCTCCGAACCGGCCCGACTCCCGGCAGGGCGTGGAGCGGCGTGGCTGCCGGGTCCCGGACTTCGCTGGACGCCACCGCGTGCGGGGTCATCGACCGAAGAGCCGCGCGAGCACGCGCTCCGCCGGCTTGCCGCGCGGCGTGTAGCCCGAGTCCGCGAGCCCGCCGGCCTGCGGATCCGTCGACCACTTCCAGAGGAAGAAGCCGGCCATCTCCTCGCGTTCGCGCGCAACCTCGAGGACCTCGGCCAGGGCCTCGAAGAGCACCTCCTGCTTCTCCGGGTCCGGCGATCCGCTCGGAGACGAGGGCAGGCGGTGCGCCCGCTCCGCGCTCGGGAAACCGACCGGCAGGAGCAGCATCTTCCGACCGCTCTGGAGGACCGGGTCGACACTGGCCTGGAGCCGTCGCTTGATCTCGCCGACCGGATCGCGCCGCTCTGACCAATCGGCGGGCGGAATGGGCGGGAAGAACGCAGTCGCGGCCACGTCGAGGCGATCCCAGAGCGTGAAGTCCTTCACCGTGATGCCCGTGACGCTGGACCGGACCGAGAGCGTCACGTCCCCCCCGAAGAACGCGCGAGTCTGGTCGAGCCAGCGCAGAGTGCGCAGGCGCTTGAAGGCCAGGAGCTCGTGGTTCACGCGCCGGCGCCAGGGCTCGGCCTCGAAACGGGTCGCGGCCGCGAGCTCGGTCCCGATGCACAAGAGGTCGACGCCGAGGAGCTCGGCCAGGAGCGCATAGTGCTCGAGGAATCCCTCGTACTCGTCGTAGAAGGCCTCCCAGCCCTCCTGACTGCGCCACGTCAAGCTCCCGGCGAAGTGCCCGCCGGGACTGCTCAGGAGGTGGGGTTGCAGGAGGACGCGCATCGAGAGCGACTGCGCATCGGAGACGATCTGAGCCAGCGCGGTATCCGACTGAGTCGCGCGCCTGCGGCGGGCGAGGTCGGGCTCGGGGAGGCTCGGCCAGCCCGGGTCGAGATACGTGAAGGTCGAGAGAGCGACGGCGTCCGCGCCGACGGCGCGCGCGGCGGCGAGGCTCTCGGCGGCTCCGCGCGCGGCGTAGCCCTCGAGCTCGGAAGTCCCCGCGGGTTCGAGCGCCACGCCCGAGATGAAGGTGTCGACACGGCGGCGCGGAGGAGCCTCGTCCGCGGCGAGCTCCGCGAGGTGGGCGCGGAAGGCACGCTCGAGCTCCGCGTCCGGAGTGATCTTCTCCTCCCCCGTCCAGAGCCGTTTCCCGACCGCCGCCGGCTCCTCGCCGCCGGTCCGCTCGACGAACCAGACGAACAGCGCTGCGCGCAGTGGGGCCCGGACGTGCGGCGAGAGCTCCAGGTCGGCCACCGGGTCGATCAGGTCGGCGATGCCGGGCCTGTGCGCGGACGCAGCGAGGCGTGCGATGTGCGCGTCGAGGTCGCGTCCCCACCAGGTGCCCGCGCCGGCGACCGGGGCGGCCTCGGCGACCCACGCCTCCGCGGCGGAACCGTGAGTCTTCAGGAGACGGGTGGCGAGGACTCCCGCGCCTCCGTCGTCGGGCACGTCCGGTGAGAGCAGGACGTGCACGGTGTCCTCGCGCGTTGCACACGTGAAGAGGGCGGAGTCTCCGGTATCGCGCAGCTTGTCCTCGACGTGCGCGTACGCCAGCGCGACGACTCGGTTGTTGCGGACCGGGATCCAGGCGAGCAGCCGCTCGTGAGCGAGGCCGACGCGCCGGCCGTAGTCGTCCGCCGTCTCGTCGTCGACCCCCGCAGGCAGGGACATCTTTCCGAACGGGCTCCAGACGCTGCGCTTCCCCCCCTCCGGGACGCGGCTCACCGAGGTCCCCGCCACGAGCTCCCCGGCCGGAGTCAGCTCGGCCTGGAACACGCAGGTCCCGGCCCGATAGCTCCTGGCCGAGGGACGGGCGGGGGGAGTGAGGTCCTCGAGCAACGAGATCAGGCCGGTCTCGTCGTGTGCGAGGTAGAGCCCGGTCAGCGTCCCCGCGCGGTCGGGATCCTCGAACCACGCGGCCAGGACGTCGCCGTGCCCGGCGAACCCCTTCGCGCCGAAGTGGTAGCCGGAGGGCTTCTCTTCAGCACCGAGCGCTTCGGCCAGGCGTCGCACCTCCGGTGTCTCCCAGGTTCCGAGGAGGACGCGGGGGGCGTCCGTGCGGGCCGCGGCGGGCGCGACCAGAACGAACTCGAGGGAGCTCCGCGAGGAGGTCTCCCGCGCGACGCGTCGCACGTGTTCACGGAGCGGACCCTCGTCGACGGCGAGCTCGATCGGCCCGGCTTCGGTGAGGTTGCGATAGAGCTGCCAGACGCCCTCCCCGCTTCCGCCCGCGGCGGCGAGGATGAGCGCGGCGAGTGCCGACGTCATCGACCGGCACCTCCGTCGACGACGATGTCCGCGTAGAGCTCGACGTGTCGGTCGACGACCTGGTCGAGCAGGTATCCCTCCGCAATGCGCGTGGGTCCCCGGGAGCCGAGCTCGCGCCGCAGGTCGCCGTCGACGACCAGGTCACGCAGGGCTTCGGCCAGCGCAACGGGATTCCCCGGCGGAACGAGGAGTCCCGTCTCCCCGTCGACGACGCTCTCGGCGGGGCCGCCGATCTCCGTCGCGATGACAGGGCGTCCCAGCGCCATGCCCTCGAGCACGCCGAGCGCCGGACGCACGACGACTCCCGGGTCGACGACGATGTCGCAGGCCTGGATCAGGCTGCCCACGTCCGTCCTGCGACCGAGGAAGCCGGCCTCACGTGCGAGGCCGAGCTGGCGACGGAGCCGGTCGAGCTCGACCAGCGAGGACCCGTCGGCCGCCATCCAGAGGACCGGGCGGATGCCGGCTTCCGACAGCCGCGCGAGGGCACGCAGCAACACGTCGTGACCGCGTCCGTGTTCGATCGCGGAGAGGGTGAGGATCACGACGTCGTCCGGTCGGGCACCCTCGGCCGAGCGCACGAGCTCCCGGTCCGCGCGCGGATTCAGGCGTTCGAGGTCGACCGGTGCGGGTATCGCGTGCAGGCGCTCCCCCCGCATCCCCACCCGCTGGGCCGCCTTCCGCGCTTCGGGCGTGGTCACCACCGCACTGCGGACACCGATGCGACCCAGCCAGCCGAGGCTCGGCGTCCGGTCGAAGGTCGCCACCACGGGCACGCCCGCCATGAACGCGGCTGCTCGCGCCAGCCCCGCGGCACGGACGCCGTGGATGTGCACCAGATCGACCTCCTCGTCGACGAGGATCCCGCGCAGCGAGAGGAGCGAGGGCAGGTCGGCGCTCCCGCGCATCGGAACCTCGTGGCACTCGACGTCGTGATCGTCGGAGAACACGGCGAGACGGCTCGACGGCGTGCCGATGAGGATGGGCTCCACGTCGGTCGCGAGGAGCCCCTCGATCAGGAGGGACAGACGGCGAGCCGCTCCCGTCAGGAAGGTGTCGGCGCAGATCTGCGCGACGCGGAGGTCCACCTCCGTCGACTCGCTGGAGCTCTGCGCGGGGAGTGCTGCGGATCCGAGGCTCGTGCTCACCTTCTTCGGGTCTCCCGTCGAGGAGAGAGTAGGGGCGTCGAGCGCCGGGCGGAGCGAGAAGGCCGGGTTTCCGCATGCGCGAGAGGGCCTCCTCGCGTAATCCTGTTTCCAGGATGATGCTCGCGACCTTCGGAACCCTCGTCTTGCTGGCAGTCGCGATCCGCGCGTGGGGGCCGGGGAACCATCTCGAGTTCGCCGAGCGCGTCTACCGGCGACGGCGGGAGCTCCTGGGGAGCCAGGTCGCCACGCTGCTGGGGGAGGAGCGCAGGGCGTTTCTCTACGGGAACATCGCGGCCGACATCATCAACTTCAAGGCCTTTGGAGGCCACCGCAACCACTGCCACCGCTGGACGATCGTCTCGGAGATGCGGGAGCTCGCGACGAAGCCGATCCACGAGGCCTTCTGCACCGGATACCTCTCCCACCTCGCGGCCGACACGATCGCACACAACCACTTCGTCCCCTACCACCTGGTCCGGTTCGCACGCGCCCGAGGGCTCGGGCACCTGTACTGGGAGATGAGCGCGGACCGCTTCATCGGCGAGGGACGCTGGAAGACGATCGCCGACCTGAAACGGGACGGCGAGCTCGACGAGCTCGACGAGCTCATCGACCGCACGGTGTCGAGAAAGGCCTTCTCGATGCGGACGAACAAGCTGATCTTCAACCACGTCCTTCTGGTCAGCGAGAGGGACCAGTGGCGGCGCGGTGTCGACAAGATCCACCCCATCGCGCGCGTTTCGCTCTCGAAGGGGTTCCTCGAGCGCTTCCGGAAGGCGGCCGTCGACCGCGTGCGCCTCGCGCTGCGCGCCAAGGGCATGGAGCGGCTGGCACACCTCGACACGACCGGCAAGGCCGCGCAGAAGCGCGCCTCGCAACTGCGCCGGAAGCTCGTGACGACGCTCGAGGCGGGCAAGCGCCGCAACGACCAGGCCGAGACCCTGGCCGCCGAGTTCCTGGAGGGCATGTCCTCCCCCCCGCCGGCGCCGGGCGATCCGCACTGGTAGCCGCCGCCGCTCGTCTCAGAACACGATGTAGCGGATGACGTCCTCGCCGACGAAGCCGTTGCCGTTCAGGTCCAGACCGGCATCGGTCTCGCTCGCCACGAAGGCTCCTCCCAGGACCCCGTCCGTGCACAGGGCATCGAGCGTGCCGTCGGGAGTCGTGTCGTCGACCGTCACGCCCACGACCTCCGGCTCGCACGCGAAGAGCGAGTTGCGCATGAGGAGGATGTCCGTCGCGTCTCCGTCTCCGTTGACGTCCCTGCCGTGCTCGACCTCGGAGATCCGGAAGTAGGCGAAGAACCCGGCGAGCACGATTCCCGCTCGCGCGGGAGAGAGGGCCACTCCGACTCCGGGGAAGCCGAGCGAGCCCGACGAGAAGAAGGCCCAGGTCGGCAGTTCGTCCAGCGTGTCGCCGTCGGCGGACGACAGGTCCTGGCAGGCCGCGTTGAGCGAGGTGCCCTGGACCGATTCCTGGAACGCGACCGCCAGCCGCTGGAGGCGCTCTTCGCGAGACATCCACGCAGCTCCCACCGAGGGGTTCGTCGATCCCGTCACGTGCTGGAAGCTCCAGGTCGTGAGAGTCGTGCTGAGCGGGTCGAGCCAGGCCACGATCTCTTCCATCTGGCCATTCGCGTCGACGTCGTCCGCGTCGGCGGTCTCGTCGACCACGATCACGAATCGGTTCGACAGGGTCGACATGCCCAGCGAGCCCCCCGGCAACGCGGTCGCGAGCGCGTGCAGGCTGGCGCTCACGCCGGGTGGGAGGATCGCCGCCATCGGATCGAACACGGCCTGGGTCCAGCGCGGGATGCTGTCCGCCGTGTCGGTGTCCACGTTGAGATCGCAGTCGGCGGACGCCTCGTCGCTGACCGTCCCCACGAAGCCCTCCACGACGCTGAGCCGCTGCTCCATCATCGGATCGCGCCCGACCAGCCCCGTGTTCCTCGCCGGGGAGAGCACGGGATCGGCGAACCAGGGCTCGAAGTGCAGGAAGTGGAGGACGACATCCGTGGCGTCGGTGTCCCGATTCGCGCACTGCACGGGCTCCCAGCCGGTGCCCATGAAGTCAGGATCGTCGCGATCGTTCAGGCTGACGGCCCCCTGGTCGGACTCGGACACGTAGAACGCCGTGAGCCAGTCGGTTCCGGCGTTGTTGCGCCGGGCGCGGAGCGGGGAATCGCTCCCGGGAACGGCCAGCCCCGTGCTCCGGATACCGCGCGTCGGGATCCCCGCGTCGAGGAGCGCGAGCACGGTGTTGTCGAACTGATCTCCGTCGCCGTTAAGGTCCAGGAGCTCGACCGTCTCGTCGTACGTCAAGAACAGGACCCCGTCCTCGTCGGAGTGAGCGATACGCGGACGGCGCTGACCGGTGTCGAGGTGCATCACGTCGATCGGCGTGAAGGGCGCGCCCTGCTCGAGCGCGCGCAGCGTCGTCGCTCCGTCCCCCGACATCATCAGCGTCATGTCGGGAATGTTCGCCGTGTAGTACAGGCGCGCCCCGGCGAGCACGGCCGAGCGCGTCCCCGCCGCCGGCATCAGATCGTCCACGTAGCAGACGCCTTCCGGCGTACAGAAGCCGGGCGGAACGGCGGCCGGGACGGGTGTCCAGTGGACGAGGACGAAGTCGTCCAGCATCGTGTCCCCGTTCCAGTCGCGGCCGTCGTCGGCCTCCACCACCTCCATGTAGATCTGGTGGCCAACCACGTGGACCGCAGCGGGAGCTACCCCGAGCGGGAACACGGAGAGCCCCCCCATGCTCACGGCGACGGCGACCGAGTCGGTCATCACCCCGTTCCCGTTGAGATCCTGGACACCGGCCGGCGAGGTCTCCTCCTCGAGGTAGATCATCCAGTTCCCCTCGACCAGCAAGGGCCCGCCGGGGGCGTGCCCTTGGGTCGCGAAGACCAGGATCGTGTCGTCGTCGTCGTTGGAGGTCCCGCAGCCCGAGCACAGGGCCAGGACGAGGAGCAGCCGATCGAGGGATCTCATGCGGCCCGGGATTCTGCATCGGTGCGAGCGGATCCTCCAGTCGGCGGAGCTGTGCGTCGCGGGAGAGCGCCGTCGGCCGTAGTCTCTTGGCTTCGGTCGAGCCCCTGCTCCCCCTCCCCTCGACGAGATGTGCCCTCCTCTCCGCGGTTTCTTGCTCCTGTTGGCCTGCGGGCTCTTCCTCGCCTTCGGCGACACGGAAGAGGATCCGCCGCGGCTCGCGGACGGGCGCCCACACCGCGTCGAGGGCTGGGAGTCGATCGGGTGCGCCGAGTGCCACCGGGCCATCGCCGAGGAGTGGGCGGAGTCCCTGCACGGCATCGCGTGGGTCGACCCGCACTATCAGGAGGCCATCGCCAGGAAGCGCCGGCCCGAGGGCTGCCACGGCTGCCACATCCCCGAGCGCCTCCACCTGGGCGACCTCTCGAAGCGACCGCGGCCCCGAGACGGGGCCGGCGAGGGGAGCGAGCCCCTGCACCACGGGATCACGTGCACGACGTGTCACGGCGGTCCTGACGGCGAGATCCTCGGCCCCTGGGGCGCCGAGACGGACGCCCATGCGTCGGTCCGGTCCCCGTCGTTCACGGGCGAGGGCCGCGACAGGCTCTGCGCTGCGTGCCATCAGACGAACATCGGTCCTGTGGTCGGCGTCGCCCGCGACTTCCTCGAGACCGATCAGGCGGCGAAGGGACTGAGCTGCGTGGGCTGTCACATGCCGATCGTCGAGCGCCCGGCCGCGATCGGTCCGGACGGCGAGCGGAGCGAGGAGCGCGAAGTGCGCAGCCACCGGATCCTCGGCCCCTGGGACACCGAGTTCCTCGCCAGCGCCTTCGCGCTCTCCGTCGAGGTCGGCGAGGACCGGACGCGCCTCGTCATCGTGAACCAGGCGGCACACCGCGTACCCGGGCTGACGGACAGGTCCTTCGTCGTTCGCGCGCGCCTGGTCGACGAAGCCGGGAAGGTCGTCGACGAGGAAGAGCTCGAGATCACGACGCGCTCGCACTTGCCCGTCGACGGCGTCCTGGTCTCCACCCTCGCGGGTCGGGGCGCCGCGGTCGAGGTCGAGCTGCTCCACCGCTCACCAGGGGTTCGGGATCCGATCGTCGTCCTCGAGAAGCGCATGGCGGCCGACGGGGACGGCGGATCCGGCCCCCCCCGATGAAGCTCGTCTCCATCTTCACGCTGGCACTCGTCGCGCTCCTCCCGTCCTGGACCGTGGACGGAGACGCCGGGGCGAAGGCCCTGCGGACGTGGCTCAAGGACGTTCAGCGCGGGAACCTCGAGCTCGACTCCGATGCGTTCAACTCCCTCCGACGGATCCTCGACAGCGCCCTCTCGGGCGCGCGCGCCCAGGAGGAGGAGGTGCCGCACCCGCTCGACGAGGCGCTCCTCGACCTGGCCGCCATGGGGCTGGGCCCGCACCACCGGCGCTCGAAGAGCGAACCGGAGAACCCGCTCTCCGTGAAGGTCCGGGATGCGGCGCGGCGCCGGCTGGCCCAGCGAATGGACGCCTCGAGCGACACTTTCGACTGGCTCGCGCGCTCCGTCCTCCAGGAGAAGAAGGAGGTCGTCGCGCGCCGCATCGCCGCCCTCCAGACCCTGGCGGTCGGCCGTGCGGAGGGTGCCCTCGAGCCGGTGCTCGTCACGGCGTCGGTGCGAAAGCCCGCGGAGCTGCGCCGCGCCGCCATCAACGCGATGTGCGGCTGGCCCCACTCGTCGATCACGGCGTTCCTCTTCGAGCGCACCTCGTTCGAGGAAGAGGGGGGCGCGATCGAGCTCTCCATGTTCACGAAGCACCTCGAGCAGGTCTCGAGCGCGCTGTCCGACGAGGAAGAAGCACGCATCCTCGAGCGCGTGGCGGGGAACCTCGCGGCCGACGATTGGCGCGAGGCGGCGCGCGCGCTGTCCGTCGTGCGCCTGCTCAATACGGACGAGGTCTACCCGACCCTGATCGACGCGCTCGAGGCCTGGAGCCTGCGACGGGGCGAGAAGATCGCCTCGCGCCGGCTGGAAACCGACCTGGCGGACGAGCTCACGCGACGCACGGGGCGCGCGATGGGTACGCATCCCGAACGGTGGCGGAGCTGGTGGAAGCTCGTGCAGGAGGGCAAGGTCCTCCCGCCCGACGAGGAGGGCGAGCGCACGGAGGCGACGTTCTTCTCGCTGAGGCCGTCATCCGATCGCGTGACTTTCATCATCGACCGCTCGGGGAGCATGTCGGCCAAGTTCTCGCCGGACACGACGCGCTCGCGCTACTCACAGGCCGTCGAACAGACGCTCAACTACCTCATGATCTCGGGGGAGGAAACGCTGTTCAACGTGATCCTCTTCAGCAACGAGATGCTGCGCTACAAGCCTCGCCTCCAGGTCGCGACGGAACGCAACCGCGAGGCGCTCGAGCGCTGGCTCCTCTACAACGGCCCCGAGGGCGGGACCCACCTGCGCGAGGCGGTCGAGTCGGCCCTCGAGCTCCGCAGGGACGGAGACGTCGACCTCGGCCGGCTCGAGTCGGACACGGTCGTGGTCCTCTGCGACGGAGCCACCTACGCCGGCCCGGACTGGGTCCTACCGACCCTCGAGCGCGTGAGGGACCGGGCCCAGGTGGTCTTCCACTGCGTCCAGATCGGGCGTGAGGGGGACGGCACCCTGGAGTTGCTCTCGAGCGCCTCGGGTGGCGACTTCATCCAGATCTCGCGGTAGTCCGCCTCTTCTCTCTTCTTCGTGCCCGTGCCCGTGCCCGTGCCCGGCGACGTCCCTCCCCCAGCCGCGACCTCCCTCCCCCCCCCGAAATCGGGCACGGGCACGGGCACGGGCACGGGCACGAAGAAGAGAGAAGAGGACCGTCCGGAGCCCGCGAAGTTCCCTTTCGAGAGCACCCCTACGGCGATAGACTGCCGCCCGTCTTTCGCGGTCTCGACGAGCGGGAATCGAAGGGCGCAATAACAGGTGGAAGGGTTCGCGCGGAAGGGCTCCGTCCCTGCTGGAGATCCGAGCGCCACGAGCCCGTCCCTTCCAGAGCCATGCTCCTCGACTACGCCCCCATTCTAGTTCTCCTCGCCCTCGTCGCGGGCTTCGCGGTCTCCAACGTGGTGTTCTCCGAGCTCGTCGGACGGACGCGCCGGGCGGTCGCCAAGGGAGCTGCCTACGAGTGCGGAATGGGGAGCATCGGGAACGCGCGCCTGCGGCTCTCGATCCACTTCTATCTCGTGGCGGTGCTGTTCATCGTCTTCGACGTCGAGACACTCTTGCTCGTCCCGTGGGCGGCATCGGCGCGGACGTTCACGGAGGCCGGAGTCGGGGGGATCGTCTTCGCTCAGGTGGCGATCTTCCTGTTCGTCCTGGGCCTCGGTCTCCTCTACGAGTGGCGCAAGGGAGGCATGTCATGGGATCGCTAGTCCCCGCGGACGTGGCTGCCGAGTCCGGGTTCTTCGCGACCCGCACCGAAGCGCTGATCAACTGGGGTCGAAAGAACAGCCTCTGGCCGATGCCGCTCGGGCTCTCCTGCTGCGGGATCGAGCTGATGGCGATGATCGGACCGAAGTTCGACATCTCGCGCTTCGGTGCCGAGGCCGCCCGGTTCTCGCCTCGTCAGTGCGACCTCCTGATCGTGGCCGGCACGCTCACGTGGAAGATGGCCCAGGCCTGCCGCACGATCTACGACCAGATGCCCGATCCCAAGTGGGTCATCGCCATGGGCGTCTGCTCGTCGACCGGCGGGATGTACGACTCGTACGCGGTGGTCCAGGGGGTCGACTCGATCCTTCCCGTCGACGTCTACGTCCCCGGCTGCCCGCCGCGCCCGGACGCCGTGATCGACGCCATGCTCAAGCTGCAGAAGCGGATCGAGCGCGAGCATCCGCTGCGCCGCATCACCCGAGGTCCGCAAGCCCACGCCCAGGAGACCGGATCGGGCCGGCTCGATCACCAGCCGAACGCCGGTCACGAGCTCACCCACCTCGACCGCCATCCCCACGACCCGCAGCACATGCGCGAGGAGGCGGGGGTCCGATGAGCTTCGGCGGCGTCCCCGACACCGGCGGACGGATCACGGCCGCTCTCGAGCGGGTCGAGCACGAGTGGTTCGTCCCGCGCGACACCATGCCGGAGCTGCGGATCGAGCCGCGGAACCTCCACGCCGCCCTGGCCGCGCTGCGGGACGAAGCGCAGTTCGAGACGGTGACGTTCATCACCTGCATCGACCACCACCCCGAGGAGCCGCGCTACGAGGTGATCTGGCAGCTCAATTCGGTGACGCACGCCGACCGCGTGCGCATCACGGCGCGCGTCTCCTCCGAGAACGCGAGCGTGCCCACCTGCATCGACCTCTGGCCCGGCGCCGCCTTCTCGGAGCGCGAGTGCTACGACATGTTCGGCGTCCGCTTCGACGGTCACGAGGGGCTCAAGCGGCTCCTGATGCCGGACGGATACGGCCACCACCCGCTGCGCAAGGACTTCCCCCACCAGGGCATCCAGCCGGACCGGCTGTACCGCGAGTGGGATCGGGAACGACGTAGAGAGTGGGAGACCGAGGAAGCGCGATGACGATCACGCGCACCTTCGAGTACGCGCCGGGGGCTCCGCCGGACGACTTCGAGTACGAGGACGACCCGGTCCACGGCGAGGTCATGCAGCTCAACATGGGTCCGCAGCACCCGGCGACGCACGGTGTGCTGCGGCTCCTGGTCGAGCTCGACGGCGAGATCATCCGGCGCACCGAACCCGACGTCGGCTACCTGCACCGCGGCAAGGAGAAGAGCTGCGAGAGCCTCGGGTGGGCGAAGTTCTTCCCGCACACCGACCGGCTGGACTACGTGCAGCCGTTGATGAACAACATCGGGTACGCGCTCGCGCTCGAGAAGCTCGCGGGCATCGACGTGCCGGAGCGCGGCCAGGTCGTCCGCGTGCTCCTGATGGAAATCAGCCGCATCGCGGCACACCTGATCTATCTCGGCACGACGGGCATCGACCTGGGCGCCGTGACGATGTTCTTCAACACGTTCAAGGAGCGCGAGAAGATCTACTCGATCCTGGACGCGTACACCGGCCACCGGATGAACAACACGTACGTCCGGATCGGCGGCGTGTACGCCGACGTCGACGAGGGTGTCGAGGCCCTGCTGCGCGAGTTCCTGGTCCAGTTCCCCGAGCAGATCGACGAGTTCGAGTCTCTGCTCACGAGCAACCGCATCTGGTACGACCGCAACCGCGACGTCGGAGTGCTGACGGCGGACGAGGCCATGGCCTGGTCGCTCACGGGGCCGAACCTGCGCGGCTCGGGGGTCGACCACGACCTGCGCAAGGCGGAGCCCTACAGCGGATACGAGACGTACGACTTCGAAGTCCCGGTCGGCACGATCGGCGACTGCTACGACCGCTACCTCGTCCGCGTGGAGGAGATGCGGCAATCGACGCGCATCGCGTTGCAGGCGCTGACCCGTCTCGCGGAGACCCGCGGCGGCGAGGTCCTCGCGGAGGACCGTCGCTACGTCCTGCCTCCGAGGGACCGCGTCCAGTCGTCGATGGAGGAGCTGATCTTCCAGTTCAAGATCGTGACGGACCTGCGCCTGCCCGCCGGGCGCGCGTACCACGGGATCGAATCGAGCAAGGGCGAGCTCGGCTTCTTCGTCGCCTCGGACGGCAGCAGCAAGCCGCTGCGCTGCCACATCCGTGCACCGGGACTGATGAACGTTCAGGCGATCCCGCTGCTTGCCGAGGGGCGTCTCTTCTCCGACATGGTCGCGATCATCGGCAGCCTGGACTTCGTCATGGGCGAGGTGGATCGCTGATGGCCCTCCCCCAGACACTGGTCTCGGAGCTCGACGAGCTCGTGACGCACTACCCGGAAGCGCGCGCAGCGCTGATCCCCGCCCTGCACCGCTGCCAGGAAGAGCTCGGAGGCTGGATCAGCCCGGAGACGATGGAGGACATGGCCGCCTACTTCGACCTGGAACCGGTCGAGGTGTACGGCGTCGTCACCTTCTATCCGATGTTCCGCACGAGCCCGCCCGGGCGCCACGTCGTGAGCGTGTGCCACAACGTCTCCTGCGACCTGCGCGGTGCCCGCGAGATTCTCGCGCGGGTGTGCGAGGTGACCGGTGCCGAGAAGGGCGCGACGTCACCCGACGGCAAGTTCACGGTGACCACGGTCGAGTGCCAGGGCGCGTGCACCAGCGCGCCGATGTTCGATCTCGACGGGACCTATCACGAGGACCTCTCGCTCGAGGACGTCGACCGAATTCTCGGAGGAGTCGAGGCGTGAGCGCTCACGAGACCTACCTGCTCGACCGAGCAGTGACCGAGAACTCCCATCGGCTCGACACCTACCGCGCCGCGGGCGGCTACGAGACGCTGGAGAAGGTCCTGAAGGATCCCGTCGAGCCGAAGCAGGTGATCGAGGAGCTCAAGGACTCCGGCCTCCGCGGTCGCGGCGGCGCGGGCTTCCCGACCGGCTTGAAGCTCTCCTTCATGCCCGACGTCGAGAAGGACCCGCGGCCGCGCTACCTCGCGATCAACGCGGACGAGTCCGAGCCGGGCACCTGCAAGGACCGCGTCCTCATGCGCGAGGACCCGCACGGGCTGATCGAGGGAATCCTCATCACGTGCTGGGCCATTCGCGCCAAGGCCTCCTATGTCTACGTCCGCGGCGAGTATCGCCACGAGTACGACCGCGTGGCCCAGGCTCTCGAAGAAGCGCGCGCCGCCGGGCTCGTCGGGAAGAACGTGCTCGGCACGGACTTCTCGTGCGAGATCTTCATGCACAAGGGCGCCGGGGCCTACATCTGCGGCGAGGAGACCGGGCTCATGGAGAGCCTCGAGGGCAAGCGCGGACACCCGCGACCGAAGCCCCCCTTCCCCGCCGGGTTCGGACTGTGGGGCAGCCCGACGACGGTCAACAACGTCGAGACGATCTTCAACGTGCCCTTCATCATCCAGCGCGGCGCCGCCTGGTACCGGACGATGGGCACCGCGAAGAGCCCGGGGAACTTCCTGTGCGGCATCTCCGGCCACGTCGAGCGGCCGGGCGTCTACGAGGTCCCCCTTGGAATTCCTGCCCGTCAGATCATCGAAGAGATCGCGGGCGGAGTCTGGAAGGGGCGCGAGCTGAAGGCCTGGATCCCGGGCGGCAGCTCGACGGGCCTCATGCCGGCCTCGACGATCGACACACCGATGGACCACGATTCGCTCAAGGAAGCGGGCTCCATGCTCGGGACGGGCGCGATCATCGCGCTCGACGAGACCGCGTGCGTCGTCCGCGCATCGGAGGTGATCGCGCGCTTCTACGACCACGAGAGCTGCGGGCAGTGCAGTCAGTGCCGCGAGGGCACGCAGTGGCTGTACCAGGTCTTCAGCCGCATCGAGCACGGCCACGGCCGCGTGGAGGACGTCGAGCTCCTCGAGAGCCTCGCGAACGGCATGGCTCCCGGCAAGACGATCTGCGCCCTGGCCGACGCCGCGGCGATCCCGACACACGCCGTCGTCCGCCACTTCAGGGACGAGCTCCTCCAGCACGTCGAGCTCGGTCGCTGTCCGTTCGACGGGAACGGCGGCGAAGGCACCGCGACGCGGCGCGAGCCGGCAGGAGCGAGCGCGTGACGACGATCCAGATCAACGGGAAGGACGTCGAGGTCGATCCCAAGCAGCCGCTCATCCACGCGCTCCACACGAACGGCTGCGACGTCCCGATGTACTGCTACCACCCGGGACTCTCCCCGGTCGGCTCCTGCCGCATCTGCCAGGTCGAGGTGCAGCAGGGAGAAGGACCCTCGCGCGTGGTCGTCTCGTGCCGCACGCCGGTCGCCGACGGCATGCGCGTGTTCCCGGACTCCGAGAAGGCGCACGACGTGCGACGCGAGTGCCTCGAGTTCCTGCTCAAGAACCACCCGCTGGACTGCCCGATCTGCGACAAGGCCGGGGAGTGCGACCTGCAGGACTACTCCTTCGCCGAGGGCCAGGGCGAGGGTCGCAGCGTGGAGCCGCGGCGCAAGCTCGAGAAGCGAAAGAGCCTGGGCGACGTGATCGTGCTCGACGAAGAGCGCTGCATTCTGTGCAGCCGCTGCGTGCGCTTCATGGAGGAGGTCCCGAAGACTCCCCAGCTCACGGTCGCCGACCTCGGTGCGCGCTCCGTCATCGCGACCTTCATGGATCGGCCGCTCACCGGTAAGTACCAGGGCAACCTGGCCGACGTCTGCCCCGTCGGCGCGCTCACGCTGAGCGCCTTCCGGTTCCAGGCGCGGGTCTGGAACCTGACCAAGACGACGGGGACGTGCGGCGAGTGCAGCCGCGGCTGCTCGGTCACGACCGAGGTGCTGCGCGGCGGCGAGCTCAAGCGCTTCCGCCCCCGCTACAACGCCGACGTGAACACGTGGTGGATGTGCGACGTGGGGCGCTTCGCAATCGAGGAGCACTCGCTCGAGGGACGCCTCGTCGGCGCGCTCGTTCGCGGGAGCCGCGAGCTCGAGCCGGCCGACCCGTTCGACGCGATCGACCGCGCGGCCGACGTCTTCACGGCGCCTGGGCATCCGGTGGTCATCGCTTCGCCCTGGCTCACCGTCGAGGAGGGCGAGCGCCTGCGCGACCTCGCCGAGGCGCTCGGCTCCGAGGTCCATTTCCTCTCACCGCCCGCGAACGACCTCGCGGACGATCTCCTGCACACCGGGGATCCGTGTCCGAACCGGCGCGGTCTCGAAGGGCTCGGGTTCTCCCCCATCGACGCCGAGGCTGCGCTGGAGCTCCTCTCGGGAGCGACCTCGGCGCTGATCTGCGGCGAGCGCATCGGCGCGCTGCTGGGCGAGGGCCTGGGTGAGCTCCCGGAGAAACTTCGCCTGGTCGTCCTCGACACGATGCCGCTGGACGTGCCCGCGGTGCGCGCGGAGCTCGGTGTCCCGAGCTCGATCGAGCGCACCGGGACGTGGATCAACGTCGACGGTCACGCGGGCAAGCTCGGCATCGCGCGCTCGGCGCCGCCGGGCGTTGCCCCGCTCGTGCAGACGCTGGACGATCTCGTCGCGCGACTCTCCACCACGGCGACCGCGGGAGGCGAGCGCTGATGCCCGTCGAAGCGGTCACGCTGGCAGACACGACGACGAAGGAGCTCCCGCTCCTCGTCCTCTGGCTCTTCAAGGCCGGCCTCATCTACGGGGGCCTGCTCGGCACGGCGGCGCTGATGACCCTCGCCGAGCGCAAGGTGTCGGCCTGGATCCAGTACCGCATCGGACCCAACCGCGTCGGCCCCTGGGGGCTCCTGCAGCCGCTCGCCGATGGCGTGAAGTTCATCTTCAAGGAGGAGGTCGTGCCGGACGGTGCGAACCCCTTGATGTTTCGGCTCGCTCCGATCCTCTCGGCCGTACCGGCGATGCTCGCAATCGCGGTCATCCCGTTCGCGGGCGAGGTGAAGATCGGGGACTGGAGCTTCGGGACGCTCTCGATCGCGAACCTCGACATCAGCGTGCTCTACGTCGGAGCGCTCACCGGGCTCAGCGTCTACGGCGTGATCCTGGGGGGCTGGAGCAGCAACTCGAAGTACTCGCTCCTGGGCGGGCTGCGCGCGTCGGCCCAGATGATCAGCTACGAGCTCACGCTCCTCCTGGCCGTCCTCTCGGTCGTGCTCATGAACGGCAGCCTCGACCTGCGCGCAATCGCCGCCGATCAGGCATCGACCGGGATGTGGAACGCGATCGTCCAGCCAGTCGCCTTCGTGCTGTTCGTGATCGCGATGTTCGCCGAGACGAACCGCCACCCGTTCGACTTCGCGGAGTGCGAGCCCGAGCTCGTGGGCGGCTTCCACACCGAGTACTCCTCGATGAAGTTCGCGCTGTTCTTCCTGGGCGAGTACTGCGCGATGGTCGTCATGGCTTGCCTGGCCACGACGTTCTTTCTGGGCGGCGGCGCGCTCCCCTTCATCGCCGAGCTGGCCTGGTACGTGGAGTTGCCCGTGTTCTGCGCGAAGGCCAGCTCCTTCCTGTTCCTCTTCCTGTGGGTCCGCTGGACGCTTCCGCGGTTCCGCTACGACCAGCTCATGACGCTCGGCTGGCAGGTCATGCTGCCGCTCGCGCTCGTGAACCTCTTCGTCACGGGCGCGGTCGTCGCGCTGGGGTGGCACCCCCTGTTGATGCCGCTCCTGGCCATCGCCGTGCTCGTTCCCTTCGCCCTCCTGTTCGGGCGGCCGCGCCCGCGCTCGGAATCCCTCACGCACGAAGGGGCTGCCGGCTGACCCCATGGTCATCGTCAAGCGCAAGGAGCTCTCGTTCTGGGAGCGGCTCTACCTGCCCGAGGTCGTCCGCGGGCTGTCGGTGACGATGCGCGCCATCTTCCGGCGCAAGATCACCCGCCAGTACCCCGAAGAGCCGCTGGCCACCAACGAGGTCACACGCGGACAGCCGCGCCTCGCGGTCAACGAGGACGACACGATCCGCTGCGTGTCCTGCGGCCTGTGCGAGATCGCCTGCCCGGCCTACGCGATCACGATCGACGGGCAGGAGACCGACCGCTTCATCGAGCGCGAGCCCGAGCGCTTCGACATCGACATGCTGCGCTGCATCCTGTGCGGCTTCTGCGAGGAGGCGTGCCCGAAGGACGCCATCTTCATGAGCGAGGAGCTCGAGCTCGCCGACTTCTCGCGTGAAGCGCTCGTCTACGACATCGAGAAGCTCAAACGGCCCATCTCCGCGCTCCAGCGCAGGTCCGACTACGTCTACAAGCTGAACGACCGGTGGCACAGCTCCTCTTCTACCTCCTGAGCGCAGCCGCGATCGCATTCGGGTTCGGCGTCGTGGCGTCGAAGAGCCCGATGAAGAGCGTGCTCTCGCTGCTGGCGACCTTCGTGGCGCTGGCGATGATCTACCTCCTCTCGGGGTTCCAGTTCCTGGCGGCCGCCCAGCTGCTCGTGTACGCGGGCGCGATCCTCGTGCTCTTCCTGTTCGTGATCATGCTGCTCAACATGAGCGATCTCGAGACGCTGGCGGAGCATCCGACGGTCTCGCTCGGGCACACACGAGTCGCGATCGCCACGGTCTCCGCTGGAGTCCTCGGCCTGATCGCGATCCTCGGCGCGGGCGCCGTACAGGCGAGCGAGTCGGCGGCGATGCCGCCGGACGGCTACGACAAGATCGAGTGGATCGCGGCCCTGCTCTTCAGCCGCTACATGGTCCCCTTCCAGGCGTCGGCGATCCTCCTGCTCGCGACGATGATCGGCGTGCTCGTCCTCGCGAAGCGGCGCCGCCCTGTTCAAACGACGGAGCTCGGGAGGGTGGACGCGTGACCGTTCCGGACGAGCACCTCCTGATCCTCGCTGCGATCCTCTTCGCCACCGGCGTCGCCGGGTTCCTCCTGCGACGCAACGCGATCATCGTGCTGGCGAGCATCGAGCTCATGCTCAACGCCGCCAACCTCTCCTTCGTGGCCGGCTGCCGCATGCACTCGACGAGCGCCGCCGTGAACCTGGACGGAGCGATCTTCACGATCTTCGTGATCCTGGTCGCCGCCGCGGAAGCCGCAGTCGGGCTGGCGCTCGTCATCGCGCTCTACCGTCTCAAGCAAACGGTCCACCTGGACGCACTGAACGAGCTCGAGGGATGAACAGGCTCTGGCTGATTCCGTTCGTGCCGCTCCTCGGGAGCGTGATCTGCGGCCTGATCCATTTCGCCACGCTGCGAGCGCGCGAGCGAGGCGAGGACCGGGACTCCTCGCGGCTCGCGGGCCCGATCGCATGCGGCGCGATCCTCGCGTCCTTCCTCGTGGCGGTCTCGGCGCTCTTCGCCGAGGGGCTCCACGACTGGGACCACCGCGTGGTGAGCGCAGCCTGGTCGTGGATCGACCTGGGCGGCGGGCTGA
>JAJDET010000323.1 GCA_029259655.1 Planctomycetota bacterium
ACGCGGGAGATCTCGAGGACGGGCAGCTGGATGGTCACCGCCGTACCGCCGCCCAGGCTCGTCGTGAACTCGGCGATGGGGCGCTCGAGCTCGGCGACCGTCGGGCGCATCTCGAGCGTGATGAAGCGGCGGTCGGCCGAGACGACCGGGCGCACGTCCAGGATCACGCCGTCCTCGATCACGGCCACGATCGGATCGGCGATCGAGGCCGCCTGCGCGATCTCGACGTCGTAGTCCTGGATGTAGGCGACCTGGTTCAGGACCGTCAGGTTGGCGCGCGCCGTGTTGTGCACGAGCAGCTTGGGAGCCGTGACCAGCTCGACGCGCTCGGACTTCGAGACGGCGCGCAGGATCAGCTCGAGCTCCAGGTCTTGCAGGTAGGTCCACTGGAAGGACAGGCCGCCCGACCCGGTCAGCACGTTCTCGTCGCCGAGGTCGGTGTCGTAGAGGTTCTCGACCCGTGCGCGGACGTTCCCGTTCGGGCCGTCGCCGAAGAAGGCGCCCAGGTCGTTGCCCTGGCCGATCTCCGCGCCGAGCTCGCTCTGCGCCGCCGAGTCGCCGAAGTCGTCCAGGAACTCGTTCGTGCCGAGGCCCGGCGCGCCGAGCCCGCGAAAGTCCACGCCGATGTCCTCGAGGAAGTTGTCCTCGACCTTCAGGAAACGCGCCTGGATGTCCACCATGATGCCGGTGGCCTCGCGCAGGTCGTCGAGCAGCTTCTCGATCTGCGCGTGGACCTCGGGCGTCTGGTTGACGACGAGCGTCCCGCTCTCCGTGACCTGGAGCGTGTTGTTCGGATCGGCGTCCCACGAGTCGACGCTGACGTTGTCGCGGATCAGTGCGTCCAGCGAGTCGCCGGTCACGACCAGTGCCTCGCGCTCCTCGATGTCTTCCTCGAAGAGCTCCAGCCCGTTCGACGGGATCACGTTGATGTCGCGCCCCGGGAAGTCGCGGACGGGCTGGATCAGGTCCCGCACGTCGTAGAAGTGCAGCTCCTGGCCGCCGATCAGCTCGTCGATCGTGACGAACTTGACCACGCCGTTCTCGACCTTCCAGCGCAGGGACTCCGAGGTCCCGGCGATCAGGTCGAGGAGCTTCTTCACGTTGCGGTCGGGCAGGTTCAGGTTGACCGCCGTCTCGTCCTCGTCGAGGTCCTCCGAGACGAGCGTGCTGACGACGAAGTTGACGCCCGTCGCTTGCTGGAGGTAGTCGGCGACCTCCTGGAGCGGCGCACCCTCTCCGTCCTCGCCGAAGCGCACCTGGACGGTCGTGCTCGCGAGGCGCGCCATGACGGCCGACTGCTGGTCGCCCGCATCCGTGGAGTCCCCGCTGAAGGAGATGGGCTCGCGGCGCTTGACCACGTTCCAGCGCTCGATGTCGTCGAAGACGATCGACTCGGACTGCGGGACCGGCAGGGACTCGAGGTCCTGGAACGTGCGGATCCACTGCTCGTGCAGGTTCCGCCGGTGCAGCTCGCTGGCCTTCCTGTGCCGCGCCTCGGAGGCCAGGTCGCGCATCTCGCCGGCCGTCTCGTTGCCCGGGTCGTTCAGGAGGATCTGCTGGGCCAGGTTCTGGGCCAGGCTGTAGTCCTCGCGGGCGAAGGCGGCGTTGGCGTCGGCGTAGAGCTTGGTGAGCCAGCGCTCCCGGCCATCGCGCTGCTCCTGCTCCGCCCGTGCGCGCGCGTCCTGGGCGGCCAGGAGGGCTTCCTCCTCGTGGCGCCTGTGGAGCTCGTCCGACTCGGCCAGCGTCGAGCGGATGCGCTCGGCGACCAGGGCCTCGTTGAGCGAGGACTCCGAGATCAGGGGGTGGTTCCTGAGGATCAGCTCCGCCTCGCGGTACCGCAGGAGGGCGCCGTCGTGATCTCCCTGGCGGCGCAGGTTGTCGCCCTCCACGGTGGCCTGCTCGGCCGCCATGCGGGCCTGGGCTCGCCGCACGATCTCGCGCTGAGCGGCCTCCTCGAACGAGTCCGCCACCATGGCGTACTCGTCCCCGAGCAGCGCCTGGACCCGGCGCATGCCCGTGCGGGCCTCGTCGTTCGAGGGCAGGATCGTGAGCGCCTCGGAGAAGGCCTCGAGGGCGCCGCGCAGGTCGCCGCGCCCGAGCAGGGTCTCTCCGCGCTCCGTGTAGTGCGCGCTGAGCGTACCCCGCTGCTGGCGGCGGCGCTCCAGCCGAGCCGCGTCGTCATCGAGGTCCTGCGCGGCCATGAGGGTCACCGGCGCCGCGGCCTCGATCACCCCGGAGGAGTCCCCGTCGTCCTCCTCGAACTCGACGTACGGGTCGTCCTCGACGGACGCCGTATCGCTCGTCGGCTCGTCCGCGTCGGTCGTCTGACAGGCGACGAACGGGAAGAGCAGCAGGAGGGGAGAGAGGAAGCGGAAGCGCATGGGATGCCTCGCTGTGGGGGGGTGGCGCCATCCCCGAGTCGCCTCGGGAATCGCCGGTGTCCGAATCGGCGTGGGCCGCGTCGATCTGGACGGTGGGGAAAAGAGCGGGTTGCCGGGAATGGGGCCGGTGCTCTCTACATCGCGAGACCGGGCCGGCTACGGCGTTGGATTGGCAAGGACCCGAGTCGCGAGCGTCGCTGCAGGTGGATCGGGACCTCGCGCGGCCGCCGTGGAGAACCTCCCAGCCCCTTGCGACCCCTTGCCACCTCAGCGGTTGCGCCGATCTCGGCGCGGGCGGCGGAGCATAGCCGGGGTCCCCACAGGGGTCAAATGATGAGGGACGGGGAGTTATCCACAGGCCTCAGCCACGGCGGACGGAGATCCCGAGCTCGTTCATGGCGAGCTGGATGTCCTCCCAGCAAGCCTTCTTCATGTGCGGCGAGCGCAGCAGGAACGCCGGGTGGTAGGTCGCCACGATCCGGCGTCCTCCGACGCGGTGGACGCGACCGCGGAGCTTGCCCATGGGCGCGTCGCTCGCGAGCAGGTGCCCGGCGGCATGGCGGCCGAGCGCGATCAGGACCTCCGGCTGCACGAGCTCGATCTGGCGCTGGAGCCAGGGCGTGCAGGTCGCCTTCTCCACGGCCGTCGGGTCGCGGTTCTCGGGCGGGCGGCACTTGAGGACGTTGGCGATCACGACCTCCGAGCGCGCGAGCCCCATTCCCTTCTCGATGATGTCCGTCAGGAGCGCGCCGGCCTTCCCGACGAACGGCACGCCCTGGGCGTCCTCGTGGAACCCCGGCGCCTCGCCGACGAACATCACCCGCGCCGGCCCGGCCCCGTCGGCGAAGACCGTCTGGGTCCGGGTCCGGCAGAGCTCGCAGGCCTCGCAGGCGGCGACCCCCGCGCGCAGGGTCTCCCAGTCCCGAGCGGCCGCTGCGGCCGCGCGCACGCCGCCCTCCGCCTCCTTCGGTTCCGCCCCGGGCTCCCGGATCACGGCGGCGGGGACCTCGGCCGGCGCGGCCACGGTCCGCTCTCGACCGCGGCGCCGCTCGCGCCGGACGTGCCGCGCCAGCGCGGCGACCAGGACGGCCGCCTCGTCACGGGCGTCGCGCTCGGGCTCCTCCGTCGTCACGGTGTGCTCACCGCCAGGGGCCGTCCCCGGAGCTCCACCTCGCCCTCGGCCGTGTCGACAGCTCCCAGCTCGACCTCCTCGATGGGGGCCGGACCGGTCGATCCGAAGTCCGTGGGGTCGATCCGCACACGCTGGTAGCGCCCGGAGAGACCGACGCCGCCGGCCTCCACCACGATGCGATCCCGCGCACCGTCGAGACCCCGCCGGTAGGCGGTCGCGAGCTCGCCGGCCAGCTCCGAGAGCCGCGCGCGGCGCTCGCGGACAAGGCCGGGATCCGGAAGCCGCAGCGGCCGCTCGGCGGCCGTCCCGGGGCGGGGCGAGAAGGGGAACACGTGGATCCGTGCGAATCCCGCCTCGCGGGCGGTCCGGAGTGTGTTCTCGAAGCTCGGCTCCTCCTCGCCGTCGAAGCCCACCAGGACGTCCGCGGTGAACGCCGGGCGGTCGAGCCGGCTCCGGATCCGCTCGCAGGCCGCGAGGTACTGGGCGGACGTGTACCAGCGATTCATCGCCGCGAGCACCGCGTCGTCCCCCGACTGGAGGGGCATGTGGAGGTGGGGGGCGATCCGGTCGGGGCGGCCGGCGAGGACTCCGAGGACGCCGTCGTCGACCTCCGTGGCCTCGATCGAGGAGAGGCGCAGCCGCCAGTCCTCCGCCGAGGGGTGCTCGACCTCGCTCAGGCACTCGAGCAGGTGGCCCAGCGACTGCCCGAGGTCCCGTCCCCAGTGCCCGATGTGGATGCCGCACAGGACGATCTCGCGGAACCCGCCCGCGAGCAGGCCGCGGACCTCGGCTGCCAGCTCGTCCGCCGGCCGCGAGCGGCTCGGGCCGCGGACGCTGGGGATGATGCAGAAGGCACAGGCCTTGTCGCAGCCGTCCTGGATCTTCAGGAAGGCCCGCGTGTGCCCCGCGAACTCCGTGATCCCGGAGGGAATCCCGAGCTCCTCGGGGTCGACCTCCTCGCCCAGCTGGCGCAGGAAGTGGACCGGTCGCTTCGCCTCTCCGTTGCCGAGCACCCACTCCACGTTGGGGAGCTCCCGCAGGAGCTCGGGCTCGCTCTCCGCCAGGCATCCGGTGACGCAGATCCGGGCCGTGGGGGTCTCGCGCCCGATGCGCCGGATCACCTGACGCGCCTTGCGTCCGGCCTCGGCCGTGACGGTGCAGGTGTTGACGACGACGAGCTCGGCCTCGCGGGCCTCGTTCCAGCCGCGCCGCAGGAGCGTTTCGCGCAGGAGCTGCGTGTCGTACTGGTTCGCCTTGCAGCCGAAGGTGATGAAGCGGACGGTTTGCACCGGGGACGCATCCTATTGGATGCGTGCCCCCCGCGCCCGTGCCCGTGCCCGTGCCCGAATCGTTTTGAATCGGTTCCGAATCCCAATCCGGTTCCGTTCTTGCTTCCGATTCGATCTCGCGCTGCCCAAACGGGAGCATCGGGCACGGGCACGAACGGAGAACCGGAATGGGGAGTACAGTCTCCGACCGGATGATCGCCCTTCGCGCTGCCCTCGCCCTCGCCCTCGCGGCCTCGGCCTGCGGACCGGCCCCTGTGGATAACTCACAGGGGCGCCCCGCGAAATCCGTGGATCCCCCCTCCGCCCCCCCGGGAATTGTGGAAAACTCCGCCCCCGTGACCTCGTCGCTCCCGGATACCGAGCTCCGCCCCGCCCGAGCCGCGCTCGTGCGAGCCCTCGAGGGCGGTGACCTCGACCAGGCCGAGATGCTCCTCCGGAAGCTCGAAACCACGACCCCCGACACGCGGCTCTTCCGCGCCCGGTTCCTCTGCCGGCGCGGTCAGGACGTCCAGGCCCTGCGGGAGCTCGAGGCGGCGCGCCGCGACGCCACGACCCCGGCTGCCCTGGGCGCCGTCCACGCGACCGCGGCCGAGCTCTATTGCGCTCTCGGGCGCACCGACGCGGCCGCGGACGAGATCCGCGGGGGCCTGGCGGCCTGCGGCGAGACGCCGGAGCTCCTGCGAGCCCAGGGCGTCCACGCCCTGTCGCGCCCGGGGGGTGCCCGCGTGGGCCTGGCGCGCCTGGAGCGCGCCCGCGAGCTCGACCCGGAGCTGGCCTTCCTGGTGCGACCCCTGGCCGAGGCCCACCTCCTGGTCGGCCGCACCGAGCTGCGCGAGGAGCGCCCGCTCGAGGCCGTTCGTGCCGCCCGGGCGGGGCTCGAGCTCTTCCCGGAGGACCGCGACCTGCTCCAGCTCCACGCCGACGGGCTGCTCGCCACCGGCGCGCTGAGGAGTGCGGTGGCCGTCTTCGAGGAGCTGCTCGCCACCGGCGAAGGGGTCGAGAACGAGCTCGCCATGGCCTGCTGGCGCGCGGGGATGGGGGAGCTGGTCCAGTCCCGCCGTCCCGAGGCCGTGGAGCTCTTCGCCCGGGCGCGTTCGCTCGGCATGCAGGCAGAGTCCCTCGGAAGCGCTGCGCGGATCCTGTCCGAGGAGTCGACCGCTCTCGTCGAGCGCGGGGCCCTGCGCTATCGCGAGGACCGGCTGGACGAGGCCCGCGGGCTCTTCGCCGAGGCCTTGTACCTCGATCCGGAAAACCTCGCGGCCGAGAACCACCTGGCCCTGGTCCACTTCCGATTGGGCGCCCACGAGCTGGCCGTCGAGGGCTGGGAGCGCGTGCTGACGACCTTCGACGAGCTCGGCCGGCGGCCGCCCGAGCCGGTGCACCTGAACGCCGCGCTGGCCTGGCTCGAGCTCGGCCAGCCCGACCCGGCCCGGCGTCGCATCCTCCATTATGGAGACCTCGAGCAGCCGCTCGAGACCGAGGCCGACCTCCGGCGCGCGATCGACCTCCGGCGCGAGACCTGGACCGTCGAGGTCTCGGCCGCCGTCGGGGAGTAGCTCACTCCTCGAGAGGTTCGGTCCCGCCCAGCGCTCGATAGCGCGAGTACTGCGTCAGCGCGCGCTCGCGGTTCCCCCGCGCCAGGTCCAGGCGCGCGAGGTGCAGGTGGGCTCCGGCGTAGAGGGGGTCGTCCTGGACCACGTCGGCCAGGTGCTCGAAGCCGGCCCGCGCCGCCTCGGTGCGTCCGGCGAGCAGATCGAGCAGGGCCCCGTTGAAGCGAGCCTGGTGCATGGAGGCGTCGAGCCCCAGGGCGGTCGCGTAGGACTCGCGCGCACGGACGAGGTCGCCGGCGAGCCGGTTGGCCTCGCCCAGGTGGTACCAGCCGCGCGCGAAACCGGGGTGCCGGGAGCAGAGGTCGCGGAAGGCCTCGCGCGCACGCGAGTGCTCCCCGACCTGCATCCAGGCCAGCCCCACGCCCAGGCGCGGCAGCGGTTGATCCGGATGGCGCAGGACCTGGAGCCGGCGAGCGCGCAGGAGCTCGAGCCAGCGGCCGATCTCCGCCGCGCGCTCGAGGTAGCGGGCCGCCGTCTCCCCGTCGCGCCGGGCCAGGGCCTCCTGGGCCAGGAGGTGCCAGGCCACCGGGGCCTCGGGGTGCAGGGCGGCGCGCTCCAGGAAACCGCGCGCCAGGATCGCCGCCCGGTTCGGGCGGCCGGCCCGGGCCTCGATCCGGGCGAAGAGGATCCAGGCGTCGGGGTGGTCGGCGTGGCGCACCGGCTCCTCGCTGCCCTTCGGTGCGGCGAGGATCTCCGCGGCGGCGGAGAGCTCGTCCCGGTCGATCAGGAGCCGGGCCCGCTCGAGCTCGAGCCAGACCCGCTCGGTCGGGGCGAGGTCCGCCGGCTCGAGCAGGGCCAGGGCCTCGTCCTCCTCGCCCGCGGCGAAGAGCGCCCGGGCGAGGATCGCCCGCGCCTCCCCGCTCGCGGACAGGGGGCCGGCGAAGAGCTCGCGCCCGCGGCGGATCAGCGTGCCCGGCAGATCGAGCTCGGCCAGCTCGCGCAGCTCCGCCAGGCCCTCCCGGGCCTGGGGGGCCGGGAGCACGAGGAGCGCCAGGACGAGCGCGGCGATCACGGCTCCTCCTCGCTCACGATTCCCAGGCCCTCGCGCACGACGAGCCTCCGGTCGGCGGCTCCCGCGGGCAGGTCCTCCCGACGGCCCGAGGGCCACAGGATCGTGATGCGCTCGTAGCGCGCACAGCGGCCGAGCCCGAAGTGGAGCCAGGGTGTGCTGGAGGACTGGTAGCTCTCGGCGGTCCGGACCTCACCGAGGAGCGCGAAGGGGGCTTCTCCCTCGGCGACTTCGGGCACGAGGATCACCCGCGTCCCGCGGCCGTCCGCCGGAGTCCGGGGGGCGGACTCCGCGGGGCTCTCCGGTCCGAGGCAACGGATCGCCAGCCGGTGACCCCCGCCCGGAGAGCGGGGTGCCAGCCGGTTCAGGGCGAGGACCGCGGGCCCGTCGATCGTGGTGACCACCAGATCCGGTGCCAGGTCCCCGTCGAGGTCCGCGACGACGCTCCCCCGCGAGCCGAGCACGAGCGAGGTCAGGGAGCGCTCGCCCGGGAGCTCGATCGGACGCACGGGCGCGTCGCCGGACACCCGCCACAGGCCGTCGCGCTGGGCGTAGCTCGTCCCCGTGTAGGGCTCGTCCGCCTGGGGGTACACGTGCCCGTTCGCGGTGAAGAGCTCGAGCTCCCCGTCGGCGTCGAGGTCCACCAGGTTCACGCCCCAGGAGAGCATCCGGCGCGTCGCCTGGCCGAGCCCGACGGCGTGGGTGCGCGGGCGGAAGCCGACCTCGGCACCGAAATAGAGCTCCGTCGGCTCGCCGGAGAAGTTGGTCACCGCGAGGTCCTGCTTGCCGTCGCGGTCCACGTCGCCGAAGGCGACGCCCATCCCGGCCTGCGCCACGCCGTCCTGGTTCAGCGCCACTCCGGCCTGGAGACCGACGTCGGAGAGCCTTCCGTCGCCCTGGTTGACCAGCATCAGGTTGGGCACGCTGTCGTTCGCGACGTAGAGGTCGGTGTCCCCGTCGCCGTCGGCGTCGAAGGTCCCGACGGCGAGCGCATAGCCGGCGACGTGGTCCGGGAGCCAGCGGGCGCTCACGTCCTCGAAGCTCCCGCGACCGAGCCCACGCAGGACGCGGTCCGGCTGCGGCACGAGGCCGCGCGGGCCGCAGAACACCTCGAGACCCTTCCACGTGCACGGCAGGTCGAGGGCCCCCTCTCCCAGGGCACCCGAGGGCGGGGCCAGGGGATCGAGCTCCAGGTACTGCCCAACATAGAGGTCCAGCGTGCCGTCGCGATCCCCGTCGAAGAGCGCGAGGCTCGTTGCCCACCAGGGCGCCCGGCCGGGCTCGCGCTCGGCGCCCGGGGTGAGCCGAGCACCGGGCACCTCTTCATCGGACGGGAAGAGGCCGCGTCCCTCACGGGGCAACAGGACCCCGCCGTCCTGCTCGAGCAGCACGAGGTTGCCGTAGCCGGCCGCCACCAGGTCGGCGTCCCCGTCCCCGTCGACGTCGCCCGCGGCCAGCCCCGTCCACCAGCCCGAGAGGCCCGGGCCCGACCGGCGGGAGAAGCGGGCTGCGCCGTCGTTCTCGAAGACCTCGACGTCCGCACCCGGCCCCGCCATCAGGGCCTCCAGGCTCTCGCCCCCCTGGCCGAAGGCGAGGTCGAGATCGCCGTCGGTCCCGAGATCGAGCACCGCCGCGCCGGCACCGTTCGAGCCCAGGATCGTCGGTTTGTGCGGTTCGCCGGAGCGATTCGCGTAGTCGAGGCCGCGCTCGGCGGCCACGTCGTCGAGGCTGCCGGCGGGGCGGTCGGGCTCCGCGCTCGGACCACCCGGCAGGGACCGTGCCTCCTCGGCGATGGCGTGGACGATGCGCTCGGCCGGGATCTCGGGCGGCGCCTCGGACGGCTCGTCGCTGCAGCCGAGCGCGGCCAGGAGCCCGAGTGCTCCGAGCGACGCCCAACGCGTTCGGGAGGGGGATCGACGCATGATCGACGTCGTTCGAGCGCGTTGAACGACCTCGGGCCGACTCTATACTCGCCACGGGTCGGCCCGCATGACGCACTTCCACAAGAACCTGCTCGAGGCCTTCCAGGACGCCAACGACGAGCGCGCCGGCAGCGATCCCGCATCGGCCGGACCCTTCGCCGGGGCGCCGCCCGACGAACCCGAGGGTCGCGGGAATCCCCAGAACATCCTGCCCACGCTCACGGTGCGCGATTCGCGCGTCGTCCTGGTCATCGCCGGCGTCGCGATCGTGGCCTTCGTCGCCGGTCTCGCCGCGGGCCGCGGGTTCGGTGGAGCGACCCGAGCCGCCGAACCGGACACCTCCCTCGAGCTCCACCCGGGTCCGGTCGCGGAGGCCCCGGCCGCGCTGAATTCCGGTCTCGAGCCCGGCGAGCCGGTCAACGGCGCGCTGCGCGACCCGGCCAACGCGTTCACCGTGCTGGCCGTCACCTACGGGGCCAGCGAGGGCGAGCTCGACCTGGCCTACGCCACCTACTACCACTTCGCCGAGCTCGGCCTGCCTGTGGCCTATCCGGTGAAGTTCGCCGGCTATCTCTACGTGCTCCTGGGCGCCGCGCCCTCGCGCGCGGACCTGCTCGCCCTGCGCGACGGGATCCGGGGTCTGGAGGACCCGGACGGGCGCGAGGGGGAGTACGCGGAGGCGTACATCGTCGGGATCGACAACGTCTTCCCGCGCTAGCAGGAAGAAACGTGCCCGTGCCCGTGCCCGTGCCCGGCGGGGGCATGCAGCTCGCAGGCGTGTAGCAACACGGGACAGAGCACCGGAGGGGGATTGGACGAAGGAATCGGGCACGGGCACGGGCATCGAGCAGGGGAAGCGGGGGGCCTGTTTGCCAACCCGGGCTCCCGGGCCTACCCTACCCGGTCCGATCGCCGTCGAATGGGCGGCGGCATCCGCTATCCCGGTCGCGCGGCGACCCCCTCTACCATGACGATCCACTCGAGCCTCAAGGGCGTGAACACTCTGGAGGGCGAGCGCAGCGTTCTGTCGCGCTCGGAACGGATCCAGAAGCTCATCAAGGACCGCAAGTTCGACCCCGAGACGGGGTCGGCCTACGGACTCCCCAAGGTCCGCACCAAGTTCAAGATCGCCAAGGCCAAGAAGAAGACCGAGGAGACGGAGGAAGCCGCGGCCGAGGGCGAAGGAGCCGAGGACGAGAAGTCCGAGGGCTGACGCCCGCGGCGCCGCACTCCGGCATCGGCCGGGAACCACCGGGGGCCATTCGTGAACGTCGAAACGGACTGGCCGGTTGCAGGGACGAAGCGCGGGGCCGTCGTCGCCCCCGTGCTGGAGGTCTTCCCCTCGATCCAGGGCGAGGGGCTCTATGCCGGCGAACCCCAGACGTTCGTCCGGCTGCGCGGCTGCCCGCTGCGCTGCCGCTACTGCGACACGCCGGGGTCGTGGCCCCTCGCAGGCAAGACCGCGCGCGTCGTGCTCGCCGACGGCTCGCCCCGCCGCGAGCCTTCCGAGGCGACGCCGTTCCAGGTCCTGTGCTGGGCCGCCGAGGCCGAAGGAGGCGAGCCGCGCACGCTCAGCCTGACCGGGGGCGAGCCGCTCCTGTGGCCGGAGTTCGTGCTCGCGCTGGCCGCGCTCCGCGGGGAGCGCCGACTGCACCTCGAGACGGCGGGGGCGCACGCCGACGCGCTCGCGCGCGTGGTCGATCACGTTCAGCATGTGAGCCTCGACCTGAAGCTCGCCTCGACGCTGGACCCGCCGGTCGATCTCGCTCACGGCGGGCCGGTTCCGCGCACGGCGGAGGACTGGCGTCTCGTCAGGCGGCGCACCCTCGGACTCGTCCGGGGTCGCGACGCCTGCGGGAAGGTCGTGCTGGTCGAGAGCACGCCGCTTGCCGAGCTCACGGCGCTCCTCGACGACGTGGCGGTCCTGGCACCGGAGCTCCCCGTCGTGCTCCAGCCCGCGACCGCGATGGGGGGCGAGCGACCGCCCACCGGGGACGAGCTCGAGCGGGCCGTGGGGCTCGCGCTCGAGCGCGAGCTCACCGTGCGCGTCCTGCCCCAGGTCCACCGCATGCTGGGGGTCTCCTGATGCGCCCCACGATCGCGATCGTCGGGCGCCCGAACGTCGGGAAGTCGACGCTGCTCAACCGCATGGTCGGGAGCCGCGTGGCGATCGTCGAGCCCACGGCGGGCGTGACGCGCGACCGGATCTCCGTCGCGGCACGGCTCAGGACGTCGCTCGGCACCCGCCACGTCCAGGTCATCGACACCGGCGGGATCGGGATCGTGGACCGCGACGACCTCGGACCCCACGTGGAGGAGCAGGTGCGAGCCGCGCTCCTCGCCGCGGACCTCGTGCTCTTCGTGGTCGACGCACGCAGCGGAGTGACGCCGCTCGACCGCGAGGTCGCGGCGCGGCTGCGCCAGGTCGACATACCCGTGCTCCTGGTCGTGAACAAGGTCGAGGGGGAGAAGCTCGAGTGGGACGTCGGTTCGTTCCACGAGCTCGGCGTCCGCTGCGACCCCATGCCGATCAGCGCGCAGAACGGCAACGGGATCGCGGACCTCTACGACCGCGTGAACGAGCTCCTGCCCGTCCCGGACGCCGACGAGTCGGCCCCGGAACCCGTGCTCAAGCTCGCCGTGGTCGGACGCCGCAACTCCGGCAAGTCGACGCTCATCAACACGCTCGCACGCGAGGAGCGCGTCATCGTCTCGGAGATCCCGGGGACGACGCGCGACGCCATCGACGTGCTCATCGACCACGGCGGGGAGAGCTACATCCTGATCGACACGGCCGGCGTGAGGAAGAAGAAGCGCATCGCCGACGCGATCGAGTTCTACTCCGATGCGCGCAGCCGCCGCTCGATCCGCCGCGCCGATGTCGTCTTGCTGCTCTTCGACGCGACGGAGGAGATCAGTTCGATCGAGAAGCGGCTCGCGCGCGAGGTCGTCGACCACTACAAGCCCGTGATCCTCGTGGCCAACAAGTGGGACCTGGCGGAGACCTTCGAGCCCGAAGACCTGTCGCGCTACCTGGTCGATCGCTTGCCGGGGCTCTCCTACGCGCCGATGGCGGCGATCTCGGCGAAGACCGGCTTCGGCGTCGCCGAGACCCTGTCGCTCGCACGGGACCTGGCCCGGGAGTCCGAGCGCCGCGTGTCGACCGGAGAGCTCAACCGCGTGCTCGCGCGGGCGACCGAGGCGCGCAGCCCCTCCTGGCGGGGGCAGATGGTGCGGATCCAGTACGCGACCCAGGTCGACACGTCGCCCCCGACGTTCGTCCTGTTCGCCAAGAACGACGAGATGATCGGCAAGGAGTACCTGCGCTACCTCGAGAACAGGCTGCGCTCGGAGCTCGGTCTCGAGTCCGTCCCGATGCGCTTCGTCGTGCGACCCCACCGTGAGGCTCCGGCCGACCGAATCGGATGAAGAACCTGCTCACTCCGCTCGCCCTCGCCCTCTCCCTCGTCGCCTGCCGCGCGACTCCTCCCGCCGCCGACTGGGTCGAACACGAGTTCACGGCGCCCAGTGAGAGCGTGATGTGGGAGGTCGTGCGGCGCTCCCTGCGCCGCATGGAGTTCCCGACCGGCGCCGGCATGGACCGCACCGGCCTGAAGGCCGAGAGCGGATGGAAGTCGCGGCCGAGCCCGTTCAAGGACCAGGGGTTCCGGAGCCGGGCCGTCGTCGAGATCGATCCGATCGGCCGGCAGACCTTCCAGGTCCGCGCGCGGGTCCAGCGCCAGACGAACGAGGCGCTCGTCAACCCCGGCGACCTCCGCTACGCACAGTGGACCTGGGAAGAGGACGACACCGAGTCGGCGCGGATCCTCGTCCAGCACATGCGGACGTTCCTCGACACGGACCTCTCCCCGGGGGACGACTGAGGCTCCCCCTGCCGGGCTTTCGGCCCGCAGGTGCGCTACAGTAGTCCGTTCGTTTGCCGGGAGACCCCCCTCCCCCCCCCGGCCGACCGGCCCCCGATCATTCAACGGAAGGCGGGCCCTCGGCCGAAGAGACCCCTCCGGCCCTCGCCGGACGACCCGAGAGCCATGCCGACCTCGTCCACCGAGGAGCTACCCACCCCCCCCGATACCGACCGCCCCGAGGAGCGATCCTCTGCGAAGGAGCGAGGCACGATCCTCGACGTCGGGTCGCACGAGGTCGGTGGGTGGGTCACGGCCGCGCCCCCGAAGTTCCTGGACGTGGTCCAGCACGTCTTCGGTTTCCCGCGGCTGCTCCTGCGCAACCGCGACCTGATCGGGGCCAGTGTCAGTCGCGAGCTCCGCGTCCGGTTCACCGGGACACTCCTCGGCTGGTTCTGGCCGCTCCTGATCCCGCTGCTCTTCTTCGCGATCTACTACTTCATCTTCACGAAGCTGCTCTCGATCAAGTTCGGTGAGCTGCCGGAAGATCAGAAGGCGGCGATGGGCGTCTACATGTTCGTGGGCGTCCTGGCCTGGAGCGCCTTCGGGGAGAGCCTCACTCGCTGCACGGGATCGATCGTCGACAACGGGAACCTGATCAAGAAGGTCGCGTTTCCCTCCGAGCTCCTGCCGCTGAACGCGGTGCTCGTGAACATGGTGACCATGATCTTCGGCATGGTCGTGTTCGTCGCGACGACGTTCATCACGCCGCTCTTCGGGTTGGTGGTGTGGGAGCCCCCGAGTCCGACGGCGCTCTTGTGGTGCCTCGTGTTGCTCCCGATCCAGGCGCTCTTCACCTACGGCGTCGGCGTGACCCTCGCGACCCTCCAGGTCTACCTGCGCGACACGATCCACGTCGTCTCGGTCGGCGTGACGGTGTGGATGTTCGCGACGCCCGTCTTCTGGGCGCCGCAGATCATCCGGGACGGGAACCTCGGCGGGTTCAGCTGGATCCTGGACATCAATCCGCTGTACCACCTGGTCTACGCCTGGCGCTGGGTCCTCATGAGCCAGGAGCCGGCCTTCGTGAGCGTCGTGAATCCCGAGGGTGTGCTCGAGGTGCGTCCGATGTACGCCACGCCGATCGTGGAGAACGTCGCGATCTTCGCGGGCTGGGCGCTCGCCGCCTTCTTCGTGGGCTACACGTTCTTCCTCCTGGCCCGGCGACGGTTCGCCGACGAGATCTGATGCCCGATTTCAACGTCCAGGTCGAGGGCCTCGGCAAGTGCTATCGGATCTACAGCGGTCCGATGCGCCGCATCGTCGAGGGCGCGTCCTTCGGGCGGATTCTCGGGCATCGGCCGTTCTGGGCGCTGCGCGACGTCAACTTCACCGTGAAGCCGGGCGGCTCGATGGGGCTCTGCGGCGCCAACGGGGCCGGGAAGTCGACGCTCCTCAAGGTGCTCGCCGGGACCACGCACGCGAGCGAGGGGCGCTACCGCGTGCACGGACGCGTCTCCTCGCTGCTGGAGCTCGGCACCGGGTTCCACATGGACTTCACCGGCCGCGACAACATCGTGAGCAACGGGATCATGATGGGCTTCAGCCGGCGCGCGATCGCCGCGAAGTCCGACGAGATCATCGACTTCGCCGAGCTCGGCGACTACATCGACGAGCCCGTCCGGACGTACTCGTCCGGAATGGGGCTGCGCCTCGCGTTCAGCGTCGCGATGGCGGTCGATCCCGACGTGATGATCATCGACGAGGTGTTCGCCGTCGGCGACATGTACTTCCAGAAGAAGTGCGTCGACAAGGTCTACGAGCTCAAGAAGCGGAACAAGACGCTGCTCTTCTGCAGTCACAGCCTCTACGACGTGCGCCAGCTGTGCGACGAGGCGCTCTGGCTGCGCGACGGCAAGACCGCGGCGATCGGGCACACGGTCGACGTCACGAACGACTACTCGAGCTACCAGCGCGGGCACATCGACGAGCACGCCGACGGACAGGTCCCGCGGACCACGGGCCGCGCCCCCGTCGTCGTGGACGCACGCATCTACCGCGCCGGAACGGACGAGGAGGTCTACCAGGCCACGACCGGAGACTCGCTCGAGGTCCGCGTGTGGTGGAAGAACCCCGACCCGGAGCAAACGCCGATCCACATCGGCATCGGCCTGTTCCACGACAGCTCGATCCTGGCCGGGATGACGACCCAGTTCGACTCGTTCGCGATTCGCGGCGACGAGGGTTGCACGGTGGGGGTCCTGCCCGAGATCGACATCCTCTCCGGCAACTTCCTGATCGCGATCTACCTGCTCGACGGCGAGGGGGTCCACCAGTACCAGCAGTACCTCCTGCGCGAGCCCCTGCAGGTGCGCTTCCACGAACGGGCCGAGGGACTGATCCACATGCGCCACCGCTGGGAGGACCGGTCCGATCTCGAACTGCCGGCCGGTCTGCCGCGCATTCGCGAGGGTCGACACGGGGACGTCAGCTCCTCGGGTGACGAGACCGGGGAGACCGGGGGCTGGACCGCGTGAGCGCGGAGCACCGCGACGCTCGCCTGGCGGCCCTCGTGGTCAATTACAACTCGGGACCCTTCGCGCTGCGCTGCGTCGAGTCGTTGCAGGCGGCGTGGGCGCACGAGGGCCGCGCGGCGAACGACCTGGAGATCGTCGTCGTCGACAACGCTTCGCCCCTCGACCAGGAACCGTGGCTCGCGCAGACCGAGGAACGCGGGGCCGTCGTGATTCGCCACGACAGGAACGACGGCTACGCGGCGGGGATGAACCTGGCCTACGCGCGCACCAGCGGAGGCCCGCGCGATGTCGTCGCCGTGCTCAACCCCGACCTCTTCTTCCCGCCCGGTGAGATCGGGAAGCTGATCGACTACGTGCTCGAGCACGATGACTGCGGCGTCGTCGGGCCGCGCGCGTTCATCGACGAGGAGAAGGTCCTCCACCTGCCGCGCAACCCGCTCCCGACGCTCCGCGACTGGTTCCGCACGTTCATGTCGCAGCTGAGTACGACGATGTGCCGGGACTACAGCCGGCGCCGCGTCGCAGCTGCGTTGCCCTGGTGGCGGGATCGAGCTCCCATCGACTGCGACATGCTCTCGGGCTGCTGTCTCGTCCTGCGCCGAGAGGTCGTGGACGAGCTTCCCGCGCTCATGGACGAGCGTTATCCGCTCTACTTCGAGGACAGCGACCTGTGCCGCGAGCTGGTGCGGAGGGGCTACCGGGTGGTCTTCCACGGCGGCGTCGAGATCCTGCACCACTGGTCACGCTCGTGCGGACCGTCGGGCGGCATCGACAACGAACCGATGGTGCGCGGGCTCGCGGGGCGCCGGCTCTACTTCGAGAAGTTCTACGGCAAGACCGGACGCATCGTCACGGACGTGTTGACCCAGGTGATGGGCGCGTGGCCGAAGAAGCTCTCGTATCGCCCGATGCACGTGATCGAGGACATCGGCGGTTTCGATGCGCCCGTCGAGCTCCCCCTGCCCGGCGGTTCGGAGTACCTGCTCGAGCTGACCATGGCGCCCTCCTGGACGCTCGCCGTGGGCATCTTCGCGAGCGGCGACCGCTGGGTTTGCCCGGAGGCGACCTGGAACTGGTTCTTCCAGGCGCAGTACTTCGTGCGCGCACTCGACCTGGAGACCGGCGACGTGATCGGGGCGTGGTGCTTCCACAAGACCACTCCCGGCCGCGAGTCGCCGCTCGAGCTCGAGACCTATTCCGAGTACGTCTCGTCCCCGGCGCGCGAGGCACTCTCGTGAGCGAGCGGGCTCCGCTTCCCGAGACGCTCCTCGCTCCTGATGCGGGGCGCGTCCTCTTGCTCGCCCCGCACCCCGACGACGACGTGCTCGGTTGCGGCGGGACCGCCTGCTTGCACGTCGAACAGGGCGACCCCGTGCGCGTGGTCGTCGCCTACGACGGCGCGGCGGGGGACCCGAAGGGGCACTTCGACAAGGACGAGATCGCCGCGCTGCGCCGGAACGAGGCTCGCGAGGGCGGCCGGATCCTCGGGCTCTCCGACTACGACTTCTGGGGCTACCCGGAAGGCCACGAGCCGGGCCCCGAGGAGTTCCGGGCCGGTGCGGAGCGCGTCGCCGTGGCGGTCCGCGAGTGGCGACCGGACGTCGTCTACGCACCCTGGGCCGGGGAGTACCACCTCGACCACTGCACTCTCGCGCGCGTCGCCCGCGCCGGTCTGGCGCTCTCCGGGTTCGACGGGGCCGCCTGGGGCTACGAGGTGTGGACGCCGCTGGTCCCCACGCGCATCGTCGACGTGACCCGCGTGCACGAGAAGAAAGCGGCCGCGCTCAAGAAGCACGCGACGCAGCTCGAGTACGGGGACATCGTCCACTACGGCCTGGGCCTCAACGCGCACCGCAGCGTCTATCTCGAGGGCGGGCTCTACGGCGAGGCATTCCGACCGCTGGGGCCGCCCGACGCCTCCGACCTGGAGCTCGTCCGGTGAGGATCGCCCTCGTCACACCCAACTTCCCGCCGCACTTCGAGGGCGGGACAGAGCGCGTCGCGCGCGCCCAGGCGAACGCGCTGCGCGCCCTCGGTCACGACGTGCAGGTCGTCAGCGGGACGGACCATCCGTATGCGGGGGACGACCGCGAGGTCTCCGAGGTCGACGGGTTCCAGGTCGTGCACCTGCCGCGCTTCGAGGACGAGGTCAACAACCTCGACCTCGACCGCCCGCGACTCGCGGGGCTCGCGCTCGAGCTCACCCGGGAGGCGGACGTCGTTCACGTGCACTCGTGGGCGAACCTCTCCACCTACCTGGTGCGCGCACTCGCGCCCGAGGTTCCGGTCGTCGTCACCTTCCACGACTTCTTCTCGACCTGTCCGCGCTTCTTCCGGTCCCCGGGGTTCGACGACATCGTCTGTCCGGGTCGGGGCGAGTTCGCTCCCTGCGTTCGCTGCGTCGCCCCGCTGATCCCGCCCGAGATCGCGCCGGCGCGGGTCGCGCTCGCACTGGACGGACGCGCCGCGGCCTTCGAGGCTGAAGCGCGCGCGGCGAGCGCTCTCATCGCACCGAGCTCGACGCACGCGCGCGACATCGAGGAGCTCCTGGGACTCGAACCGCGTTCGGTCCGCGTGCTCCCTCACGGCCTGTGCGGAGACCTGACGCGGCCCGATCGGGCCGACACATGGGACGGCTCCCGGCCGCTGGCCATCCTCCACATGGGGCACCGGGCGCACGCGAAGGGGACCCTCGACCTCGTTCACGCGCTGGCCGAGCTCCCGCCCGGAGCCGTGGAGCTGCACCTCGCCGGGAGGGAGGTCGAGCCCGGCATGGACGAGGAGCTCACGAGCGCCGCGCGCGGGGTCGTCATCGTCCAGCACGGTTCCTACGAGGGCGAGGCGCTCTCCTCCGTGGCTGCCCGGTGCGACATGGCGGCGTTCCCGTCGCGTGCCCGCGAGAGCTACGGGCTCGTGGTCGAGGAGGCCCTGGCGCTGGGGCTCCCCGCCTGGGTCTCGGACCGGGGCGCGCTGCGTGAGCACCTGGAGGCCCACCCGGGCGCGGGGCGCGTGCTCCCCGCGTGCAATCCGGAGGCCTGGACGCGCGCCGTGCTCGAGCTCCTGGACGATCCCCGAGTGCACGCCCGCGAGCGAGCGGCGATCCCGGCCTCGTTCCCCGCGGCGACCGAGGCTGCGCGCGAGCTCGACCTCCTGTACAAGAACCTCCTCACCTCCGCCTCGACGTGAAGCCGCTCTTCCCTCCCATCGCCGACCCCGCGTCGCTGCCCGAACGCATCCTGGTCCTCGCTCCGCATTCGGACGACGAGGTCTTCGGATGCGGGGGGATGCTCGCGTTCCATGCCGAGCGCGGCGACGCCGTACGCGTGATCGTCCTGACCGACGGTGCGGCCGGAGATCCCGATCGCGAGGTCGAGGGCCTCGCGCGCGTGCGCCGGGACGAGTCCGAGCGCGCGGGCTCCGAGCTCGGCGTCACCGATCACCGCTTCCTGGCGCTCGCGGACGGTGGCCTCGCGGCCCGCCACGACCTGGTCGAGGTGGTGCGACGCGAGGTGGAGGACTTCGACCCCGACCTCGTGTACGGACCGTCGCCCCAGGAGATGCACCCCGACCACCGTGCGACGAGTCGCGCTCTCGTCGCGGCGCTCGCCGGCAGCCGCGAGCGGCGCGTCCTCCTGTACGGCGTGAACGCCCAGGTCCAGGCCGGTGTGGTCTTCGACACGACGCGCTTCTGGGAGAAGAAGGCCGCCGCGATCCGGTGCTTCGAGAGCCAGCTCCGCTACCACGACCTGCTCCTCAAGGCCGACGCGGTCGATCGCGCTCGAACCGTGAACATCGAGGACGAGGCGGTCCGCTACGTCGAGGGCTTCGCGGACCTCTCGAGCAAGGACCTCCTCGCGTACGAGGGGAGCGTCTCAGCGCTGCTCGACGCCGTCGCCGGCCGTGGCCACGGGCTCGCCGCACAGGCGGCGTCCAACGGCTCGGCGTTCCTGCCCGCTCCCGGCGCCACGACGAGCCGCCTCCGTTCGGATCTTCCCGCGGCGACGGCCGTGATCTGCACCTGGAACAAGGCCGAGGAGCTGCGCGCGAACCTGGACGGGCTGCGCGCCCAGACCGTCCCGTTCGAGTCGGTCGTGGTGGTGGACAACGCGAGCAGCGACGACACGCACCGCATGGTCGCCGAGGAGTTTCCCGAGGTGCGGCTGGTGGCGATGCCGCACTCCGCCTACGGGGCCTGCGAGACCTTCAACATCGGGTTCGCGAGCGCGCAGACCCCTCTGATCGCGATCCTCGACGACGACGTCGTGCTGCCGCCCGAGTGGCTCGAGAAGACGACCGAGCGGCTGATGCGCGAGCCGGAGTCGACCGCGATCGTCTCGACCAAGGTCGTCGAGCCCGGGATGCCCGCGAGCTTCAAGGACGCGCCGTCGGTGAACCGCGAGCGCTACATGTCGACCTTCCGCGGGTGCGGGAGCCTGGCGCGGGCCGGTGCGATCCGCGAGGCCGGTGGGTACGACGAGCGCTTGTACATCTACGGCAACGAGCGCGACCTGACCTGCCGCCTCTTGAACCTCGGCTACCGCGTGCTCCAGTACCCCGGAGTCGAGACGTTCCACCGCCAGCCCTTCGGGATCCAGATGGGCAAGCGGAGCCTCTACTACCACGCGCGCAACGCCTGGCTCGGCATGCTCAAGTACGCGCCGCTCGAGGACCTCATGCGGATGCCGTTCGCGGTCGTCTCGAAGGTGCTCCTGCGCGGTGGCGATACGGAGGCCGACGGCGACATCACCGACGCCACCGGAACGATCGGGATCGGGCGCGCCGTGCGCGAGACACCCGGCGCGGTCGGGATCCTGCTCAAGGCGCTCGGGAGCGTGCTCTACAACGTCCCGTATTGCCTCCGGCGGCGCGAGCCCTGCACGCACGAGGACTTCGAGCTGCCGATCGAGTGATGGCGGCGGAGCCGACTGCGGAGGACTGGCGACGCGGACCGGTCTCCGCGGTCGTCTGCAACTACCAGGGGCGCGACTACTTGCCGGACTGTCTGGCGTCGCTCCTCGTGCTGGACGACGCGCTCGACGAGGTGATCGTCGTCGACGACGGGTCGACGGACGGGAGCGTGGGGCTCCTGCGCGAGCAGTTCCCGACCGTGCGCGTCCTGGAGCTCGGTGTGAACCGCGGCCCGTGCGCGGCTCGCAACGCGGGCCTGGCTGCCGCGAGGAACCGTGCCGTGCTCCTGGTCGACAACGATGTCGTGCTGCGGCCGGACGTGCTCTCGAAGCTCCGCGCCGCGTTCGCGGAGCGCCCCGACGCCGTCGCGGTGCAGCCCAGGAGTGTCGTTCACGACGAGCCCGACCGAGTTCACTACGACAGCGCGTACTTCCACTTCGTGGGCGTGCTCTCGCTGCGCAACTTCTACGCGCCCCTCTCCGAGGCGGAAGGCGCGGGCGTCGTCGAGGTGGACGGCCTGATCGCGCTCTGTGCGCTCGTCGACCGCGAGACGCTCGGCAGCGTGGGCGCCTTCGACGAGCGCCTCTTCTACCTGATGGAGGACTACGAGCTCGCGCTGCGCCTGCGCCTTGCCGGTCACGCGATCCTCTCGGTGGAGGACGCGATCGTGCTGCACAAGGGCGGGACGGCGGGACTGTCGTTCCGCGAGGGGCATGCCTACCCCGAGCGTCGCGCGTACTACCACTCGCGCAACCGGTGGATGATCCTGGCGAAGAACTACCGTGTGCGGACGCTCGTGTTCCTGGCCCCCGCGATCGTGGTCTACGAGCTCGTGTGGCTCGTCTTCTCGGTGGCGAAGGGGAATCTGGGTCCGACGTTGCGCGGGAAGGTCGGCTTCTTCTTCCAGCTCCCGGACGTGCTGCGGAAGCGTAGGGACGTGCAGGGGGGTCGGTGCGTGAGGGATAGGGACCTGTTGGTGGGGGGGCCGTTGACGTTGACGCCCCAGCTCGTGGCGAAGCCGGTGGCGCGGAGGGTCGTCGCGATGCTGGACGGGTTCCTGCGCGCGTGGTGGTGGCTCGTGCGGCCGGTGTGCGGGTAGGGGGGGCGTCGGGGGCGTGGGGGGTCGCAGTCGCGTGTCGTGCTCGCAGTGAGTCGTGCGCCGGTCTCCCCGCAGTGCCGTACTCTCCGCGCACCGGCGGATGCCGGCGCGCGCGAGGAAGGCGCTCCAGCGCCGGTCCCTCGTGAGCCGACCGCCCTAGGCGGTGTCGGCGTGTTTCATGAGGTTTCTTCCGCCCGCCGGAGGCATCGCCGCGGGTACCGCGGCTTCACCGGTTGGTGTCGGGGTGCCCTCGGACGGGTGGCTTTCC
>JAJDET010000324.1 GCA_029259655.1 Planctomycetota bacterium
CGAGGGGACGAACAGCGGAAACAGGGTGCTCGAGATGCAACAGTCCGGCACGCTCACGATCGGGCCGGGCGTTCTGGTGCATGGAGGCCGCGGAACGATCGGCGGCACCGTGTATTTCGGACAGCCGATGACGCTGGTCAATTCGGGTGAGATCCGTGCTGATTTCGTGGGACAGTCGATCATGATTGCACCCGCCAATTGGTCGAACCTGGGTGCAATCACGGCCGCGGGAGGCAACGTCTCTGCTAGCGGCTCTTGGTCGAGCGAAGGCGTGATCAGCGTCGCGAACGGCAACAGCTTCACCGCCTTGAACGGGACCTACACTCAGTTCGCGGGTGGCAGTACCGTCCTGAATGGCGGGAGCATTGCAGCGACGGCCAAGATCGATATCCAAGGAGGAACGGTCTCCGGCACCGGGATGCTCACCGGACCGGTGTTCAACTCCGGAGCGATCGCACCTGGCACGTCCGCAGGTGCACTGACTGTCAGCGGCAGCTATACGCAGGTCGCCGCCGGCGCACTCGAAATCGAAATCGGCGGCACGTTGAGTACGGCTTTCGACCGCCTGATCGTAAGCGGGCCTGCGACGATAGCTGGAACGTTGAGTCTCTCGCTCATTGGAGGCTTTTCCCCGATCACCGGCCACAGCTTCACGCTCTTGACGTCTTCCTCGCTTGGCGGGCAGTTTGACACCGTCGTGGGTGAAGATATCGGAAGCGGACTGATGCTTGACATTGGCTACAGTGCACAAGACGCAATCGCGACGGTGATTTCGGCTCCATAGGCGAAAGGTCTCGACTTCCATCTCGGGCGGCGACGCTTCCACGTCAAGCCACGGGAGCAGGCTCGCGACGCGTGCCACCACATGTGGGTTCCACGTGCCGGCGCTCGAGGATGGGGTTATTATCGCGCCGCGGCCGAGCCCACGTGCGCGACGGCCCGCCGATATCCATGGTCCGTCGCGACTCTCCGCCGCTCCACCCGTCGGGCGCTCCCGTGCGCACCCGGGGGCTCCGCGCGTTGTCGGCTGTGCTACTCGGCGTGCTGTCCGTGACCTACGGCGGGGCCTGCGGCGGCACCGCGCCCGGCTCGGATCCATCTGCAGGCTCGGACCTGCCGCCCGGCGCGGGCTACAACCTGATTGCGCCCATGAAGTCGAGCTCGACCTACCTGGTCGACTTCGAGGGCAAGGTCGTCCACGAATGGCCTAGCAAGTTCATGCCCGGGAACTCGGTCTACCTGCTCGAGGACGGCAGCCTGCTGCGCTCCTGTCGCGAGCCGCAGAGCCGCACGTTCAAGCGCGGCGGGCGCGGCGGGCGGCTGCAGCGCATCGCGTGGGACGGCGAGCTCCTGTGGGAGTTCGTGCTGGGCAACGACCGGATCATGCCGCACCACGACGTCGAGCCGCTCGAGAACGGCAACGTGCTGGTCATCGCCTGGGAGCTCGTCACGCGCGAACAGGCCGTCGCCGCGGGCCGGAACCCCGAGATCGTGCCTGCCGAGGGTTTCTGGCCGATGACCGTGCTCGAGGTGCGGCCGCTCTTGCCCGACGGGGGCGAGATCGTGTGGCGCTGGCGCGTTTGGGATCACCTGGTGCAGGACCTCGATCCCGAGCGGGAGAACTACGGAGACGTGGCTCGACGACCCGGACGCGTCGACGTGAACGGCGACCTGCGGCGGCTCGCGGCGCGCAGCGCGGACGAGGAGGAGCCGGACGACTCGGAGCTGCTCCAGGCCATCGGCTACTTCGAGGAGGGCGAGGAAGAGCCGGAGCCCGCGATCGGAGTTGCCGATGAATCAGGCAAGGCCGGCGACGGGCCGCGCGACTGGCTGCACACGAACGGGATCGACTACCACCCGGAGCTCGATCAGATCCTGCTCTCGATCCGCTCCTTCGACGAGATCTGGATCCTCGACCACGGGCTCACCACGCAGGAGGCCGCGACGGAGAAGGGTGACCTGCTCTATCGCTGGGGCAACCCGAGCCGCTACCGGCGCGGCCAGCGCAGCGACCGCCACCTCAAGCAGCAGCACGACGCGCAGTGGATCGAACCGGGCCTCCCGGGCGCGGGCAACATCCTCTTGTTCGACAACGGGCGCACGCGCCCCACTCTGTACTCGCGCGTGCTCGAGCTGGTCCCGCCGCTCACGGCCGACGGGACCTACGCGCTGGTCGACGGCGACCCCTACGGTCCTGCGGAGCCGGCGTGGGTCTACGCGGCACCCGAGCCGACCGACTTCTACTCGGCAGTGGTGTCGGGCGCGCAGCGGCTCCCGAACGGCAACACTCTGGTGTGCGCCGGTTCGGAGGCCTGGTTGTTCGAGGTCACCCCGTCGCTCGAGCTCGTGTGGGAGTATCAGAGCCCGTTCGCCAAGCCGACGAGCGGGGCGGACGCCGCCGGGAACAAGGCCGCGAACGCGCAGGCTCACGATGCCGGGACGCCGCGCGGCGGGCTGTTCCGCGCCACGCGCATCGCCGCCGACGATCCACGTTTGGCGCGCCTCCGGCGCTGACCGACTGTTCGAGACACCGAGGTACTCGAGCTCGCGTGGCTTGCGCGTACAACGCGACTCTCAGTCGGCCGAGTTTTCGTACCCCTCGCCCTCAGTAGGTCTCCCGCTCCCCTCGAAGTGTGAGCTACTCCACGAGTACGAGGCGGCCGCTGTCATCAAAGACATGCATGGTTCCGTTGCCATTCTCGAAGCGACTACGGGCCAAGACCTCTCCCTCGGCACTCCACCAAACCCAATCTCCGTGCGGCTCGCCACTCTTGTATGGAGCTAGTTTTCTCGGTTGCCCGTCCTCATAGAAGTCCCTGAATACTCCCGTGCCCCGATGGAAATCGCTCGTAGCGAGAAGCCTTCCGTCCCGGTCCCACCAAGAGACTCCGCCGTGAACATGGCCGAATCTGGAGTTCCCCCTCATCGACACCTGTCCATTCTCGTGCCATGCGGTCGTTGGTCCGTGTGGAACGCCGAGCACGAATGCTGTCTCGGTCCAGAGCGTTCCATTCTCGCGCCACATTCTGAGTGTTCCGTGAATGGCTGATTGCCAGTACGTGCCTTCTTGAAGCTTGGTGCCCCTCTCGTTCCATCGAGTAAACCGGCCATGGAGGAGGCCCGTTCGAAGTCGCTCTTCGGATTGTTTGACTCCGTTCTCGAACCAACGCGTCAGCTCTCCGTGTAGGTGGCCGCGGTAGTAGTTTCCTTTCGACGCTCTATTCGCGTTCTCATGCCAGGTCACGAACTCTCCGTATTCGTGCCCGAGTCTCGAGTCATGTCGCCCCTTCTTCTTGATGCCTCCACCCGCGTAGTACTCTTCGAAAGACTCGAGAGGGCCGAGGTGACTACTGGAGTATGAATGCCCAAGCAATACCAACGGTAGAGCCAGGACGAGGAGGGATCGAGACCGACTCCTCATCCTCACGGCTAGCAGGATGGGTAGGAAGACCAGGAGCTCGAAGAGAGCGGCGCTTCCGAAGAGGCCAGGCAAGACCTCGGAGGGACGATGCGGCACGAACGCCCCGGGTATCAAGGAGACTGGGCTCAGCCAACCCCGGACCGTCAACGGCCAAAGCCATTGGACTGGTGGGCCGGAAGCAGTGAGATAGTCCAAGAGCGGGTGCGTGAGAGCACACAGCGTGAGCGCTGTTGCAAGCGGGACCAGGCGCACTGACCGAGAGAAGACGCGACAAGCCAAAGCGATTCCCACGCCGAGGGCAATCGCACCGAACAGCGAGTGCGTCGCGCCTCGATGATGGAACAGGTAATGAAGGGAGAATGCTGAGGGCGCGAACGAATCCAGGTCAGCAAGAGGCGCAACCAGGATCGGGAGTATGTACCAGCGGCGGCTTTGCGGCATCCGCGAGCAGGTGCGACGGCGAAACGCTTCGTAGACGGCAACGCTAGCCAGAGTGTGACCGATGACGGTTGACATGTAGGGGGGGCGGTTTCGCCAACCTCGCACTCTACCCCGAACGATGCGGACAGGCCGATCTCCGCTGTGCGGGTGCGGCTCCCGAGCCGACCGACTTCTACTCGGCAATTCAAGGTCACCCCGTCGCTCGAGCTCGTGTGGGAGTATCAGAGTCCGTTCGCGAAGACGACGAGCGGGGCGGACACAGCCGGGAAGAGGAGCGGGAACGCGCCGGCTCACGACGCAGGGACGCCTCCCGGCGCCCTGCTCCGCGCCACGCGCATCGCCGCCGACGATCCACGCCTCGCGCGCCTCCGGCGCTGACCGACCTGTCCCTCCCGGTCGGGTGATTCGCCTGACTAGCGTCACCTCGTCGCGATTGCACTCACTCTCGCCGATCTCTCGTGAGGGGACCCGTTCGGTCCAGACGGAACCTTTGACGCTCGGACCCCGTCATAGACAGCTCGGTCCCTGGCAGTCCAATCCGGCGTCCTGCGGCTGACTCACCTCACCCGCGCTGGTCCGACGCGACGCCTCCTCCCTCCCATCAGACATCCATGAAGAAGATTTCCATCCTCATCGGCGCCCTCGCTCTGGCGCTCGGAGGGGTCGCTCCCCAGGCTCAGATCAAGCGTCTGACCCTGGAGCAAATAACCTCCCGTGCAGACCACGGGATCATCGGGACCATCGTCTCGCGGCGCGTGGAAGACCACGGCAGCGAGCGGCATGGCTACGGCATCTACTACACGGTCCTGACGATCGAA
>JAJDET010000325.1 GCA_029259655.1 Planctomycetota bacterium
CGCATCCCTCACGGGGTCGTGAGCCAGAACGCCTCGAGTCGGTTCCTGCTGGTGCTTTGCGCGTGCCGGCCCCGCAGTCGACCTTGAACAGGTCGTCGAGGACGCCGGTGCGCGCAAAGTGCCGGCAGGAGCCGAGAGGCCTGCGCAGCCGGCCGCTCGTGGTGTTCTGGCCGCGAACCCGTGAGGGATGCGGGCTAGGGCTCGCGCACTCCGAATCGGGATCGGAGCAGGTCGCGCGCGGCTGCGAGATCGCGGTCCAGCCGGAGCGCCGTGCGCAGGCTCTGCTCGGCCCGCTCGTCGTGTCCCAGCTCGAGCAGTGACCGGCCCAGGACGAAGTGCGCGCCGGCGTGTCCGGGAGCGAGCTCCACGGCTTTCCCGGCGCAGCGTGCGGCCGCGCCTGGATCGCCGAGCTCGAGGTGTGCGGCGCCCAGGTCGTGCCAGGCCAGGAAGTGCTCGGGGCTCTCCGCCACCACGAGCTCCAGCTCCCGGACGGCGGACGCGTGGTCGCCGGCGAGGGCGAGCGTGCGGGCCAGGCCGTAGCGCGCGTTCGAATCGTCCGGCCGGACCTCGAGCGCCTGCTCGTAGTGGAGCCGGGCCTCGGCGACGTGGCCGCGCGTCTCGAGCGAGACGGCCAGATTGTGGTGCGCCACGAAGGAGCGCGGTTCGAGGCGGAGGGCGTGGGTCCAGAGGGCTGTCGACGTCCTCCATACCCGCGCCTGTCGCTGGGCCGTCCAGCCCAGCCACAGGAGAGAGAGGACGGCGAGGGCGGTCGCCCAGGAGCGCAGGGCGCGGACACCCAGAGCGCCCCGGACAGCCGCGCCGAACAGGACGGCGAAAGGAATGCACGGCAGGTACGTGTATCGGTCGGCCGCGAGATGGAGCCCCACTGGAACGACGCCGATGACCGGCAGTGCGAGGACCAGGTACGCGAGCCAGGTCGCGAGCAGCGCGGGCCGGCGACGTCCGATCACGAAGAGGATTGCCGTCGCCGTGGTGACGGCGACGGCGGAGATCACGAAGCGCCTCTCCGTCGGGTCGAACGCCTCCGGGAACGGGTAGATCGGCGAGAGCCCGAAGGGGGCGACGGTCTTCCACAGGTAGAAGGCGTAGCCGTGCGCGGCGAGGACGATGCGCTCGAGCCACCCGAGGTCCGCGGCGGCATCCATCGCTCCGGAAGCCCGCTGGCCGACGAGCGCGATCGTCGCGGCCGCGCAAGAGAGGAGGAAGTGGGGGAGCTTCTCGAGGACGAGGGCGCGAGGCGTCGCATCCGGATCGGACCGGATGCGGCGCAGGGGGTGAACGTCGAGGACGAGCAGCGCCACGGGGAGCGCCATGGGCGATGCCTTCGACAGGAGCGACAGCGCGAAACATCCGATCGACGCCCCGTACCACCTCCGTCGACTCCCGGAGCCGCTCGGCGCCGCGCACATTCGCACGTGGGCGAGCACGCACGAGAGAGCGAAGAAGCCGGAGAGGACGTCCCGGCGCTCGGTGATCCAGGCCACCGACTCGACGCGCAGTGGGTGGACGGAGAAGAAGAGGGCGCCGGCCGCCGACGCGGCCACGAGGTGCCGGCCCGCTGGACCTCGGCCGAGACGCAGGAGCTCCCCGATCAGCAGGAACAAGAGGAGCGCGTTGGCCGCGTGGAGGGCGAGGTTGGTGAGGTGGTACCCGTAGGGGTTCATCCCCCAGACCGCGTGGTCGAGAGCCAGGCTGAGCCAGCTCAGGGGCTGGTAGGGGCCGAGGTGGGTCGTCGTGAACATCCACCGGAGGTGGCCCGGCGAGAGCCCCCGGTAGTGGGGGTTCTGAACGAGGTTCGCCTCGTCGTCCCAGTTGAGGAAGGCTCCGTCGAGCGCCGGGGAGAAGGCGAACCAGGTGAAGCCCAGGACGAGGAGCGCGGCGATCCAGCGAGCTCCGAGCTGCGCCGGCGTGCTCGGCGAGACCTTCACGCCGGACTACGTTATTCTTGTCGCCCATGAAGCGCGACTGGCTACCGCTACCTCCGCCCGAGTTCATGGTGAGCTTGATGGACGTGGGCAACACTCCCAGCGTCGCCGACGCCATTGCGTCGGCCTTCGAGGACTCCTGCCGGAACCTCGTCACCGGCCTGAAGGAGCACGAGATGCTGAACGAGGGCGATCGCGTCCTCGAGGTGGACTGCGCCTGCGGCGGGTTCGCCCGCATGCTCGTGGACGAGCGGATAGGCTCCTACGCGGGGTTCGACGCCCGTCCCGAGATGATCGAGTGGTGCGCCCACGAGATCACGCGGCGGGACCCACGCTTCGATTTCACCTACTTCGACGCCGGCGTCGGTGCCGTCGAGGGCTCGGTCGAGGGCCGACCGTACGGTTGGCCCTACGAGTCCGATTCGATCGACGTCGCGGTGCTCGAGTCCGTCTGCCAGACCGTTTCGTTCGAGCAGACGACCGCGTACCTGAAGGAGCTCCAGCGCGTCCTGGCACCCGGTGGGCGGGCCGTGCTGAACGTCTTCTTCTCCGTGGGCAAGAGCTACGAGAACCCCTCGTACCACCTGTACTCGCCGAAAGAGTTCTGGCAGATGGTGGACGAGCTGGGCTACGACCACACGCTGGCGAACGAGCCGACCACGGGACCGATCCCGAACTGGTGCTCGCTCAGCGTTCGGAAGTGAAGGGTCATCCGTCGAGGTAGCCCAGCTTCCGGAGCTCCTCGGCGTCTTCCGCCGAGAGCTGCGCGGGAGTCGCCGGCGGCTTGGCGAGTTGCTCGGCCGCCGCACGCTCCGACAGGAGTCGCGCCAGCATCCCCGTCAGCTCGCGCACCTTCTCGGGGTTCTCGTCGCGCAGGTTCACCCGCTCCCCGGGGTCGTCCCGAGGGCGATAGAGCTCGATGATCGGCCGACTTCCGACCTCGGAGAGCTGGCGGATCAACGCGCTGTAGTCCGGTCGAAGGCGGACCTGTGCCAGGAGCTCGTCCGTGAATGGACGATCGAGGAGCTCGGGCGTGTTCTCCTCGCGCCACTCCCTGGGAAGGCGCGGGTGGGTCAGCATCACCTTGTCCGGCGTGCGGACACCGGGGAGCTGGATCACGAGCTTCCAGTCATCGAAGTAGAGGGCCGACTGCGTCATGATCCCGCTCTCCGTCAGCGTCGGGGCGGGAGGGAGCTCCTCGCCGCGGAGCAGGGGCACGAGGGACCGACCGTGAACGTGGGGCCTGTCGTGGGCGAGGCCGGCGAGGTCCAGGATCGTCGAATAGAGGTCGACGAGCTGGACGGTCTGGTCGACGCGGCGTCCACCCCCTGCGCTGCTCGGGAGCTTGATCATCAGCGGGACGCGAAGGCAGATCTCGTCGAGCACGCCGTGCCCGAAGAGGTAGTCCCTGTCGCCCATCGTCTCGCCGTGGTCCGCGCTGACGACGATCAAGGCGTCGTCGTACAGCCCGCGTTCCTTCAGGTCGTCGAGGAAGCGTCCCACGACCTCGTCCGTCATCGCCACGCCCTCGTCGTACGCCGCGACGATGGGCCCGGTGGGGAGCCGATCGGGTGTCGGACGATCGACGTGGTCTCTGGCCGTGATGTAGGTGGGGATGGTCCCGAAGGCGTTGGTGGTACCGCCGGCGAAGCGGACCTCCTCGGTGTCCCACAGCGCGTCGCCTTCGAACATCCCGTCGTGTGCGCCGTCCGCCCCGTAGGGACCGTGAACGTCGAAGCAGTGGAGGAAGAGGAAGTACGGGTCGCGCTTCGCCTCGTCGAGCCAGTCGAGCGCGAGCTTCGAGACGTGCCGGATCCCACCGTCGGGATCGAGCTTGTCCAGGTCACCCGCGCTCGCGTCGTAGACGTCGAACCCCTGCGGGAACTGGAAGCGATCGGTCAGCCACAGGTTGTCGACGAACCCGGCCGTGCTCCAGCCCGCTGCGCGCAACGCCTCGGCCAGCGTCCAGCGGTTCTCCGCCAGTGACCAGAGCTCCCACACCTGCGCCTCGACTCCGACCGGGCGCTCGGGTTCGAGCATGTGGGACTGAGCGTAGAGCCCGGTCATGACCGACATGAAGCTCGGCAGCGTCCACGGTGCATTGGTCACGCAGTGCTCGAAGACGACGGCGTCTCTCGCGAAACGCTGCAGGCTCGGCGTGGTCTCCCGCTCGTACCCGTAGACGGACATGTGCTCCGCACTCAGCGTGTCGATCGCCAGGAACACGATGGGGATCCGCGCGACCTCGCTGCGCTCGGTGACCTCCAGACGCTCGAACGTGAGCACGGAGTCCGTGTCGGAGCGCCACGCGAGCTCGAGCCGCAGGATCGCCTTCTGCGCGTCCGGCAGAGGTAGGTGGCGATCCAGCTCGCCTCCTTCGACGCTCATCTCCAGGCTCTCCTCGACCGAGAGCACCTCGCCCGAAGCCGGATCGACGCGGGAGAAGACGAGCGCCAAGCGCCCGGGCGCAGAGGCCTCGCCCGTCAGGTGCAGGTCGGTCGGGGTGATCTGCTCGAGGTCGTAGACCACTCCCGTGTCGCCGATGAGCGCGAGGTGCTCACGGCGGCTGTCGACGACGGGTGAGCGGGGATCGTCGTAGGCGATGCGGGAGACGGCGACGCCCGCGCCGGGACCGGTGGATCCTGCGCGGGAGCCTTCGGGGACGCGCAGCTCCTCGGCCTCGATCTCGAGCACGTTGTCCCCCTCGCGCCAGGCGGCGCCCGGCGTCCGGAGCGAGTGCTCACGGGGAGTCGTCCCGGCCACGACCGTGCCCATCTCCACGCCGTTCAGACGGAGCGCGATGCGCTGGCCGGGATCGCCGCCGGGGGCCGGCGGTGGACACCACATCCGCACGCGGAGGTCCCGGTCGCGCGGCGGACCCGCGGGCAGGACGAGACTCGCCACCAGGAAGCGCGTCCACACGAAGGACTCTTCGTCGAAGTGGTTTGTCTCGGCTCTCCAGCCGGGGCCGCCGTGGGGGCCCCACTGGGTCCGCGGGGCCGGGGCCAGGACGCCGGGCTGGGACAGGATCCCGTCCGGGGTCCGCCCGAGGAGCGACCGACGCGAGACCGGCTGCGGCTCGTCCCCGCGGCACGAGGAGAGGAGCAGGACCAGCAGCACCAGGACGGTGCGCTGCGTTCGCGTCATCGCGTTCCGCTCGGATCGGTGGGGGAGCTCAGTCCAGGACGCGCGCGCAGCCGTGGCAGACCCAGCGGATCCCGTCCTCGAAGTAGCCCCTGCGGAGCTTCTGGTAGACGGGGCCGTTCCAGACCTCCTCGGCGCTCTGCACGTTCAGGTCGCCGCACCCGAACTTCTCGAAGCAGCAAGAGAGGACCTTGCCGCTCCAGGTCACGAGCGCGTACCGGAAGAAGTCGATGCAGCGCTCGTTCTCGCGCCGCTCCTGGTCCGTGAGGTTGTCCGGACCGGCGAAGTGCGAGGTGCACGCGTTCGAGGTGGAATCGGTGGGCTCCTCGCGCGCCTTGTCTGCCATCTCCCGCCGCTGCTGCTCGATCGCCGCGAGCGGGAGGTACACCCGCTGCTCGGGCTCATGCTCATCCACCGCGCGCTTCAGGGCGGCGAAGGCGGAGTCCAGGGCGATGCCCTCGGGCTCGTCGCCCCCCCCGGCTTCCGGGATGGCCCGGATGTCGGTCGCGATTCCGTTCTCGGCGCAGATCCGCTTGGTCTCCTCGACCATCCGGATCGCTTCCTCGCGGACCTCGGGGTTCGTGTAGATGAGCTGTTCACCGAGCACGTTCGGCCCGGCGCCGACCTCCAGGATGTGGGCGTAGAGGACGTGTGCGTCGTACTCGACGAGCTTCAGGGCGAGCTCCGGCATCTCGCGGATGTTGAAGCAGCCCATCGCGAAGTTGACGCTGATGCGCGGCGGGTCGTTGCGACCGAGCCCGCGGGCGCGCTTGGCCTTCGCCAGCCGCTCGAGGCCGCCGAACAGGACGTCCGCGCCCGCTCCGCCGCGGATCACCTTGAGCGTCTCGTCGCGCGCTCCGTCGATCGAGATGGAGATCAGGTCGAACCCGATGTCCACGAGCTTGTCGACGTTCTTCTGGTTGAGCAGCGTTCCGTTCGAGATCGTGTCGAGGATGTGGCCGCGCTCCTTGAGGCGGCGCGCGAAGTCGAAGAACTTCGGGTGCATCATCGGCTCGCCGTAGCCGGTGAGCGAGACCCACTCCGTGTCCTGTACGAGGTCGAGGGCGCGCTCGAAGACGTCGTCGTCCATGTACCCGCTCGAGCCGACGATGTCGTAGACGACGTCCTGGCCGAACACGCCGCGCGTGTTGGAGGCCTCCTCCTGGACGTGGAACCTGCGGCAGTGGGCGCAGACCAGGTTGCAGCGCGTCGTCATCTCGAGCGTGACGTGCGCGGGCATGGTCGAGAGGACGACCCTGCGCTCCTCGATCTCCTGCTTCCGGAGCTCGGTCAGCTCCGGACGACGGACCTCGGGTGACTTGGTGCGAATCTCGGCGACGAGGTCGGAGTTGCTTTGCTCGGCAAGCGTCATGGGCGTATTCTCAGGAGTCGTTTTTCAGCCCGCAAGTGGGATTCCAGCCCGTCCCGGGGCACAGGGCAGGGGGGGCCGGGCGGAGCGGAGCACCGGGCATGAGACGACTTTCGAGTCTACCCCATTCCACGCGGCAGAGCTTCGTTCTCCGGCGAACCGTCCGCGAGGGCGCGCAGGAAGACCCCACGCTCCCTCCGGTCGGCAGACACTTCAGCGAATCTTGATCTCGGGACTCCCGATCCAGGCTCCCTCGCGCCACGACCCCGTACCGGTACGTGGGCGAAAGCGTTTCACCCCGATCGCCCTCTGGGTGGTGGTCCTGTTGCTGGGCTCCTCCTGTGGGTCGACGAGCGGCAGCGCGGTCCTCTACCTCGTGGACACGCTTCGCGCCGACCACCTGCACTGCTACGGCTACGAGCGCGAGACGTCGCCGCGCATCGACGCCTTCGCCGCCGAGAGCATCCGGTTCGAGAACTGTCTCGGACAGTCGACCTGGACCATGCCGGCGACGGCCTCGATCTTGACCGGGCAGTACCCGGCCCGGCACGGGGCGACCAGCGAGGGGGGTAGCATCCCCGCGTCGATCCCGTCGATTGCCGAGAGGCTGCAGGCGCAGGGGTGGACGACCGGCGCCTTCGTGACGAACGGGTGGGTCTCGCGCGAGGACGCGGGGTTCCGGAGGGGCTACGACCACTTCAAGAGCTACCGCCAGTTGGGCCAGGAGATGCCCTACGAGCGGGCGGAAGTGGTCGTCGACGACGCTCTCGCATGGATCGAGGAGGTCGCGGACGAGCGCTTCTTCGCGCTCGTGCACACGATGGACCCCCACCACCCCTACGATCCGGTCCCTCCCTTCGACACGCAGTTCGGAGGGGATTACGAGGGCACGGTGACGGGGCGCTACGGCAAGGTGAAGGGGGAGCACTACAGCAAGCTCGACCCCGAGGGCTGGCAGCGCCTGCGCGACCTGTACGACGGTGAGATCGCCTACTCGGACCGGGAGTTCGGGCGCTTCCTGGACGGGCTGGACGAGCTCGGGCGCAGCGAGACCACTGCGGTGTTCCTCGTCTCGGACCACGGCGAGGAGTTCAACGACCACGGCGGGTCGCACGACGGGCTCGCGCTCCAGATCGACATCCTCCCGACGATCCTCGACGTGCTGGGCTGCGACCCCGATCCGGCGTTGCCGGGGAAGAGCCTGCTGGACCGCCTCCGGCTCGGGCCGGAGGACGCGGACGTCGGAATCAGCGAGACGGACTGGTGGGGCGTCTACCGCAAGGCGGTCGTCGTCGGGAACACCAAGTACGTCCGCCAATGGGTCCCCGAAGAGCGAGAGTTCCTCTTCGATCTCGCGGCGGATCCGGGCGAACGGGAGAACGTGCTGGAGCTGTCGCCGGGAGACGCCGACATCCACCGGAGGATCCTGGAGGACTTCCGCGCGAGCACGAACGAGGGCTTCTCGGTCATGATCCAGAACGGGGGGGACGAGATGCTGGGCGTGGAGCTGATCGTCACTTCCGAGCGCTCGCCGTTGAAGCGGGTCACGCTCTTCTACGACGAAGGCGGTTCCTCGCCCAACGGGAGCGACGGGCCCGTGGAGACGAGCCTGGTCGAGGGTCTGGATAGGACCGTCGTGAGGTTCGAGACGAAACGCCACGACGTCGACGGCGTGGTCCTGGTGCCGGACGACGGCGAAGTGCTCCTGCGCGTCACGCTGCAGGTGGACGGAGTGCCGGTCGCCGTCGAGAACGTACACCTCGGACTCCTGGGCGCAGCAGTGACCGAGCTTCCGCTCGAGCTGGACGTGGCGCAGAACACGCTCGAAGCACCTGGGTTCGGCGGCGGTGAGGATCTCGCCGGCGCCCCTTACCGCGTGCGAATCTGGCGCAACATGGCCGCCGCCTCGGGACGCGTCGAGTTGACCCGGGAAGACCGCGAAGCTCTGCAGGCGATCGGATACCTCGAGGACTAGGAATGTTCACGGGCCCCCGCATAACCCCGCTCCTGCTCTCGCTCGTCCCTGCCTGTACGGAGCCCGTCGCGCCCGGCCCTCCGCCGGCGGCCGAGCCCGAGACGCACAGCATCGTGATCTGCGGTCACCTCTACAGCACGTACGTCGAGTCCAAGATCGAGAAGAAGCCTGCGGTCCACAGCGACCGGGTGCTGAGGGCCTTCGCCGACGAGCTCGAGCGAATCTCGCCCGAGGCCGTGTTCTTCCTGGGCGACAACACGCGCTACTCGCTGAAGGAAGAGTGGGACGTGCTGGGGGAGGTGTTCGAGGGTGTCGACACCCTCAAGGTCTTCCTCCCCGGCAACCACGAG
>JAJDET010000326.1 GCA_029259655.1 Planctomycetota bacterium
CATCCAGGAGTGGGCGCGGCTGCAGTACGAGGAACCGTTCGTGGGCCGCATCGTGGTGCTCGAAGACTACGACATCAACGTCGCCCGCCACCTGGTCCAGGGCGTCGACGTGTGGGTGAACAACCCCCGCAAGCCCGAAGAAGCCTGCGGGACCAGCGGCATGAAAGTCGCGATCAATGGCGGGCTGAACCTGTCGATCCTCGACGGCTGGTGGGTCGAGGGCTACGACGGGAAGAACGGCTGGTCGATCGGGAACGAGCGCATGTTCCCCGACCAGGAGCTGCAGAACGAGCTCGACGCCGGAAACCTGTACCGGCTGCTCGAGGAGGAGCTCGTGCCGCTCTTCTTCGAGCGCGACCGCAAGGGCCTGCCCAAGGGCTGGCTCGAGCGCGTGCGCCACAACCTCGCGACGATCCCGCCGCAGTTCGACTCCAACCGCATGGTCTCGGAGTACAGGGACCAGTCCTACCTGCCGCTCGCGAACAACTGGTTCGAGCTCTCGTCCAACGACCACGGTCGCGCGCGGGCTCTTGCGGACCGCGGAATGCGGCTGCGCCGCCACTTCGGTGACATCCGCGTCGTCGAGGCCGTGGTCAGCGACCTCGAGGACTTCAAGGTCGGCGACCCGCTCGAGGCGCGCGTCGCGGTCGATCTGGCCGGCATGGCGCCGGCCGACGTCACGGTCGAGCTGGTGCTCGGCCACACGCGCGGTGGCGACAACCTGCACCACCCGGTGATCGTCCCGCTCGAGCCCGACACGCACGTGGACGGAGTCCACTCCTTCCGCGGCAGCCACGAGATGGAGCGCTCCGGCAACTACGCCTACGGCCTGCGCATCCGCCCGCGGCCGGCGGCGGAGTGGGACAGGTCGCTGTGCGACCTGGTGCTCTGGGCCTGAGCTAGCGGGTATTCGCGACCAACGCGCCCGGCGCTTCTCGTTCTTCGAGGGCGGCTAGCCTCGCCCGCAGCTCGTCGAGCTCTCGCCCGTGCCGCTCGGAGAGCTGCTTCAGCTCGTTGAGCAGCATCGAGCTCAGGAGGTGGTACTTCACGGTGAAGGGCTTCCCCTCCTCGTCGTGGACCACGAGCTCCGGGAAGACCTCGGCCACCTCCTCGGCGATGAGCCCGTACTCGAGCGGCCGCTCGCCATCCTGGACCTCGGGCTTGTAGCGGAAGACCACCGGCCGCAGCTCGAGGAGCCTCGCGGTCGCCCCGTCCATGTCGCGGACATCTTCCTTGAAGCGGCACGAGGAGGAGACGGTTCCGAGCTGGCCGTCGCTATCGATCAGAACGGCGATGGCGTCCGCCGCGCCGGTAGTCACGCCGCGGATTCCGGCGATGAACGCTCGCGTGTGATCCGTCGAGTTGCCGACCCGAACAGTATTGCTCTCACCGGCAACGCCGCCGTTGCCGATCGCGATGTTGTCGTCTCCGGTCAGGTCCTCACCCGCCCGATACCCACAGGCAGTATTGTCGTTACCGGTCGTGTTGTAAGCGAGAGCTCGATATCCGTTGGCGGTGTTCCTGTGGCCGATCGTGTTGCCGTAGAGCGCTCCAGACCCGCAGGCTGCGTTGCGGTCTCCGGCCGTATTCGACCCGAGCGCCTTGCTACCACAAGCCGTGTTGAGGTCTCCGCTCACGTTGAACCGGAGCGCTGCATTACCGATAGCGGTATTGGTATCCCCCTCCGTGTTGGAGTACATCGCAAAGAACCCGCTGGCCGTGTTCCTGAATCCGTTCGTGTTCGAGTAGAGCGCCCGGTAGCCATGGGCCGCGTTTTGAGCGCCGGTCGTGTTGGAGAACATCGCTCGGTAGCCGCTGGCCGTGTTGTGATAGCCGGTCGTATTGGAGTAGAGCGCTACGGTCCCGCTGGCCGTATTGTTGGAGCCGAGCGTGTTGGAGTAGAGCGCTAGGAATCCGTTGGCCGTGTTGTTGTTACCACCCGTGTTGGAGAAGAGCGCACGATATCCGTTGGCCGTGTTGTTGTTACCATCCGTGTTGGAGAAGAGCGCACTATATCCGCTGGCCGTGTTGTTGGAGCCAGTCGTGTTGGAACGGAGCGCATTAGCTCCGCTAGCCGTGTTATTGGGACCGGTGGTGTTGGAGTAAAGCGTTCGATACCCGGTCGCCGTGTTGCCGTCACTGATTGTCACGCTCGCCAGAGCCTCTTCTCCCAAGGCTGTGTTGCGCGTGCCGCCCTTGGTGTGGAGGAACAGCGCCCCGGCCTTGTAGATGCTCCCGGTAGCGACGTCGAGCGCCTGATCGCCGGCGGGGGCGAGGGTCAGCGTGTCCGTCACCCGCGCGGTGCCCGCGACCTCGAGCCTCGCCGCTGGGCTCGTCGTCCCGATTCCCACCGATCCGTTGCCTCCCACGAACAGGTTCACGCTCAGGGGATAGAGGTTTCCGAGCGTCGGACGCGTTGACGCCTGGATGCAGGCCGTGCCGTTCTGGTTCGCGATGCCGCCCGCGCAGGGCAAGAAACCGACGGGGCCCGAGATCGCCACCGTGGCGGGCGTCCCGAACGAGCCCGGGTCCGGCTTCCCGATGACTCGGGGAGCTCCGCCACCCAGAGCGGCATCGGTCGGCGATAGCAAGGCGCTCGGAACTGGACGTCTTCCGCGCGGAGTCCGGCGTTTGCCTCTTTCTGCTCCGATGTCGGAGACCTCGGACGGATCGCTCGCCGGGACTGAGCTGCGGACGGAGACGCCTTCGGTCTCCACCGGCTCGTGGATCTCGGGGAACGCGACTCTCTCGAAGACGAGTGCCCCCAGGTTGTGAAAGAGCACATCACCCGTATGCGTCACCACGTGCAGGTCCACGCGCTCGTCGCCGTCGTAGTCGAGCCAGTGCGCCGCGACCACAGGCAGCTCGTGCAGGAGGCCCGCCGCGTCCGCCACGTCCTCCAGCACGCCGTTCAGGTTCAGAAGCATCCGACTCCTGCCGTCGTCCGTGAGCGCGTAGACGTCGAGCGCACCGTCGCCGTCCGCGTCGATCCAGACCGCGACCTCTGACGTGCACTCGAGGCATGCGAGCGCCGTCTCGCTCACGTCCTCGAAAGCCCCGTCCCCACCGTTGCGAAGAATCCGGTCGTGACCGGCCGCGTCGCGGGCGAACGCGTCGTCCAGGCCGTCCCCGTCCCAGTCACCCCAGGCGAGGATCTCCAGCGCCCGATTGGGAGCAGTGCTACCGCCGAAGACGGGGTCGCGGGACGTCGTCGAGCTCTGAGTGCTCGGGAATGCGGCCGTGACAGCCGCCAGGATCCCGGCGGCGATGAACATGCGAGCCATGGCATCTCTCCTCTGGGCGAGTCTCCTCATATGCGGCCCGCACGGGAGACTCGACCACGCAGGCGCGCATCAATTCAGGTGGAACAGAGCGAGCCGAGAGCATAGGGGGCGACGGTAACCCGGACGGGGAATCACCCCTGACGCCTCGGAGGACAGCGGTTCGGACACGAGCACCCGTAAGTGTTGATTTTTCAATGGTCTGCTGATTTTTCAACACTTTCGGGTAGCGGGCCACGGGCGGGAGAGGTATCCCGGAACGCATGGTCCCCAACGCCCCCGAACCCCCGCCCCTGTCGCGGCGCGAGCGCCAGATTCTCGACATCGTCTACGCACGGGCGAACGCGACGGCCGGGGAGATCAAGGCGCTGATGAGCAACCCGCCGTCGGACTCGGCGGTGCGCTCGAGCCTGCGGATCCTCGAGGAGAAGGGGCACGTCAAGCACAAGCAGGACGGCGCGCGGTACGTGTACCTGCCGACGGTCCCGCGCAAGCGCGCGAGCCGCTCGGCGCTGCGGCACCTCCTGCACACCTTCTTCGACGACTCGGCCGAGGACGTGATGGCGGCACTGCTCGAGGTGCGCTCGCCCGACGAGGACGAGCTCGCGCGGATGAGGGAGCTGATCGACCGCATGCGGCGCGAGGAGAAGGACCGATGAGCATCGCCGACGCCGCACTGCTCTCCGACCTCCTCGACCTGTTCGTCAAGGTCGCCGCCGTGATGCTCGTTCCGTTCCTCGGAGCACGTCTCTTGAAGCGAGCGGACGCGCGCTCGGCCTTGTGGACGACCGCCATCGTCGGCGCGCTCCTGGTGCCGCTCTTCGCGACGTTCCTTCCGGAGTGGCGCCTGCCGCTACCGGCGTTCGGAGAAGCGCGGCCGGAGCTCGCCGCGACCCCGAGCGGCTCCGCCCTGCCCGCTCCGAGCGCGAGCCCTCACAACGCACCGCTCCGACTCGCCTCCGCATCCGCGCCGGCGCGTTTGCTGCAGCCGCGCACGTCCGAGAGCTGGCGCGTGCCGAGCATCGGCGAGCTCGCGCTCCTCGCCTGGCTCGCGGGAGCGTGCTTCTGCCTCCTGAAGATAGGCCTCGGCCTCGCGCGCGCCTTCCAGCTGGCCCGCACCGGACGCCCCACGCGCGAGGCGGAGTGGCCCCTCGAGGCACTCCGCGCCGAGCTCGGCATCTCCCGCCGCGTGCGCTGCCTCGAGAGCGACGCCGTCCCGTTTCCGATGACGTTCGGTGCGCTGCGTCCGGTGGTCCTCGTTCCCGCCACGGCCGAGACCTGGTCGCCGGCCCTCCGGCGCACCGCGCTCTCTCACGAGCTCGTCCATGTCGCGCACCACGACTGGCTTGCGCTGGTCTCGTCGCGCGTCGCCTGCGCCCTGTACTGGTTCCACCCGCTCGTGTGGCTCGCGACTCGCCGTGCGGTCGTCGAGCGCGAGCTCGCCTGCGACGCGGGCGTCCTCGCGCGCGGCACCGAGCCGTCCGTGTACGCGGGACACCTGCTCGAGATCGCCCGGACGATGGCCAAGAGACCTGCCGCCGTGACCGCCCTGGCCATGGCCCAACGCTCCCACCTGGAGGAGAGAATCATGTCGATCCGCGATGCACGCCCGAGCCGCCGAGGCTCCGCTCTCCTGCCCCTGGCCGTCCTGGTGTCCATGACGGCCGTGGCCGCGCTCGTCTCGAGCGCGCGTCCGGGGAGCGTCCAGGAGGAGCCGCGACCGCCGCTCGAGATCGTCGTGGAGCCCGTCGAGCCCCGAGCCGTGGAACCCGTCGAGCCGCGCACACCGGAAGAGCCGCGACTCGGCGACTCCGAGGTCGGCGTCGTCGACGGCACCTGGACGCTCGCGATCGAGCCGACGGGTCCGAAGATGCAGCTCGTGAGCCGCGGGCGCTGGGGCCACATGAGCTCGACGCTCGACCTGACGGCGTCGGAGAAGCGGTCGATCGAGGCGCGCCTACGGGACGGGAACGTCACCTTTGCGCTCGCCCGCGATCCGGGCGGCTTCGCGCTCGACGGAAAGGTGACGGGCCTCTCCGGCGCCGGATCGTTCGCGTTCACGGCCAACGAGAGCTTCTCCGCGTGGCTCCGGACCGAGGGCTACGGCGCGGCATCGGTCGACCAGCTCCTCGTGCTCGCGACGCAGAACGCGAGCTACGCGGGGATCGCGGAGCTCGCGCGAAAGAGCGAGCGGCGGCTCACGGTCGAGGACCTGATCGATGCGTACATCGAGCGGCCGGTCGCTTCCTCCCCCGGTGCCGGGAGACAGAGCGTCCGCGGGCTCTCGGTCGACGACCTCGTCCGTCTCGCGCAGTGCGGCGTGGAACCCGAGGACCTTCACGCGCTCCTGTCGGAAGGCCTGACGATCGACGAGATCCTCCAGTACTCGGGTCACGGCGTGGACCTGGACGAGATCCGCGAGCTGCGCGCGGCGGGTCTGACCGGAGACCCGAAGGACATCGCGTCCGCGGCGGCCTACGGAGTGACGCCGGAGCTCGTGGAAGGGATGCGACGCGTCGGCTATGCAGACGCCTCGCTCCAGGACCTCTCGCGGATGGCGTCCCACGGCGTGGACGCGGACTACGTCGGCGAGCTCGTGCGCGCCGGGTTCGGCACGCTCTCCATGGACGACATCATCTCGCTCGCGGTCTACGGAGTGGACCCGGACTACATCCGCGAGCTCGCGAACATCGGCTATGCGGAGCTGTCGGTGAACGAGCTGATCCGCATGGCCCAGTACAGCGTCGATCCCGACCTCGTGCGCGGGCTCGCCGAGGCCGGCTACGGAGACCTCATGGTGGACGACCTCGTCTTCCTCTCGCAGTACGGCGTCGATCCCGATTACGTGCGTGAGCTCGTCGCGGTCGGCTACTCCGGCCTCTCGATGAACGATCTCGCGCGCATGGGACAGTACGGCGTCGATCCGGACTTGATCCGCGGCCTGACGGAGGCCAGCTACGAGGGCCTCTCCGTGGACGACCTGATTCGCATGGCGCAGTACGGAGTCGATCCCGACTACGTGCGCGCCCTGTCGCGCTCCGGCTTCGGCGCCCTCTCGGTGGACGACCTGATCCGTGCGGCGATGTACGGCGTGGATCCGGACTACATCGCGGAGATGCACAAGGTCGGCTACGCGTCCGACTTCGAATCGATCCTCCAGCTCGGCATGTACGGCGTGGACGCGGACTACGTGCGCGAGCTCGCGGAGCTGGGCTACGGCGGCCTCTCGGTCGAGGACCTGGTCCGGCTCTGGAACGCGGGCGTGTGCGCGGACTACTTGCGCAAGCTCAACGAGCTCGGCGTGGCGTCGGGCGCGGTGGACAAGGTGCTCGGTCGCGAGCGCCAGGGCGTGCACTAGTCCCCATTCGGCCGGGTCCTGGCGGCCGGACTGCTAGTATCCGGGGATGAGAGTGGGAAATACGCGCGCGGCGCTCGTCATCGCGCTGCTCATTGCCGCCTGCAGCTCCGACGCGAGCCCGTCGCGCGGGGTCGACACGCGCGCCGTCGTGATCGGCATCGACAGCGCGGACTGGAGGATCATCGACGAGCTGGCGGCGGAGGGCGGCATGCCGCATCTCACGCGCCTGCGCGAGCGCGGCACGTGGGGTCCGCTCGAGACGCTGAACGACATCGCGCTCTCGCCCGTGATCTGGACCAGCATGGCGACGGGCAAGACCGCGGCGAAGCACGGCATCACGTGGTTCATGGTGGACCAGCCCGACGGGACGCGGGTGCCCGTGCGGAGCACGAATCGCAAGGTGGAGGCGGTCTGGAACATCCTGGCGAAGAACGACCTCTCGGCGGCGTCCATCGGCTGGTGGGCGACCTATCCGGCGGAGGACGTCGGGCGCGGCGCGATCGTCTCCGACGGGCTCGGGTTCCACGGCTTCGGATCGACCGCGCGCGACGGCGACGACGGTCGGAAGACCTGGCCGAGCGCGCTCTTCGACGAAGTGGACCCGCTCGTCCCGCCCGAGCAGCAGCTCCCGCTGGGCTTCGTGCAGCGCTTCGTCCGTATCGACGCCGAGGACTACCGCGAGGAGATGTTCGACCCGGCGCGCTTTCCGAGGCGCGATCCATTCAACCCGATCCACCTGTTCCAGCAGTACGCGGTGACGGCGCAGGGCTACACGGCAATCGCGGAGAAGCTGCTCGCGGAACGCTCCGACGAGCTCTTCATGGTGTACTTCGAGCAGGTCGACAGCTTCTCGCACCTGTTCATGAAGTACGCGCCGCCCAAGCTCCCGTGGGTCGACGAGGCGGACTTCGAGCGCTACCGCGACGTCGTCCACGAGTGGTACCGCTACCAGGACGAGCTGCTCGGACGGCTGCTCGCGAAGATCGACCTCGAGACGACGGCCGTCTTCATCGTCTCCGATCACGGCTTCAAGAGCGGCGAGCGCCGCATCCGCAGCGAAGAGCTGGTCGACGTGAAGAAGGCGCACCTCGACCACGAGACGGACGGTGTCTTCCTCGCCGTCGGGCCGCACATCCCGAGCGGTGGCGAGGTCGCCGGCGCGTCCGTGCTCGACCTCACCCCCACGCTGCTCTGGTACCTCGGCCTCCCGATCGGGAAGGACATGGACGGCAAGGTGCTCGTGGACGCGTTCGATCCGGAGTTCGTGCGCGAACATCCGATTCGCTACGTGTCGACGCACGAGGACGGGTCGCGTGCGCGGAACGCGGGTTCACCGGTCGCGGAGGGAGACGCGGGCGACGTCGAGGACGGGCTGCGCGCGCTCGGCTACCTCGGAGACGAGGAAGAGGGCGCGGGGAGCGAGGACGGAGAGGTCGCGGAGGTCTCTTCACCCGAGATGCACAACAACCTCGGGCGCATTCGGCTGCGCAACGGCGAGGTGGACGAAGCGCTGTCCGAGTTCGAGAAGGCGCTGGAGCGGGATCCGAACAACGCCGAGGCGCTGCTGAACATCAGCGCGATCCACGCGGGCCAGGGGAAGGGCAAGCTCGCCGAGCACTTCGTGCAGCGCGCGCTCGCCGTCGATCCCAACTCGGTCGGCGCGCTGGCGCAGCTGGCCGAGCTCCGCCGCGACGAGGGCGACATCGACGAGGCCATCCGCCTCTTCGCGGAAGCGCTCGACATCGACGACTCCCACCCCTTCCTGTTCCAGGGAGTCGGCGACGTGCTGCAGCGCGCCGGCCGCTACCCGCAGGCGGTGCAGGCCTTCAAGAGCGTGCTCGAGCTCGAGCCGGACTCCTTCAAGGCGCGCTACAACCTGGGCGTGACCTACTCGAACATGGGTCAGGTCGATCAGGCGGTCGCGATCTACGAGGAGGCGCTCGAGCTCGACCCGAAGAACGTCGAGGCCTCGGCGGCGCGCAATAACCTGGGCGCCATCCTGCTGAGCCTGGGCGAGACCGACCGCGCGCTCGAGCACTTCGAGGCGTCGTTGAAGGCGGCCCCCTACAACATCGAGTCGCGTTTCAACGCCGCGCTCATCTACGCCGAGAGGGGTCGCGCCGAGGAGGCGATCGAGCTCCTCGAGGAGGCGGCGAAGCTCGAGCCCAACCACGAGCAGGTCAACCTGCGTTTGGGGCTCGCGTACCTGGACGCCGGCCGCGGTGAGGACGCCTACCGCTGCCTGCTCCTCGTGCGGCGCCTCTATCCGGGGACGTGGCCCGCGACCGTCGGCCTGGCGGTGCTGCACGCGCGAGCCGAGGAGCCGGATGTCGCGCGCGACCTCGTCGCGCAGGCGCTGGCGCAAGGCGGCGACGAGGCGCGCGCCCTCGCCGCGGGCTTCCAGGTCCTCGCGTCCGTGCTGCCGGCGGCGGAGGGCGAGTAGTCGGGGTGCCTACTGCGTCAGCTTCCTCGGCATCTCGCCGTCCACGACCCAGCGCAGGGACGTCGCCGCGGCCTGGTGCACGCGCCGCTCGACGAGCGGCGACGCCAGGAGCCGGATCGATGCTGCGAGCACCAGCTCGCGGTCGGGATGGCCTTCGAGAGCCCCGTACTCCTCGAACGCGGCGACCGGCGTCTTGATCGCATGGGCGACGGAGATCGGACGGACGAGCGGGTCCGAGAGCAGGAGGTCTTCCACCGGGAGCCGCAGCTCGTCGAGCGGGCGGCCGCTCCGCAGGAACCCGATCGTGCGCCGCACGGCGGTGCGCGCATCACGTGCGAGGACCGCGTCGAGGACGTCCTGCGCCGACGCCTCCTCGGGCTCCAGCGAAAAACGCTCGCCCACCGGGAGGTCGAGGCGCCGCGCGGAGTTCACGAAGGCCACGGTCTGGACCAGGAAGCGCAACGCGTCCGGGGACCGAAAGCGCTGGAGCGCGTTGCGCGCGGCGCTCGCGAACGTGAAACGGTGCGTGACCCAGACCCAGTTCTCTGCGACGCCCTCGTCACGGTCGACCGCGTC
>JAJDET010000327.1 GCA_029259655.1 Planctomycetota bacterium
CGGGTTCGCGGCCAGAACACCACGAACGGCCGGCTGCGCCGGCCTCTCGGCTCCTGCCGGCACTTTGCGCGCACCGGCGTCCTCGACGACCTGTTCAAGGTCGACTGCGGGGCCGGCACGCGCAAAGCACCAGCAGGAACCCACTCGAGGCGTTCTGGCTCACGACCCCGTGAGGGATGCGGGCTAGCCCCGAACCCGGGCTGCTGCCGCCGCGGCCGCTCCGATTCCGATCGCGACGACCAGCGTCACCATGATCCAGGGCGGGCCGTCCGTGAAGATCGGTGTGCCGTCACCGGACTCGTGGTACAGGAAGACGCCCACGCCGGCGAGGAGCGCGAGGACTCCGATCGCGACCGCGAGGAGTCGGGCGCGCTCGGGCTGCGCGCCCTTGCTCCGCTCGGAGAGGACGTCATTCTCCGCCGCCCGGAACGCGCGCCGCACGTCGCTGGCGGACACTCCGGGGTGCTCGGAGCGGTAGGCGCGAATCGCGTTCGAGATCATCTGGGCCAGGCCGCCGTGATCCGGGGTCTTGCGCGAGGGTGTGATGATGGGGACGAACATGCCCCGACTACTCGAAGCGTCCGTCGGCATTCCCGGGAACACGAGGCGTGCGAACCATTCACACGCCTCCCCGGGGAGAAGGGCGTAAGCGGCTCAGGGAAGACGGTAGGCGAGCTCGAGGCGCCGGACGCCGTTCCGCTCGACGAGCAGGACGGTCTCGTCGCACTCGTCGATGCGCAGGTCGACGGCACCAGGGGGGACGACGTAGCGGACCTGCGCGAGGGCCTGCTCGCTCTCCAGGAGCTCGTGGACGTGCAGGCCCTCGGCATCGAGTCGGTACCGACGTGTCGTGCGCGTTCCGGGGAGCGCGTTTCCGTCGATCGACGCCAGAGAGCCCCTGCAGAGCAGCTCTCCGTTCTCGAGCTCGAGCTCGACGTCACTCGCGAAGTGGCTGGCTGCCGCGGGTGTCCACCAGCACAGGACCTGGCCCAGCGTGGCGCGCGCGAGTGCCAGCGCGGCGCCCAGGCCCTCCGCGCGCAGCGCGCAGCGAAGCCGCCAGCGTGAGAAGCGCAGCCAGGCGAGGCCTCCGGGGCGCAGCGGCAGGAGACCGAAGACGGCCGGTGCGACGTGCTCGCCCACGGAGTGGACGGTCGGTGCCGTGGGGAGCTCACTCTCGCCCTCCGCGCTCCCGTCTGCGACGCGTGCACCGCCGCCGGCGACGCCGCCGAAGCCGGGGCTCGGGCGCGGTCGGCCGCCGCGTACCAGGACCACGCGGTCCCCATGCGTGAGCCTTCCGAGGCCTGCGTCGGGGAACAGGGCGCGTGTGGGCTCGCATTCTCCGAGTGGCGCATCCTCCTGCCCGAGATCGTCGACCACCGAGGCGAGGAGACCGACGTGCGACGTCCAGAAGGTCGGGCACTGGAAGGCGCGCTCGGCACCCCCGTCGATGGCTCCGTCCTCGCCCTGGGCCGCGGTCAGGAGCGCCAGGCTGCGCGCCGCCCGGGCCGCGTAGCGACCGCCTCCGAAGGCGCGCTCGCCGAGCAAGAGGGCGTGGACGTCGAACGCGAGCGACGCGGTCTCCGCATCGCCGTCGAAGTACCAGAGCTTGGCCTCCCAGGCTCGACACTTCGTGTCATCGGCGCGGTGGAGCGCGAGCAGGAACTCCAGCGCCGCCTCGAGCTTTCCGCGGTGCGGCTCCAGCGTCGCGTCGTCACCGATGAGCGCGAGCGTCTCGAGCGCGAAGCCGATGCAGCGCGAGTGGTAGAACGCGCTCGCGTCCTCCGAACCCGGTTCAGCGCCCGCGGTGTAGTAGCTCCACGAGCCGTCCGGTGCCAGGCTCTCGTAGCTGCGCAGGACCGCCTCGCGGGCCCGGTCGGCGAGCTCGCGCTTCTCCAGCGCGACCGACGCCCGCGCCATTCCGAGCGCACCCCAGAGGCACTGTGCAGGCACTGGCTTGTCGAGCGACGCCGCCCAGAGATAGGTGCTCGCGCTCTTCTCGAGCGCGTCTCGCACGCGCGCGAGCTCCTCGTCCGACAAGAGCTCCGGCGCCTCGACGAGGAGCTTGCCCAGCGCGTCGCAGACGGCGCCGGAGTCGATCAGGTGGTTAGAGCAGTTGAAGGGGTCGGGCCAGCGCTCGAAGAAGAGGTACGCGCGCGCCTCGGGGTGGGGGTACTTGTGGCAGGTCTCCGCCAGGCGCAGCGCCGTGCGCTTCACCTCGTCGAGCGGCGCGCCGCGGTGCGCGTGGAGCGCGAGCCCCATGTGGATGCGGTAGGCGGTCTTCCCCAGGTGCTCGACACGATGGGCGGGACAGATCCGGTGGCCGTGCGCATCGGCGAGGGCGTCGAGGTGGCGCGCGGCGCCCTCGAGCAGGTTCAGGACGGCTTCTCGAGACACAGGAATTGCAGGCGCCCGAGGAGGGCGGGCACACCGGGTAGGGAGTTCGCGACGCGTGAGAGGCCCGACGCGAGCTTCCCGGCGAGCGCGAGCGGGCCGTGCAGGTTCCGGGCGCGGAAGGCGGACTCGGTCGGGCCCGGGAGGGCGTGGACCGAGGAGCGACCGGAGATCCGGAAGCCCGCGTCGCGAACGAGCTCCTCGACGGCTCCCACCGTGAGGCTCTCGAACGGACCCAGGTGCGGTTCGGGCGCGAGCACGTACTCGACGCCGCCCAGCCGGCCGCGGCGCGCGCGCTCCATCAGCGTGTTGTACGAGCGCCGGTTGCAGAAGCCGAGCACGAGCTTCCCGCCGGGCGCGAGGGCACGCTGGAGGGCGGCGAGAGCGGGCGCCCGGTGCTCTCTCGGGAGGGCCTCGAGCCGGAAGAGGCAGGTCGCGGTGTCGAAGGCTCCCTCGGGGAGCTGGTCGCCCTCGCCGCGAGTCCCGTCGAGCTCCAGCTCGTCCGGCCAGAGGTAGAGGCCGCCCTCCTTGGAGGCGCGCTTCTTCGCGAAGCCGGCCGTGCCCTCCGTCAGATCGCAGACCGAGAGGACGGCACCTGTGAAGCGGGCGCGGATCGCCATCGTGAGCACACCGCTGAAGGGCATGAACTCGAGCCAGGCGCCGCTGCGCTCGGCGCCGAGCAGGGTCTCCAGGGCGTCGAGGACGGCTTCCTGCTCCCACGGCCGCGGTTTGTTGTAGCGGTTCCCGTTCAGGACCCGAGCCCGGTGGTAGATCGCCACGTCGGCGAGCGTCCAGTCGTCCGGTCGCGGGCTCGAGGGGATGTGGCGTCCCGCGTAGTGGTTCCAGTGGAACACGTGGTCCTTCGGGCGGCGAGTCGGCGCCTTCTTCGGGAGGACCTCGGGCCAGCCGATGGCGAGCCCGGCGTACAGCTCGCGGTCGGGGGGCACGCCGAGCATCTCGCGCACGACCTCCCGGTCGCCGAGCTGTGTGATCCAGAACGTGCCGAGGCCGAGCGCGTGGGCTGCCAGGCTCATGTTCTGGATCGCCGCGCTCGCCGACTGGACGTTGGCGTAGGAGTCCTCGGAGAACTCACGTCCGTAGGAGACGAAGATGCAGACGGGCGCGGTGAGGACCTGGATCGAGAGCTTCCCGATCTCGACCAGGATCGCCTCGTCGTCGACGACCACGAAGTCCCACATCTGCAGGTTGCAGGAGGTCGGGGCGATTGCCGCCGCGTCGGTGACCTTCTCGAGCAACTCGCGCGGCACCGGGTCGCGCTTGAACTTCCGGACGGAGCGCCGCGTGTACAGGACGTCCCAGAAGTCCTGGCCGGGCAGGTCCTCCGCCCTCCGCACGCCACCGTACGCGGTCCCGCCGTCCGCCGTCATCGCGACCTCAGAGGCCGAGGTGGTCCCTGTACCACTGGACCGTCTCCACCAGCGCGTCGTCGACGCCGTAGCGCGGCGACCAGCCGAGGCGCTCTTTGGCCTTCGTGCAGTCGAGGTACTGGGCGCGGATCTCGTTCGTCGCCTCGTTCAGGATCCGCGGTTCGAGCGCTTGGGCGCCGCACGCGCGCAGGACGTGCTCGACCAGCTCGAGCACACTGAGCGGGATCTCGTTGCCGAAGTTCCAGGCCTGGCCGCAGAAGGCGTCGTCCGGGAGTTTCTCGGCGAGCCCGATGTACGCCGCGACGGCATCCTTCACGTAGAAGTACTCGCGCACGAACTTCCCGTCGCTGCGGATGATCGGGCGCTCACCCGCGAGGGCGGAGCGGATCGTTCCGGGCACGAGGCGGTTGAAGTTGAGGTCACCGCCCCCGAACAGGTTGCCGCAGCGCGTGACCGCGACCGGGACACCGAAGCTCGACCAGTAGGAGAGGGAGATCAGGTCGGTGCAGGACTTGCTGACGTCGTAGGGGAAGCGACCCTGGAGAGGAGTCTCCTCGGTGTAGGGGAGCACCGCCTGGTCGCCGTAGGCCTTGTCGCTCGAGGCGACGATCACGCGCCGGACGAGCTTCGAGTTCAGCCGGCAGGCTTCGAGCAGGTTCCACGTCCCGCGCACGTTGGACTCGAAGGTCGAGATGGGGGAGCGCGAGCTCGTCCCGACGATCGTCTGGGCCCCCACGTGGAAGACGGTCTCGATCTCGTACTCGTTCAGCGCGCGCACGCAGAGCTCGAGGTCCGCGAGGTCGCCGCGCACTACGCTCACCTCCTCGAAGGTCCCGGAGCGAACGAGCTCGCTCTTCGGCACCCAGTCGCGCACGAGGCAGGTGACGTCCGCACCGGCCTCGACCAGCTCCCGGACGAGCCAGGAACCGAGCAGTCCCGTGGCGCCCGTCACGAACACGCGCTCGCCGCTCCAGGTGCTCACTCCCACACCTTCCAGGGCGCCTCACCGCGCTCCCACAGGTCGTTCAAGGCGAGGGCCTCCTTGTAGGTGTCCATCGAGAACCAGAATCCCTCGTGGGAGTAGAGCGCGAGCTCGCGCTCGCCTGCGAGGCGCTCCAGGGGGCGCGTCTCCAGGATGCACTCGGGGTCGAGGTAGTCGAAGATCCGTTTCTCCATCACGAAGAAGCCGCCGCTCGTCATGTCGGTCATGAGCGGCTTCTCCTTCCAGTGGTACACGACGTCCTCGTCGTCGGAGCGCACGACGCCGTACCGCGAGCGAGGATGAAACCCCGTCAGCGTCGCGATCTTCCCCTTGTCCTTGTGGAACGCGACCAGCGAGTCGAGGTCGACGTCCGAGAGGCCGTCGCAGTAGTTGAAGAGAAACGTGTCGGCCTCGATGTAGTCCTTCGCCCGGAAGAGCCGCCCACCGGTCTGCGTCCTGGCGCCGGTCTCGGCGAAGACGATCTCCCAGTCCTCGACGTCGCCGGCGTCCGAGAGCGGCGTGCGCTCACCGCTCGCGAGGTCGATCTTGAAATCGCCGTCGCGCCAGCGGTAGTCGAGGAAGTAGTCCTTGATCATCTCGCCCTTGTAGCCGAGGCACAGCACGAATCGCCGGTAACCGTACCGGTAGTAGATCCGCATCAGGTGCCACAGGATCGGGCGGCCGCCGACCTCGACCAGGGCCTTCGGCTTGAACTCGGTCTCCTCGCGCAGGCGCGTTCCCTCGCCTCCGCACAGGATCACCACCTGCTCGTCCTTGAACTGCATGAGTCAGAGGATCCGGGGTTCCGGGAGAGGGACGAGGAAGCTCCCCCCGCCCTCCAGGTACTCGGCCTGCTGGCGCTGGATCTCCTCGGCGAAGTTCCAGGCCAGGATGAGCACGATGTCGGGGCGCCGCTCGACGAGCGTGGACACGGGGAGAACGGGAAGGTGCATGCCCGGGGTGTAGCGTCCCACCTTGAGGGGGTTCTTGTCGACCGTGTACTCGACCAGCTCGGGCCCGATCCCGCAGTAGTTGAGGAGCGTGCTGCCCTTGGCCGGAGCGCCGTAGGCCGCCAGGCTCTTCCCGCGCGAGCGAAGGTCGGACAGGAGCGCGAGGAGCTCGCGCTTGTTCGCGCGTGCGTCGTCGGCGAACCGGCGGTAGCGCGCGGGTTCGGTGAGGCCCTGCTCTTCCTCGCTCCTCGCCAGTTCCAGGACCTCTTCGGCATGGTTCGCGAGCGCGGCGATGGGCCGCGCGTGGACGCGGATCGAGCCGCCGTGCACCGGGACGTGGTCGACTCGCGAGATCGAGAGTCCCGCGCCCTCGCAGAGCGAGAGCAGCGCGGCGACGGAGAAGTAGCAATGGTGCTCGTGGTAGATCGTGTCGTACTCGAGCCGCGCGACCATCTCCCGGACGTGGGGCACCTCGATCACGACCACGCCGTCGTCGCTCGCGAGCGCCGCCATGCCGGAGAGCAGGTCGCGGGGGTCGTCCACGTGCGCGAGGACGTTGTTGGCGACGACGCAGGCGGCCGCGCCGCGCTCCGAGCGCACCCGCTCGCCGACCTCTCGCCCGAAGAACTCGCACAGCGTCTCGACCCCGGCCTCGCGCGCCATCTCGGCGATGTTCTTCGCCGGCTCGATGCCGAGCGTGCGGGCTCCCTCCGCCGCGAAGCGCCGGAGCAGGCTCCCGTCGTTGCTCGCGATTTCCACGACCAACCCGTCGATCTCGTAGTCGCGTACGGTGTCGGCCGCGTAGGCGGCGTGGTGGGCGGCCATCGTGTCCGACGTTCCGCTGACGTAGAGGTAGTACTCGAAGAGGACGGCGGGATCGACGACGTCCGTGATCTGGACCAGGGCGCAGGTGCGGCAGATCGCGAGCTCGAGGGGGTAGGTCCGCTCGTCTGCGAACTCGTCGAGGCTGGCCGGCATGGAGTTGGCCAGCGGCTGATTGCCGAGGTCGAGCACGCGCTCGAGCTCGGCCTGACCGCAGGACCGACAGCGATCTCGTTTCCGGTGGCTCATGAAGGAGCTCTCGACTCGGACAGGAAGGTCGTCGCCGCGCGGAGTCCGGACTCAGGGTCGTGCGCCGGGCGCCATCCCGTCCATTCCTCGAGCCGTTTCACCGACACTTCTGCGTGTTCCATCTCTTCTGCGCGCACCGCGACCTCGCCGAACCGCAGGCGTTCGTCGGGAATGCCGAGGACGCGGGCCGCGATCGTGGCGAACTCGCGGATAGAGGTGAGGCGCCCGGTCGCCAGGTTGCACACGTCCCCGGGCTCGCTCGTTCCGGCGGGCACGCACGCGAGCCGGACGAGGCCCTCCGCGACGTCCTCGACGTAGGTGAAATCCCGGCGCTGGAGCCCCTCGCTGAGCGGCACCTCTTCGCCGGAGCGGGCTCCGTCGAAGAGCGTCGGGAAGAGCCGGCCCGGGCGCTCGCCGGGGCCGTAGACCATGAAGAGCCGCGCCGTGAGGGCGGGCAGCGCGGTCTCGCGCGCGGCCTTCGCGAGGGCCTCGGTGCCCGCCAGCTTGGTCTTGCCGTAGAGCGTGGTCGGGTGGTGCAGGCCGTCTTCCGCGAGGTCACCGCCGACCGTGCCGTACTCGAGGGCCGATCCGACGTGAACGAACCGCGTTCCGCCCCATCCGATCCCCGTCTGACGCGCGGTTGCCCGTGCGAGGGAGTCGACGAGCTCGACGTTCACGGCTCGCGCGCGTTCGGGGTCCCGTTCGTCTCGACCCACACCGTATCCCGCGAGGTTGAACACCACCGACGGGCGCGTCTCCGCCAGGACCGACTCGGCCACCCCCGGCGCCACGAGATCGGCCTCGAGGACGTCGGCCTCGACCGACCAGCGCTCGAGCACGTCCGCCGCCGCGCGCGCATCGACCACACACGCCGTCACCCGCGCTCCCGCCCCGGAGAGAGCACGCGCGACCCAGCGCCCGATGAACCCGTCGGCTCCTGTCACCAGGACCGGGTGTGAGGTGAGCGACAACAACACCCAGGGACCCTACCGAACTGACTGGGTTGAGTGTGGACGATCTCTCGCAAACCTAGCCTCAGTCAGGGTTTGCGAGCCGCTGGGGCGTCGCGGGGCCCGCGCGGGTCGAACGCGGCGTAAGCCGTTTCCAGAACGAGAGCTACGGGCCGGGTTCCACACGGAACCCAGTCAGTTCGTCAGGGCGACCGGCGCGAGGTGATCAGGGTTCTGCCCTCCGTCTTCCCCGAGGACCTTCCCGCCACGCGGACGATCGGTCGGTCGGGGTGGGCCTCGATCAGGCGCTCGATGGTCTCCTCGTCGCGGGCCCAGGCGAAGATCGGGGACTCGGACGACCACTCGGGGTCGTTCTCGAGGAAGGCCAGGCCGTACTCCGTCTCGTCACCGACCTCGACGAGGACCAGCGAGCCGGCCATGCCGGGACCGGCCGCGATCTCGCGGAAGTCGCCGTGGTAGCCGCGATAGTCGGCGTACTTCGCCACCGCTCGCCAGGGCATGAACAGGAAGAGCGTGAGACCGATCGAGATCCCGGCCAGCGCCATCACGCGCGGTGTCGCGTCGGCCGACGTGTGCTCCTCGAGGAAACCGCCCAGGGTCCCGAGGCCGCGGTAGGAGAGCCACAGGAGGGGGAGGATCATCAGGTACCAGTAGCGCGCGCCGTAGTCGGACCCGCCGCTGAACCAGTACAGGTTGTAGATCACGACCAACGCGACGAGGAACGCGAGGGCGGCGCGGTCCGTGCGATCCCAGCGACCGCGGAGCACGTGCACGACGAGCAAGAGGAGCGAGCCCGACGCCCAGCCCAGGAGCTCGAAGTTGAGGTGGTAGACGTTCTGGTTCGTGTTGTAGAGGACGTCCCAGACGCCGTGACCGACGAGCGGGTCCTGCGGGCCCCAGCCGGGCGGGTTGCCCTTGTCCGGCCCGAACCCGATCGCGTTCGCACCGGGATACCAGAGCCGGTCGAGGTAGTCGTTGATCGGGAACGCGAGCGGGTCGCCGGTCAGCGACTGGTTGTAGAGGAGGAGCAGGGCGGCTCCGCCCAGACATCCGAGCGCGTAGAGCGGCATCAAGAGGAACGGTGCCCGGCGCCCGCCCAGACCGAGCAACCACAGGCCGGTCAGCGTTCCGACGGCCACCCCCTCGAGCGGACGCACCAGACACAGGAGCCCGATGGCGAGACCGCCGGCGAGCATCGGGAGCGCACGCTCCGAGCGGACCGCCAGCCAGCCCCCGGCGACCAGCGCGAGCGTCGTCGCGTGGGTCATGAAGGAAGCGGAGATCCAGAGGAACCACGGGGAGGCGACGAGCAGGAGCGTGACGGCGTTCGCGGTTCCGCGATCGGCGATGCGGCGCACGAGCGCGTGCGCGAAGAGCACGGCGACACCGCCCAGCACCGGGTTCACGAGCCACTCGGCGCCGATGAACGCGCCCAGCGAGAGCAGCACCGGCCAGCCCGGGTTCGTGACGCCGAAGAAGCGCCCATCGACGCTGTCGATCAAGTAGACCTGGAAGGCCTCGGGCACCGCCGGGACGACCGTGCTCACCATGCCCGCCGCCAGGCAACGCGCCTGGAAGAGGTACGCGACGCCGTCGGGAACGTGGGGCACGCGGTCGAGGACCACGAACGCGAGTGCCGCGCTCGTGACCGTCGCGAACCCGGCGAGGATCCAGGGCAGCGCACGGTCGAGCGCCGTGGGGGGGAGGTCGGAACCGGGCAAACTGACCGCGTGCGTGAGGCTTCGTCGCGCCGCGATCAGATCGCGCTCGGGCATCGCCTCCGCGATCGCCGCCAGGTGGAGCAGGTTCGTCGCCCAGATCACCGCCGCCGCGATGTATTGCATCAGAACGACGACGAGGTTCTTGACGTCCAGGTGGTGCTCGACGGGGTCGAAAGCGAGCGTCGAGTGCGCCGCCGCGGCGAGGAAGAACGCGAGCAGGAGCGCGATCCGCACAGGGCTCGCGAACGCTCGCAGGATCTCGCGGATGCGCTCCCGCCGCGTGCCCGCGTAGCGGGCCATGGCCATGACCTGGAGCGCGATGACGCCGAGGGAGCCGATGAGCAGCGAGTCCAACGGCCCTGCTTCGCCGTCGATGAGCGGCTCGAATCGCCAGAGCTCGATCTTGAGGTACTGGAGCCAGCTCGGATGCGTCGCCGTGAGCTGGGCCGCGAGGCACAGCGCGAGCATCGCCGTCAGGGCGGACGAGCGCTTCCAGCCGCGGACCCACCCGACTCCCAGCGCGACGAACGCCGTACCGAGAGCGCCGACCCAGAAGCCCTCGAGCGTCCGGCCACCGCCCTCCACGACCTCGACGGGGACGCGGAAGGCCAGCACGACGAGGCCGGCGCCGATCAGCAGGAGGATGAGCCGCATGGTGTCCGGTGCGCGCGGCGACTCTGCGAAATCGCGGACCGTCGATCTAGTCCGAGGTTCGCCCAAGCCCCGACCTCAGCGAGGCCGAAGGCCGAGTCCGGCGCGGAGTCGCGCCGTGGCCGCCCGCAGGGCATCCTTGGCGCGCGCTGATGCGCGCCAAGTCATGCGTGGCCAAAGGCCACGCCGGTCACGCCGCGCCGGTCTCGGCGGACGGGGCGTCCCCGTCGAGTCCGAGCAGCTGGGAGTCCTCGGGGTGATCCTCGAGCGGACTCACGCGTTCGTGGGGGGCGAGCGGTTGGGCCGTCCTCCACGCGCGCGCTCCGACGAACGCGCTCGCGAGCTGCCCGGGCTGGAAGACGATCGAGGGCCACAGGAAGACCTCGTTCGTGCAGAAGCACTCCTTGCACGCGATCGACTTCCGCAGCGCGATCGCCTCGGGCGAGTTCCAGATCTCCGGGAAGGTGTTCTTGCGCAGGTTTCCGATCGGAGCGTGCTGCTCGCAGACGGAGACGTCGCCGTTGGCGTAGACGACGCCCGAGAGCACGCCCGCCTTGCAGGGGATGGCCTGGTTCTGCGCCTTCGCGATCTTCACCTTGCCCCAGTGCAGCATGGGATCGACGATGGAGCCGAACCGGCCCTCCTCGCGGTCGCTCCACAGGCGCGAGTGGTACTCGATCAGCTCGGCATACGCGTCGAGGTCCGGCCCCTCGAGCGTCGGCCGCTTCCGCTCGCCGCGCAGCATCGCGATGTTGTGGTGCGACATCCGCGGGCAGCGCTCGTAGAGGAACGTGGTGAGCCGCTTGATCTCCTCCACGTTCTCGCCCGTGCAGGTCGAGATCGAGTGGATCTGGAGCCTCGGCTCGCGCTCCTGGAGCTCGGCGAGCGCGTCGTAGGTTTCCATCGCCTTCTGGAACGACTTGTCGTTGACCCGGAACTTGTTGTGGAACGCCGGCATCCCGTCCAGGGAGAGCTCCGCGGCGAACAGGTCCAGGTCGGGCTCCTCGAACAGCTTCTCGAGCTCGCGAATGGTCTTCTCGGTGAACCAGCCGTTGGTCGGGCAGTAGATCTGCCGGACCCCGTTGTTCCGCACGAAGTAGCTGCAGATCTCCGCGAACTCCGGGCGGATGAAGGGCTCGCCGCCGGACAGGTTCAGGTTCTCGATCGGCCCGATGCTGTCGGCCAGGGCGAAGATCTCCTCCTTGGAGAGGTCGTCGCGGCTGTTGAGCTCCTTCCAGTAGAAGCAGTGCTCGCAGGCCAGGTTGCAGATCGAGTTGATGAAGAGGATCAGGAACGGGGGTGTGTCGACCGCTCCGCTCCGGGACGCGACCCGGCTGAGTCGTGCGTGTCGCTTGATTCTCTCGAGGGTTCCCATGGTGTTCGTCCGCTGGCGCGCGAACCGAGGATTATAGTCGACCTTGGACCGCTGCCCCGTGGACCGATCAGTCGGAATCGGTGGGAGGAGGGGGCTCGGGCGGCTCGCCGCCTCTGGACAGCGTGGAAAGGAAGCGAGGTCTCAGGAGCGCGCCGCCGATTCCGAACGACGCCACCACCAGGATCGCCGCCAGCCACGGACTCTCGCGCCCGATCCACCACCAGAGCGCGAGGGCGAGCCCGGCCGGGAGGAGCACGGGCGCCACGTCCCGGACCCACGGCAGCCGTTCGACCCTCCGGGTGAGCATCCGACCGGCGAAGACGAGCGTCGTCGCCTCGCCGGCCACGACGAGCAGAGCCGCGTGGAGCGGCGTGAGGGCGCCGACGGCGAGGAGCAGGACCGCGCCGCCCGCGGACACGACGACGCCCGCCGCGCTCGCCTTCATCTCCGAGCGCTGCTCGCGGAACGCGATCAGCCCGTAGCGGTGGTGCCCCGAGAGGAAGGCGAAGAAGAGCATCCAGACGAGCACCTGGAACAGGCCGACGGCGGGGCCGAACGTCTCCCCGTAGATCATCGGGATGAGCACCGGCGCCAGCGCGAATCCGACGAGCAGCACCGGGACCACGGTCCACGCCACCAGCGACATCGACGTCTCCGACAGGTTCCTCCAGGCCGCGCGGTCCTTCGCGGCGACGAATCGCGACATCGAGGGGAGGAGGTTGACGAAGTAGAGCCACACGAAGGTGTGCAGCGAGACGGCGATCTTCAGGCTCGACTCGAGGTAGGCGGACTGGTGTTCGTCGTCGGTCGTCGCGGCGAAGAGCAGCACGGGCGAGAACCAGCGCAGTGCCGAGAAGACGGTGGATGCGCCGAGCGGCACGCTCTCGCGCAGGACCGACATCGCGCCGCGGATACCGCGCAGGGGCAGGAACGCCCGGAAGCGGCGCCCGAAGGCCACCTGGTGGACTCCGGCCTGCGCGAACAGCCCGGCCGCCTCGCACAGCGGTACCCAGAAGACGTCCTGGGGGACCTCGACCAGGAAGACGACACTGCCCGCGAAGACCACTTGCCGCAGGAGGGTCCCTCCCGCGACGACCTGCATCTCGTCCCGGGCCTCGAAGGCCCAGTTGACGATCAGGGGCATGGGCAGGAGCGCCGCGCCGAAGAGGATCACGAGCAGCCGCACCTCGTCCGGCCGACCGACGAGCCCGGCCGCGAGACCGCCCAGGACCAGGAGCGCTCCGCCCACGAGGCAGATCCGGATCCAGGCGATGCGGGCGGCGAGGACCTCGGTCCGAGCGGGGTGCCGCGCCGCCTCCCGGGCGCCGAAGGGGGCGAGCCCCGCGTCGAGCAGCTGGTTCGCCACGAAGTAGATGCCCAGCGGCAGCACCAAGAGGCCGTAGGGCCCGGACGTCAGGGTGTGCCCGATGTGGCCCCAGGCGAAGAGCGCCAGGAGCTTGGCCAGACCCTCCCCCGCGTAGAGCAGAGTGAGGTTGAGCTTGAGTCTGGACACGCGGAGGGCCTCGGGGCGAGGCGGTACAGAGCTTGCCGGTCGGGCAAGGGGCGCGGAAGGCGCTTTCGCAGTGACGCCAAAGAATCCCCCCCGAGCGAGCCGATCCCCTCCGACTCGTGCCTACCCTGATCCGCCAGCGGCGCCCGAAGGACGAGCGCCCCCGTGCCTCCATGGGCTTCTTCGACTCACTGCTCCCGGGCGAGGAGCCCCCCCGCATCTCCTGGCGCAAGGCCCTGGTGCGCCTGCTCCTGTCCGTGGGGATCTTCACCGCGGTCTTCTACGTCGCGGACCTGGAGTGGGAGCACGTGCGGGAAGGGCTCCAGAGCGTCGGACCGCGGACGTGGGGGGCGACGCTGCTCGCGTTCCTCCTGCTGCACGGGATCAGCGCGCTCAAGTGGCGGCTCTTCCTTCGGCTGGCCGGAGCGCACCTCACGGTCGGCGAGGCGCTGCGCTTCTACGCGGCCGGGCTCTTCTCCAATCTCTGCCTGCCCTCGCTCGTGGGCGGCGACGCCGTGCGCGCGGGGCTGGCCATGACGCGCGGCTCCTCGAAGGCCGCGGTGCTCCTGGGCGGGGCGGTCGATCGGATCTTCGACCTCGTTGCCCTGGGCATCCTCGTCGCAGCCGGCTGCCTCTTCGCACCCGACGCGCTGGCGCGCATGGAGGCCGCGGAGGTCGCGCCCTTGACGATCCTCGCCGTGTTCTTCGGGCTGCTCGGCGCCGGCGTGGTCTCGGGTCTCGTGATCCTGAAGCTCCGGCCGCCGTCGACCTGGCCGATCCTCTCGGAGAAGGGGGAGAGCCTCTTGCGGGCCCTGCGCACCGCGCGGTCCCGGCCCGCGATGGCCCTGGGAGGCCTCGGGCTCTGCGTCGCGATCCAGTCGGGCTTCGTCGGGCTCAACGCCTACCTCGCGGAAGCGGTCGAGGTCGGGCTCGACGGCGCGCTCTGGTTCCTCCTGTTCCCGCTCGCGAAGATCGCCGCGATGATGCCGATCAGCCTGGGGGGAATCGGCGTTCGCGAGGCCGCACTGCACGCGCTCGCGTCGCCCTTCGGCGCGGAGGTGCAGCAGCTGGCCGTCGTCCAGTCGGTGGTCTGGGAGACCGTCCTCGTCTCCGGCGGCCTGCTGGCCGGTCTGGTCTGGCTCGCGACCGGGCTCCGCTCCGCCGCGCGGAGCGCGGCATGAGCCCGGGCGCGGGATCGTCCGGGCGCGTGTCGCCACGCCTGGTCCTCGCGCTCTTCGCCCTCGCGCTCCTCGCCCGCCTGCCGAACCTCGACGCGGGGCTCTGGTACGACGAGATCTGGTTCGTGGTCGAGTACCTGCGGCTTCCGTTCGGAGAGCTCGTCCGGACCTACGACTCCGACAACATCCACCCGCTCTACGCCCTCCTGGCCTGGCCGTCCGTGCGGGTCTTCGGAGAGGAGCCCTGGGCGGCGCGGCTTCCTGCGCTGCTCTTCGGCGCGGCCGGCGTGCCGCTCGTCTACGTCTTCGGCGCGCGCGGAGGGAACGCGCGGGCCGGGCTCCTGGCGGCGCTACTCCTCGCGTTCGCGCCGCACGCCGTCGCGTTCTCGCAGAGTGCGCGCGGCTACACCGCGCTCCTCGCCTTCACCCTGCTCGCCGGCGTGGGCCTGCGCGAGGCCTGCCGTACCGGGTCCGCGGGCGCGGTCCTTCTGCTGGGGGCCGGCCTGGGGCTCGCCACCCACGCGCACCTGACCGGAGTGTTCCTCGCGCCGGCGCTGATCGCCGTCTGGCTCGTCGAGCTCGGCGGGGGACGCATCGGGTCCCCGCGCGCGCGCTTTGCTCCCCTCCACGGCGTGGTCCTGGGAGGCGTCTTCTCCCTCGCGCTCCACGCGCCGATCCTGCGCGACATGCTCGCGTTCTTCACGCGCGAGAAGGACGACTTCGCCGCGACCGTCTCGACCTGGAAGAGTCCGGTCTGGATGGTGCGCGAGATCGCGCAGAGCTTCGGTGTGGGCGAGGTCGCCGGGCTCTCCATCTTGGCGGTGGGCGCGCTGGTCCTGATCTCGGGCTTCGCCGCCGCGTGGCGCCGCGACCGCGTCCTGGCGCTCGTCAGTGTCCTCCCGGCGGTCTTCGGGCAGGGCACGATGTGGCTCCTCGGCCGAAATCTCTGGCCGCGGTTCTTCTTCTCCCTGGCCGGGTTCTGGCTGCTGCTCGCCGTGCTCGGGACCGACGGGCTCCTCGCGCAGGCCTTCCGCGAGCGGGGCCGCCGAGCGGCGAACGTCGCCGTCGCGCTCGGCGTGCTCCTCTTCGCGGTCCTCTCGCTGCGCGTCTGGCGTCTGCCCAAGCAGGACTTCGCCGGAGCGGTGGCCTGGATCGAGGAGCGCCGCGGACCGGAGGTGGCCGTGATGAGCGCGGGCCAGGCGATGTACCCGCTGCGCGACTTCTTCGAGACGGACTACGCGATCGTGGAGGAGCCGGAGGCGATCGATGCCGCGCTGGCGGGGAAGGAGCGCGGCTACGTGATCGTGACGTCGGCGAACTTCACGCAGGGGTACTACCCGGAGGTCTGGACCGCGCTCCTCGAGCGCGGTCGCGAGGTGGCCCGGTTCCCGGCCCAGAGCTTCGATCAGCACGTGGTCGTGCTGGAGCTCACGCCCTAGCGAACGCCGTAGACGTAGACGGAGATCGCGCCGTCGAAGTGCGTGACCGTGAGCCGCTCGCGTCCACGACGGAGGGGGGCCCACTTCTCGAAGTTGGTCGCGCCCCGATCGGGCGCGTTGCGCGTGACGATCACGATCGGCCGCCGGCCGCCCTCACCGTCGACCGGCGGGACCTCGTCGGGCTCGACGTAGTCGGAATCCTCCGCGTACACCCAGTAGGGCGTCGAGTGCGCGAAGCTGTTGGGTTGCCAGAGCACGGCGGTGAGCCACGCGTCCTTGGCCTCCGCCTCCGCCACCGCGTGCCGGACCGCTCCCGAGAGGTCCTCGCGCGGCGCGCCGAGGGCGTGGCCCAGCCCGCCCAGGAACCCCGCGGCCAGGAGGAGGGCGGCCGCGAGCGCCCGCCGCTTCGCCGGCACTCCGTCGATCAGGGCTCCGAACACGAGCGGCCAGGCCCAGGCGGACAGGACGAAGTACTGGAGCGGGATGCGGTTGACGTACTGGACGCAGACCCAGGCCAGCAAGAGCGAGGTGACGAGCGCCGCGGTCAAGGGACCGAGCAGCTCGCGCGGCGGGGCGCGGCGGCCGCGGACAGCACACAGGAGGGAGAACGCGCCCAGGACCAGGAGCCCTCCGAACGACACGCGCGCCATCCACCCCGGCAAGCCGCCGAGGCTCCCCATGCGCGGCACGAGCGTCTGGACCGGGACCTGCGCGAGCTTCTGACGGGAGAAGCCGGCGAGCTCCGGCGCCTGCTCCGCCTCCTCCGCGGCGGGCATCCGCTCGTCGCGCGCTCCCTCGTCCTTCTCGTCGCGAATCAGGACGGAGGGGTCGTCGAAGAGCCACGGGTGCGTCGTCGCGAGCCAGGGGGCGAACGCGCCGACCGCCAGCACTCCGCTCGCGATCAGGGCCGGCAGTCCGAGCCACTCGCGTCTCCGGAACACGAGCCGCGCCGCGCCGATCCCGAGCACGGCGATGGTCGTGAAGAGGTGCGTGTACAGGCCGAACACCGTCGCGGCCGCGAACACCGCTCCGCGCACCCACTTCCCGGAGGGGGACTGCGCCGGCGTGAAGCTCGCCCAGACCGCGGTGATCACCGCCAGCTCGAGCCAGGCGTAGGGGCGCAGCTCCGCTCCCCACTGCACCTGGAAGGGGAGCACCGCGTAGAGACCGACGACCACCACGCGCGCGGCCGCGGAGAGCCCGGCGCTCCTCGCCACGGCGTGCAGCGGGACGAGGGCGAGCAGGCTCGGGACGATCGCGATCCAGCGCAGGAGGTGGGGGGCGACTGCACCGTAGAGGAGCTGGACCGCCGCGTAGAAGGCCGGCGTGTGGGTGTCCTCGCCGAGCTGGGCATTCAGCTCCGCGAGCGTCGCGCACGAGGCCAGGTCGAGCGTGTGGAGCTCGTCCAGCCAGAAGCTCTTGAGGGCGGCCTCCAGGCCTCGCAGCAGGAGCCCGGCGCCCACGCACAGGGCGATCGCCAGGCCCGCTCCCCGCCCTTCGCCGTCACGCCCCGCCATCACCGGAGACTATCGGACGGGAGAGCCGGTCGTGAGGCGGCTCCGCGAACTGGCCGGCGGAACCCCGTGCTCCGCGCGGGTAGCCTGGACGGCTCGTGCTTCCCTACCACCAGATCCAGGGCTTCTACGTCGTCGTCGCCGGGCTCCTGGCCTACGCCCTGTGGCGCCTCTTCCTCCGCCTCGGGCCTCGCTCGCGCGTGGCCGCGACGGGCGCAGCGACCGGCGGCGTCGCGCTCGCGGCCCTCTTCCTGTTTCCGGCCTTCCTCGACCTGCGCGACGCGCGCGGGTTCGCGGCGATCGCGATCGTGTTCTACGTCTGGGGCTTCTGGCTCCCCGGCCTGGGGATCAGGGCCGCGCTCGCGGGGCGGGATCGTCTGCTCGCGGGACTGCTGGTCGTTCCGCCGCTGGTCTCGCTCTGGGCGCTCTTCGTCGAGCCCAACCTCGTCGTGCTCCGGCGTGATGAGGTCGTCCTGCGCGCCTGGCCGCGGGACGCGGAGCCCTTCCGCGTGGTGCACGTCTCCGATCTCCAGTCGGTGGGGATCAACGCCCGGGAGCGGAAGGCCCTCGAGCAGATCAACGCCCTGGAGCCCGACCTGGTCGTGGTCTCCGGCGACTACATGGCCGGGCCCTTCTGGGACGCCGACCCCGGCGTCGAGGCGGCGCGAGCCTTCCTCGGCGGTCTCCGTGCCCGCCACGGGGTCGTCGTCGTGCCCGGTCATGCGGAGGGTGAGGAGCACCGCCTGCGGATCTTCGCCGGTCTGCCGCTGCGCGTGCTCGCCAACGCCGGGGACACGATCGAGCTCGGGGACGGGAGGAGGCTCTACGTGTACGGACTGGACGTCGAGGAACCCGAGCCCCGAGAGCTCCTCGCGGACCGCGGACCGGCCGGGGGCACGGCGACCCTGGTCGTGAGCCACGTCCCCGACCTCTCCCGGGACCTGGACGGCCTGTCGGTGGACCTGCACCTCGCCGGGCACACTCACGGCGGGCAGGTGGCCATCCCGTTCTTCGGCGCTCCCCTGATGCTCTCCGAGCTGCCGCGGCGCTTCGCGCGGGGGCTGCATCCCATCGGCGACCACCTGCTGAACGTCTGCGCCGGCCTGGGGATGGAGGGCAACCACGCTCCCCGCATCCGCCTGTTCTGCCGGCCGGAGATCTGCCTCCTGGAGCTGACGGGAGGCGGGGAGCCGAAGCGCTGAGCCCGCTCCGCGGGAGTGGGGGCAGGGTTGTGGTCGCGGGGCCTTCTGCGGTTAAGCTGTCTCTTCAGTCCACCCGAAAGGGAGTCCGGGCCTCGAACCCGGAGGCCGACGGGTGCCCAGAGATCCCGCCCCGCTCCCCCGCCGGGAAACGGGCGGGGGGCCTCCCCGCGACCCGTCCATGACCATCGGAGAAGAAGAGTCCCCGCGCCCGCGCGAGGTCGACCGCCTGGAGCCCGGCCAGCATGCCGTCGTCGTCGGGGGAGGACCGGCCGGGCTGACCGCCGCCTACATGCTCCAGCAGGCCGGCGCCAAGGTCACCGTGCTCGAGGGGACCGACATGGTCGGCGGGATCTCCCAGACCGCGACCTACAAGGGCTACCGCTTCGACATCGGAGGGCACCGCTTCTTCACGAAGATCGGCCCCGTCCAGAAGATGTGGGAGGAGGTTCTCGGTGACCAGTTCATCCGCGTTCCGCGCCTCTCGCGGATCTTCTACGACGGCAGCTTCTTCGACTATCCGCTCAAGGCGCGCAACGCGCTCTCGGGGCTGGGTCTCTTCCGCGCCATCGCGATCGTCCTGTCCTATGCCAAGGCGCAGGTCCGACCGAACCCGGTCGAGGAGAACTTCGAGCAGTGGGTCACGAACCGGTTCGGGAAGAAGCTCTACGAGATCTTCTTCAAGACCTACACGGAGAAGGTCTGGGGCATCCCCTGCACCGAGATCCGGGCCGAGTGGGCCGCCCAGCGCATCCAGAACCTCTCGCTCGGCAAGGCCATCCTCAACGCCGCCTCGATGACGCGGCGCTCGACCAAGATCAAGAGCCTCATCGACGAGTTCAGCTATCCGCGCCTCGGTCCCGGTCAGATGTGGGAGCTGACTCGCGACAAGATCGTCGAGCGCGGCGGCGAGGTCGTGATGAATACCAAGGCGAAGAAGCACCTCGTCGTCGACGGCCGCGTCCGCGCGATCGTCGCCGAGGACGCCTCCGGCGCCGAGCGGACCTTCGAGGGCGAGCACTTCGTGTCGAGCATGCCCGTGCGCAGCCTCGTCCGCTCCCTCGACCCGACGCCTCCGCCGGACATCGTCGCCTCGGGTGAAGGGCTCCGGTACCGGGACTTCCTGGTCGTCGCCCTCATCTGCGACGCGGAGGATCTCTTCCCGGACAACTGGATCTACATCCACTCCACGGGCGTCAAGGTCGGCCGCATCCAGAACTTCAACAACTGGAGCAAGGCCATGGTCCCCGAGGCGGGGCGGACCTGCGTGGGGATGGAGTACTTCTGCTTCGAGGGCGACGGCACGTGGACGTCTCCTGACGAGGAGCTGATCGAGCTCGCGAAGAAGGAGATCGACGAGCTCGGTCTGGTGAACAAGGAGCTCATCGCCGACGGGACCGTGGTCCGCATGCCCAAGGCGTACCCGATCTACGACGCGGCCTACCGCGATCACCTCGACAAGGTCCGGACCTTCCTCGACCCGATCTCGAACCTCCACCTCGTGGGCCGGAACGGGCTGCACAAGTACAACAACCAGGACCACTCGATGCTGACGTCGATGATGGTCGCCTGGAACATGCAGGGCGCGCAGCACGACATCTGGGCCGTCAACACCGACTTCGAGTACCACGAGGAGCAACGGGTCGAGACCCCCTCGGGCGACGAGCGAAGCGCGGACGGGGCGGCGACCGATGAAGACGGCTCGGAGGGGGAATCGTCCGAGCCGGCGCCCGTCGCGGCGAAACAGCCCGGCGACGAGACTTGATGCGGATCGGCGTCGACGCGACGTCCTGGGCGAACGGACGTGGCTACGGGCGCTTCACCCGCGAAGTTCTGCGCGCGGTCACGGAGCTCCCCGAGATCCAGCGCGGGGACCACGAGCTCCTGTTCTTCATCGAGGAAGAGAGCGTGGGGGAGCTCGACCTCTCCGGGCCCCAGGTTCGCGTGCGGCCGGTCGCGCTCTCCGAGGCCCCGTCCATCGCCGCCGCGGCGGAAGGGCACCGCTCGCTCATGGACCTCCTGCGGCTTGCCCGTGCCGTGCGAGCCGAACCCCTCGACGCGTTCTTCTCGCCCACGGTCTACACCTACTTTCCGCTTCCCAGGCGCCTACCCGTGTGCGTCTGCGTGCACGACGCCATCGCGGAGCGTTTCCCGGAGCTGACGGTGCCGTCCCTTCGCGCGCGGCTCTTCTGGAACGCGAAGGTGCGCTTCGCGTTGCGCCAGGCGGGAATCGTGTTGACCGTCTCGGAGTACTCCCGGCGCGACCTCGAGCGGGTCCTGGGCGTGCCCGCCGAGAAGATCCGCGTGGCCGTCGAGGCGCCCTCCGCCACGTTCCGCCCGTCGGAGAACGCAGGTCAGGTGGCGCGCGCGGCCCGCGCCGCGGGGCTGCCGGACGGAGCGCGCTGGCTCGTCTACGTGGGCGGGTTCAACCCCCACAAGAACGTCGACCTCCTGGTGCGCGCGCACGCCGCGCTCGCGGAGTCCGACCCGTCGCTGCACCTTCTGCTCGTGGGGGCCGTCGACGGCGACGTCTTCCACGGGGACACCGGGCGGATCCGGCAAGTGGCGAAGGAGCTCGGGACCGAGGACCGGGTGCACTGGTGCGGCTTCGTCCCGGACGAGGAGCTCCGACACCTCCACACGGGTGCCGTCGCGCTGGTCCTGCCGAGCATGTGCGAGGGCTTCGGGTTGCCCGCCGTCGAGGCGGCGGCGTGCGGCGCCCCCGTCGTCGCGACGACCGAGAGCCCGCTGCCCGAGCTCCTGGAGGGTGGCGGACTGTTCGTCGAGCCCGGTCGGACGGAGCCCCTGGTCGAGGCGCTCTCGACCCTCCTCGGCGACGAGCAGGCCAGGCTCCGCATGGGAGCCCGCGCGCGCGAGCGGACGAGCGAGCTCTCCTGGCCGCGCGCGGCGCGCGCGACGCTCGACGCGATAACGGAAGCCGCGGGGAGCGCCTGATGTCCCTGCGCTTCTGTCACATCACGACGTTCTACCCGCCCTACAACTTCGGCGGGGACGGGATGGGCATCTCGCGGCTCGTCGACGGCCTCCTCAGGCGCGGGCACGAGTGCACGGTCGTCCTGGACGCCGATGCCTACACGATGCTCTCGGGCGGTTTGCGTCCCGAGCTGCCGCCGCCGCGTGAAGGGCTCGAGATCCACGCGCTCGGGAGCCGTCTGGGTCCGCTCTCCGAGCTCCTGACCCAGCAGCTCGGCCGACCCGTCGTGCACGCTCGCGCGATCCGGCGGATCCTCGAGGAGGGCGACTTCGACGTCGTCAACTTCCACAACATCTCGCTCGTCGGCGGGCCCGGGATCCTCCGCTACGGGTCCGGCGTGAAGCTGTACATGGCCCACGAGCACTGGCTCGTCTGCCCGAGCCACGTCCTCTGGCGGCACGGGCGAGAGCGCTGCGACGGCCGCGAGTGTCTGCGCTGCGTCCTCTCCTACCGCCGCCCGCCGCAGCTCTGGCGCTACACGGGCAAGCTCGAGCGCGAGCTCGGGCACGTCGACACGTTCATCGCCATGAGCGAGTTCAGCCGCCGGAAGCACGAGGAGTTCGGCTTCCCGCGCGAGATGGAGGTCCTGCCGTACTTCCTGCCCGACCCCGAGCCGGAGGAGCTCGCGGGAGGAGGAGGCGAGCGCCCCCACGAGCGTCCGTACTTCCTGTTCGTCGGCCGCCTCGAGCGCATCAAGGGGCTCGACGACGTCATCCCCGTCTTCCGCGACTTCGACGGGGCCGACCTCCTGATCGCCGGGGACGGCGAGTACGGGGAGACGCTGCGCGAGCTGGCCGCGGGCATCGACCGCGTGCATTTCCTGGGGCGCGTGGCGCCCGACGAGCTCCGCGGCTACTACGACCACGCCGTGGCCCTGATCGTGCCCTCGGTCTGCTTCGAGACCTTCGGGATCATCCTGATCGAGGCCTTCCGGCAGGGGACGCCGGTCCTCGCGCGCCGGCTGGGGCCGTTTCCGGAGATCGTGGAGCACTCGGGCGGCGGCGAGCTCTTCTGGACCGCCGAGGAGCTCGTCCTCGCGATGCGGCGCATGCTGGGGGACCCCGGACACCGCGACGGACTCGCCCAGGCCGGGCACGAGGCCTTCCTCGAGACCTGGACCGAGAGCGCCGTCCTGCCGCGCTACCTCGACCTGGTCCGGCGCGCCGCGGAACAGCAGGGAAAGACCGAGCTCGCGGAACGCGCGGCGGCGGCGGTGGGCAGTCCCGGATAGGCTCTTGGGGAGGAAAGCTCTGAATCCATGAGAAAGGTCTTCATCACGGGTGGCGCCGGCTTCATCGGCTCACACCTCGCGGAAAAGCTCCTGGCCAGCGGGCACCGGGTCTGGGCGCTCGACGACCTCTCCACCGGGAGCATGGAGAACATCGAGCACCTCGTCGACCGCGAGGACTTCGACTTCCGCTTCGGATCGGCGCTCGACGAGGCGCTGGTCGCCGAGTACGTGGACCGCGCCGACGTCGTCGTGCACCTGGCAGCGGCGGTGGGCGTCCGGCTGATCGTCGAGAAACCGGTCCACACGATCGAGACCAACCTCGGGGCGACGACCGCCGTCCTCGACGCAGCGGCGCGCAAGCAGAAGGTCGTCGTCCTGGCGTCGACGTCCGAGGTGTACGGGAAGAGCACCAAGGTTCCGTTCCAGGAGGACGACGACATCTCGCTCGGCGCGACCACGCGCTCCCGCTGGGCCTACGCCTGCTCCAAGGCGATGGACGAGTGGCTGGCCCTCGCGTTCTATCGCGAGAAGGGCGTGCCCGTCGTCGTCACGCGCTTCTTCAACACCGTCGGCCCGCGCCAGACGGGTCGCTACGGCATGGTCTTGCCGAACTTCGCGCGCCAGGCGCTCCTGCGCGAGCCGATCACGGTCTACGGCACCGGCGAACAGTCGCGCTGCTTCGGGCACGTAAAGGACGCCGTGGAGGCGGTCGAGCGCCTGATCCACTGTCCCGAGGCGGTGGGGGAGGTCTTCAACGTCGGGACCGACGAGGAGGTCACGATCTCCGAGCTCGCGGCGCGCGTCCGCGCTGCGGCCGGTTCGGATTCGGAGATCGTCAAGATCCCCTACGAAGAGGCCTACGCCGAGGGCTTCGAGGACATGCCGCGGCGCGTCCCCGACGTGACCAAGCTCGAGCGCGTGACCGGGTTCCGCCCGCGCACCCCGCTCGCGCAAGTGATCGACGACGTCATCGCCGACCAGCGCGCGCGGCTCGAGGCCGGCGAGGTCTGAGCCCGTGCGGGCGATCCTGACCTATCACTCCGTCGACGACTCGGGCTCTCCGATCTCGATCGACCGCGAGACCCTGGCCCGCCACGCCAACTGGCTTGCCACCGGTCCGGTTCCAGTCCTTCCGCTCTCGGAAGTCGTGGCGACCGACGCGTCACGCGACGCGATCGCATTGACCTTCGACGATGGGTTCCGGAGCTTCGCGGAGGATGCCTGGCCGATCCTCAAGGAACACGGGCTCCCCGCCACGGTCTTCGTGGTCACGGATCACGTCGGTCGGACCAACCGCTGGGGGGGAGAGGACGTGCCAAGCATCCCCGAGCTCCCGCTCCTCGGTTGGGAGGAGCTCGGTCGGCTAGCGGAGGAGGGCGTGGATCTCGGAGCCCACAGCCGCACTCACCCGGATCTGACGCGGATCTTGCCCGAGCGCATCGCCGAAGAGCTCGAGTCCTCGCTCGAGGCCATCGAGCGGGAGACCGGGAACCGGCCGGCGAGCTTCGCCTACCCCTACGGGCGCGTGGGACCCCGGGTCCTGGAGGAGGCGCGGCGGGTCTTCGAGCTCGCGTGCACCACGGAGCTGGCGATCTTCCCCGTCAGCCCCGATCCCCACCTGCTTCCACGCCTGGACACCTTCTACTACAGGGACCTGGGGCGGCTCGAGGCCTATGGCAGCACGCGGTTCCGCCTGCACCTCGCGGCGCGTGCCGCCGCGCGGAGAGTGCGCGAGGCGATCCGGCCCGCGGGGCGCTCCGCTTCCCAGTCCGAGATGGAACCTCTACCCTGAGACCATGACGGGTTCGACCGTGACGGAGGAGCTCGCCGAGCTCCCCCCGCGCCTGCGGGACTCCTTCGCACCGCTGCGCAAGCGGGCCATGGGGCTCGCCGTCGGACTGACGTCCTCGCTGCTCTTCTTCGGCATCACGGCGTACCACCTCGTCTTCCAACCGGAAGTCCCCGCGCACCTCGAGAACCATCCCTTCGAGGGCGACCCGGTGGGGCACCTCTGGCTGCTCGTCCAGTACTTCCCCGGCTACGACCCCGTGTCGTGGGAGGGAGCCTTCGCGGGCTTCGCGTGGGGACTCGGCGCGGGTTTCGTGCTCGGGTTCGGCGGCGCTGCCCTGCGCAACGCCGTCGTCGCGAGCTGGCTCTTCGTCGTGCGGATGCGCGGCAATCTCGACGCGAACAAGGGATTCCTGGACCAGATCTGATGGCCACCGACACCACGACCGAAGAAGAGATCCTCGACGTCTACCTGTCACGGCTGAACGGACATGCCTGGGGGCTGGCGCTCGGCTTGCTCAGCGCGATCGGTCTGTTCGGAGCGACCCTCGTCCTCGTCCTGAAGGGCGGAGAGAACGTCGGACAGCACCTGGGAATCCTCTCCCAGTACTTCTGGGGCTACAACGTCAGCGTGGCCGGCAGCTTCGTCGGAGCGGTGTGGGCCTTCGTCGTCGGCTACCTCGCCGCCCGGCTCGTGTGCGCCGTTTACAACCTCGCGGCGCGGCGCTAGAGCTAGAGGCTAGAGACGCGGCCGACAAGTCGGCCGCTCTCCTAGGTCCTAGGGGCTCTGTTCGGGGTGTGGACGGGCGTCCGACGTGGAGTGCCGCGGGCGCCTGTCGCTTCGGGTATCTTGGGGAGCCGCGTCCGTCTCGACACGGCAGAGCCCCCCTCCCCTCACAGTCAGGATCCGAGATGCTTCGAGCCATCGCCCCGCTGGTTCTTCTCGCTCTACTCGCGCTGGCGGCCACGGCGCAGCAAGTGCCGATCAAGACGGAGCTGGTGGTCAACGGTCCGAACCGGACGGTGCTCCTGCTCGCGCCGCCCGAAGACGATCGCCTGTTCCTCGTCGTCCAGACTGGAGTCATCCGGGTCGTCGAGGACGGCGTCCTCCTGCCGACGGCTTTCCTGGACATCAGGACCAAGGTGAAGGACACCGGGGGGGAGCAGGGTCTGCTCTCGATGGCCTTCCACCCCGACTACGCGAACAACGGCCAGTTCTACGTCTACTACACCGGATTCGCCGGGCCGGCCGGCCACACGATCCTCGAGCGCTACACGGTTTCCGGCACGGACCCGAACATCGCCGACCCGCTGAGCACCTGCACGATCTTCGGTGCCATCGGACAGCCCTTCAACAACCACAACGGCGGGCACATGGCGTTCGGCCCGGACGGGATGCTGTACCTGTCGACCGGCGACGGGGGATCGGGCAACGACCCGAGCTGCAACGCGCAGAGCCTGAGCTCGCCCCTGGGCAAGATGCTCCGCATCGACGTAGCGACCGACTCGTGCTCCTTCTCGTCTCCGCCCGACAATCCCTTCACGGGTGCCGGAGCCGCCACGCTCATCTGGCACCTGGGCCTCCGCAACCCGTGGCGCTGGAGCTTCGACCGGCTGACCGGTGAGATGTACATCGGAGACGTCGGACAGACGAACCGCGAGGAAGTGAGCTACGCCCCGGCCGGCGCCGGCGGTCTGAACTTCGGCTGGCGCGTGATGGAGGGCAACCGCTGCAACGGGCTCGGAACCTGCCCCGGCGGGACGGCGGGCTGCTTCGACCCCTCCTTCGAGCCGGCGATCCACGACTACAGCCACCCGGGGAACGGCGTGTGCGCCGTCATCGGGGGCTATGTCTATCGGGGCTGCGGAATCCCGGGCCTGCAGGGCACCTACTTCTTCGCCGACGAGTGCTCGGACGAGGTCTGGTCGTTCCGCTGGGACGGCACGACGAAGAGGGACTTCCGCGACCGTACCCAGGAGCTGACCGGCGGCACGTTCAACGCGATCGTCTCGTTCGGCGAGGACCGCTACGGCGAGCTGTACATCGTCGAGATCGGCGGAGACGTCTGGAAGGTCGTGGCCGACGGGGAGATCCCGGGCTTCGACTGCAACGGGAACGGGCAGATCGACTGGTGCGAGTACGGGCTGAATCGGCGGGTTCCGTTCCTGTTGAACGCGGAGAGTCCTCTCATCTGTCCGATCGTGTTTCCGTAGCCCGAATCGTCCTGAATCAGTTCCAGCGCGACTCCTTCGTCGTCCGCACCGCGGGCCGCGGCACCTCCGAGATAACGCAGGAGGTGGGCCGCGCGGTCGCCGCCTCCGGCGTCGGTGACGGGCTCGCCACGGTCTTCGTGCACCACACGAGCGCTTCGCTCGTCCTGTGCGAGAACGCCGACCCCACGGTCCGGAGCGACCTCGACGCCTTCCTCGAGCGGCTCGTTCCGGACGGGGATCCGTTGTTCCGGCACACCGCCGAGGGGCCCGACGACATGCCCGCGCACGTGCGCAGCATCCTGACCCAGAGCTCCCTCCAGGTGCCGGTCGTCGGCGGGAGGCTGGACCTCGGAACCTGGCAGGGGATCTACCTCTACGAGCACCGTGCGGCGGGGCACTCGAGGCGCGTGAGCGTCACCGTCCTCGGCGGCTGAACGGGATAGAGGTCCGGCCAAAAAGCAGGACCTCGCCGAGGCCGAAGGCCGAGCCCGGCGCGGAGTCGCGCCAAGTCACTGCCGCGTCTCTAGTTCTTCTTCGAGAGCCAGGCCAGGAAGCGTCCCTCGATCGTGTCCCTGTCCGGTGACGGACCGGAGAGCTGTGCACCGTAGACCTCGGTGAGCAGGGGTTCGAACCCGTCCGCCTGGACGTCCGGAAGCCTCACGAGGAGCTCGGCGAACGTGGTCTCGCAGGCCTTCCGGGTGCCCGCGGCAGCGGAGCGCAGCCAGTGCGCGAAGCCGCTCTTGTACGCGCGGAAGAACTCCTGGTAGTCGCCCAGGTACTCGCCGTGCGGCAGCTCCTTCACCTCGGTCGCGCTCCCGAGGAACGGCGCCCGCACCGTCGTGTGCTCGTTCCGGTCGTCGTTCTCGAGCTCGAAGTGGAGGTACTTCTCGCGCGAGTTCTTGATGCGATCGGCGCCCTCTCCCTGGGCGACCCGCAGGAGGTCCACGAAGTGCCCGCGTCCCTTGTGGATGCGCCAGCGACCGTCGGGGTTCATGGGTGGGAGCATGCCCCCGGCCGAGTTGCCTCCGGGCACGAAGACGGAGAAGGCGTCCGTGAAACGGGCGCGCAGGTCGCCTTCGATCCGTGTGTCGACCTCTCCGAACTGCTCGATGACCATGTTCATCGCGAGCCCGGTGGAGAGGTACGGCGGGATCGTGTCGCCGTAGTAGTTGTCGAAGAGCGCCTGCATCCCGAAGTGCACGGCGTGCTGCTGGTGGACGGTCTCGTTCTTGTAGTCGAGCGGGAGCCCGGTCTCGAAGTCGCCCTCGTCGATCTCGGGCGACGCGAACATCAACGCGAGCACCTGGGTCTCCTGCACACGGCAACCGAGCCACGTGCCGAGCCCCGCGTCCCAGAAGACCGACTCCAGGTGCGGGTAGTACCAGCCGGCGAAGCAGACCAGCTCGAGGAAGCGCGGCCGCGTCGGGATCAGCAGGAGACGCGAGGAGCGCCCCGCCTCGCGGTCGAGCCCGATCGGACCGCCCGAGCGCATCCAGCCCGCGAAGCGCGCGGCGGCGGCCGTCGCTCGTTCGGAGGCCCCGAGGCCCCCGACCAGATCTTCGGCCGAGGCCGCGGATCCCATCCGGCCGGGCTTCCAGTCCTCGATCCACTTGCGCAGGGTCTTCACGTCGGAGGCGGCGTCCTTCGCGCGCCCCCGCTGCGGCTCGACCCAGTCGTGGAAGCGCTCCTGGCTCTCCAGCAGTGCGAGCACGACCTCCTTGAAGTCCGCGGCGCTGTCCTCGTCGCCCAGGTCCTCGCGCGGGAAGCGCAGGTCGTAGAGGCCGAGGTCGAGCCCGACGTACTCCTCCCGCAGGAGCGCCTCGAGGTCGACGTCTTCCGGCGAGGCATCGCCGAGGCCCCGAGGCTCGAGGAACCTGCGGGCGAACTCGGCATGGGGGACCACCGCCGCCTCGTCGGCGAAGGAGCCCTGCGCGACGGCGGGCGTGGCGAGGACGGCGACGGCGAGCGCGAGGGAGATCCGCTTCATGGGGGCAACATGCGGGAGCCGGTGCCGGGCGAGCGCGGCTCTCCGAATGGAGAGTGAATGTCCCGGCCTCACCTCCGTTAGTCTGCACGCGACATGGGGGTAACGGGAAGGGACGCAGGGGAAGCGGTGGGGACGACGGGACGCGGGGGGCTCCCCGGTTGCCTCCTGGCGCTCGTGGGGGCGCCGCTCCTCGGCGCGCTCTCCTACGCCCTCGGCGGATGGGATTGGGCCGCGATCGCCTGCCTGGGGGCTCTCATCGGTGGCCTCTCCTGGATCGCCTTCGACCTGACCCGGGGCCGGGCGGCGGGCCCCGCGCCGATGACCTGGTCCTTCGCTCCGGCCTCGGCCGCCGTCGTCGCCGCGACCGATGTCGTGGCTGTCCTGGGCGACGCCACGCCGATGACCTATCTCCTGCTCGCGCTGCCGTGTGCGCTCCTCGGAGCGGTCGCGGTCTTCGTGCTCGAGCTGCGCGAGAGCGGACGTCCGCTCTATTCGGTCGCGAAGGCCGTCGCGGCCGCGGTCCTGATCGCCGTCCCGCTCCCCGTCGGGGGCCTCCTCGGTGCGGGAGCTTCGCTCGGGCACCGGATGATCAGGACGCCGCCGGAGAGCAGAGCCTCCTAGCGCCTACTCGGCGAGCAAAGCCTCGACCGCTCGCGCCAGGGCTCGGTAGTCCTCGTCACACTGCGCGTGTTCCGCCTCTTCCGAGCGGTGGAACTCCGGACCGGCGTGCACGAAGCGCACGACGCCCTCGGAGTCGAGGAGGAAGCTCGCGCTCGTCGCGTTGCGCGATCCCGTGTCGAGCCAGAGCTCGGAGAGCGCTCGCCAGTCGGCGTCGATCGCGACCGGTCCGGAGTAGCCCCGCTCTCGCGCTGCGCGCAACGCCTCCGCCGGGGCGACCGTCGGTCGAGGGGGTTTCGGGTGGTACACGCCGACGGTGGCGAGACCGCGCGGACCGTACTCGCGAGCGAGCTCCTCGAGCGCGGGAAGCGACGCCTCGCAGAACGGACACGTGTCCGTCCACCAGCGGACCAGCGTGGCCCGAGCCGCACTGTCGCCCGAGAGCGCCAGCGGCGCTTCGGGCCACGCGCCGAGCGCCTGTTCGGGGAAGTGGGCTCCGAGACGGTCGGCGCCGGATCGCGGAACCGGGAAGGTCTCCGGGCGCTCGCTGGCCTCGGTCGGCGGGACGGGGTCCGAGCTGCAACCGAGCGCGATCACCGCGAGGAGGGCTGCGCGGATGAGGGGCACGCCGACCTCAGACGCCGGCCGCCGCGGCGAGGGGATCTCCCCGCAGCGCGAAGCCCTGGTCCGCGAGCACGCTCGAGAGCGCCGAGAGACAGAGCGTGACGTTCTTGCGCGTGGAGCCGGCTCCCATGAGTCCGATCCGCCACACCTGACCCCTCATCGGGCCCAGCCCGGCTCCGATCTCGATGCCGAAGGCCTCGAGCAGGTCGCGCCGCACGCGGGCCTCGTCGATGCCGTCGGGGACGCGGACGGCGGTGAGCTGCGGGAGTCGCTCCGCCTCGGGCACGGCGAGCTCCAGGCCGAGGGCCTCGAGACCCGCCCACAACGCGCGCCCGTTCTGCCGGTGTCGCGCGCAGCGTTCCTCGAGGCCTTCCTCGAGCACGAGCCGAAGGGCTTCGTGCAGCCCGTACAGCATGTTGATCGGAGCCGTGTGGTGGTAGACGCGCTCGCTGCCCCAGTAGCTCGCGACCAGGGTCAGGTCGAGGTACCAGCTCTGGACCTTCTTGCTGCGCGCGCGGAGGCGTTCCTCGGCGCGCGCGGAGAACGAGATCGGAGACAGGCCCGGCGGACAGGAGAGGCACTTCTGAGTCCCGGAGTAGGCCGCGTCCACGCCCCAGAGGTCGAGCTCGACCGGCGTACCGGCGAGCGACGTCACGCAGTCGACGAGGAGCAGCGCACCGAGGTCGTCCGCCACCTCGCGCAGGGGCGGGATTTGCTGGGAGACCCCCGTGGAGGTCTCGGCGTGCACGGCGCAGAGGAGCGCGAACGGCTCGCCCGCGGCTGCCTCGCGGAAGGCCTCCGGCGAGAGCGCGCGGCCCCACTCGCCCTCGACGGCGCGGACCTCCGCGCCGCAACGCTCGGCGACGTCGACCATGCGCGTTCCGAAGACGCCGTTCACGCCGACGAGCACCCGGTCCCCGGGCTCGATCAGGTTCACGAGGCAGGTCTCCATGCCCGACGAGCCCGTCCCCGACATCGGGAAGGTGAGCTCGTTCCGGGTTCCCATCACGGTCCGCAGCATCCTGCGGATCTCGTCCATCGCTGCGAGGAAGGAAGGGTCGAGATGGCCGACGGTCGGCTTCGCGAGGGCCTGGAGGACCGACGGGGAGACGTCGGACGGACCGGGGCCGAGGAGCGTGCGGGTGGGCGGCAGGAGCGGGGCGGGGACGTCCGTCATGCCGGTCATGATACTTCGGGCCCGTGGAAGAGAAACGGCCGGCGCACCCGGAGGCGCGTCGGCCGTTGCGAACATCCTGACCCCTCGGGCCGGGGGCTGTCCTAGAACTGTGCTTCTTCGGTCGAGCCGGAGAGCGCGACCGTGGACGACTTGCCGGCCTTCACGGCCTGCGACACGAGGTCGAAGTAGCCCGTGCCGACCTCGCGCTGGTGACGCGTCGCGGTGTAGCCGGCGCTCTCGGTGGCGAACTCGCGCTCCTGGAGCTCGGAGTACGCGGCCATGTCGCGCTCGTTGTAGGCGCGCGCCAGCTCGAACATCCCGTGGTTCAGGCTGTGGAAGCCCGCGAGCGTGACGAACTGGAACTTGTAGCCCATGGCGCCGAGCTCGCGCTGGAACCTGGCGATCGTCGCGTCGTCGAGGTGCTTCTTCCAGTTGAACGACGGCGAGCAGTTGTAGGCCAGGAGCTTGTTCGGATGCTCGGCCTTGACCTCTTCCGCGAAGCGTTTGGCTTCCGCGAGGTCGGGCGTCGAGGTCTCGCACCACACGAGGTCGGCGTAGGGCGCGTAGGACTTGGCGCGCGCGATGGCCGTGTCGAGCCCGGGCTGGATGTTGAAGAAGCCCTCCGGCGTCCGGTCCCCGGTCAGGAACCGATGATCGCGCTCGTCGATATCGCTCGTCATGAGCTTGGCGGCGTGGGCGTCGGTGCGGGCGATGACGAGCGTCGGGACGCCGCACACGTCGGCGGCGAGTCGCGCGGCGTTGAGCGTGTTGATGAAGCTCTGGGTCGGGACGAGGACCTTGCCCCCGAGGTGGCCGCACTTCTTCTCGGACGCGAGCTGGTCCTCGTAGTGCACGCCGGCGGCACCGGCCTCGATCATCCCCTTCATCAACTCGAACGAGTTGAGCGGGCCGCCGAAGCCGGCCTCGGCGTCGGCGATGATCGGGGCGAACCAGTTCGTCGAATGGTCGCCCTCCATGTGGGCGATCTGATCGGCACGCTGGAGCGTCTGGTTGATGCGCTTGACGACCTGGGGGACGCTGTTCGCCGGGTACAGGCTCTGGTCGGGGTACATGTGCCCCGCGAGGTTCGCGTCGGCGGCGACCTGCCAGCCGCTGAGGTAGATGGCCTCGAGCCCGGCCTTGACCATCTGCATGGCCTGGTTCCCGGACAGTGCCCCGAGGGCGTGCACGTAGTCGCGCTCGTGGAGGAGCTTCCAGAGGCGCTCCGCGCCCATCTCGGCCAGGGTGTGGCGGATGCGAACGGAACCGCGCAGGCGATCGACGTCTTCCGGGGAGTAGTCGCGGACGATGCCGTCGAAGCGGTTGGTGTGGGAACCGTTCAGCGTCACACCGAGATAGGAATCGGACATCTACGACTCTCCTGAAGGGTCTGTGGTGGTGGTGAAGGCCCGCGCAGGTCCTTACCGGTCGACCCCCGATGCCGGCCTGCTGCGGGTTCGGCGGGAATGCGGTCGCGCCGGTCGTCCGACCCCCCGTCGGACCTACCAGTCTACGTCAAGAGTTCACGCGCGGTCGGCTTTGGCGCTCTAACTTGCTTGGACGTAGTGACTAAAGGCGTAAAGAACTCGCACTGAGGTCGGGCGCCGTTGTAAACGATGTAAACTTTTCCATCCGACTCGCGGTCGCTAGTCATGCGCGCTCAACCCCTTACAGGCGGCAAGGTCCGACGGCTTCGCCTCGCGCGCGGGCTGACACAGGCGGAGCTGGCCCGGCGGCTCGAGATCTCGGCCAGCTACCTGAACCTGATCGAGCACGACCAGCGCGCACTCACGACTGCCCTGCGGCGCAGCGTCGCGCGAATCCTCGAGGTGGACGAGCGCCGGCTCTCCGGTCGCGAAGAGGCCCGTACGCTGGCCGACCTGGAGGAGGTCTTCGGCGATGACCTCCTGGCCGCGGATCGCCCCGGTGAAGAAGAGCTGAGGGATCTCGTCCTGCGCGCGCCGGCGGCGGCTCGTGCGATCCAGAAGCTCTACGGGAGCCTCACGACCCTGCGCGGCGACGTCCGCCTGCTCGCGGAGCGCCTGTCGGGAGATCCCGAGCTCGGCAGCATCGCGCTGCTCCCGTCCGATGAGGTCTCTGACCTCTTGCAGCGACACGGAAACTACTTCCCCGAGCTCGAGGAGGCCGCGAAGCGCTTCTGGAAGGATGCTCGCCTCGACCCGGACGCCATGCGCTCGTGCCTGAAGGGTTGGCTTCGCGACCGGCACGGGATCACGACCGTGGTGGCTCCGGGGGAGGCGGACCTGGCTGCGGTACGGCGCTACGACGCCGACGCGCGCGTGCTCCGGATCTCCGAGGTGCTACCCCGCTCGACGGTGGTCTTCCAGCTCGCGCACCAGATCGGGCTGCTCGACCTTGTCGACGTGTTCGACGAGATCGCGACGACCTCCCCGCTCTCCACGCCGGAATCGAAGGCGCTCGCGCGGATCGCGCTGGCTAACTACTTCGCAGGTGCAGTGACCATGCCCTACGAGCCCTTCTTCGAGGCGGCGCGCACGAACCGCTACGACGTCGAGTTGCTCGAGCACCGGTTCCGGACCAGCTTCGAGCAGGTCTGCCACCGGCTCACCACGATGTCGCGGCCCGGGGCCCGCGGGGTTCCGTTCCACCTGATCCGGATCGACATCGCGGGGAACATCTCCAAGCGGTACTCCGGGTCGGGCATCCGGATCGCGCGCTACAGCGGGGCGTGCCCGCGCTGGAACGTGCACGCCGCTTTCCTCACCCCGGGCCAGATCCGGACCCAGATCTCGCAGATGACGGACGGCACGAAGTACTTCTGCATCGCGCGGACGGTACGCAAGGCCGGCGGGGGGCACCGCGTCCCGGAGTCGCGGCTGGCGATGGGGATGGGGTGCGAGCTCCGGCACGCTCGCGAGCTCGTGTACGCCGACGGCGTCGACCTCGAACACCCCGAGGCGGCCGTTCCGGTGGGCGTGTCCTGCCGCGTGTGCGACCGCATGGACTGCCGGCAGCGCGCCTTTCCGCCCGTTCACCACGAACTGGACGTGGACGAGAACGTGCGCGGGATCTCGTTCTACTACTCGCCGCCGGTCGGCACTCCGGCGGCCGACAAGCGCTCGTAGACCTCGCGCAGCTCCGAGAGGAGCTCGTCCCGGCGGCGGGCGAGGCGCTCCTTGAGTCCGGCGGCCCCGCGGAACCTGAAGAACGTCGCCGCGTCGACGCGTGCGGCACGGAAGCGGTCGCCGAACTGAAGCGTGAGGACCCCCAGCCCCGGCGTGACGCCGGCCGTGAGCAGGGCGGCGACCGGGCCGCCGAGCCGGAGGGCGACGAGAATGCCTGCCGCGTACCACAACGCGAACACGACCATTCCCGAGATCACCTTCTGCGTGGCGACGATATCGGTACTGACCGTGCGGATGCGTGCCAGCCGGCCGACGAGGCGGTTGGGAAGCCACCAGAAGAGGGCGCCCAGGAGGAACAGCGGCAGGGCGACCAGGCACAGGAACGCGTTCCGCGCGACGAAGCGCAGGACTCCGGAGCGCGTGTAGCTGAGGTCGAGGTCGCCCACCGTGAGACCGAGGCAGTCGAGACGGTCGCCGAACTCTGCGACTCGCCGGACGAGGTCGTCGGCCCGGGACGGCTCGTGCTCGCGCAGCCGGCGCAGGCCGAGCGCGAGCTCGCGCAGGCGCTCGACCCGGTTCGCCTCGTTCGCGGGCCACATCCGCTCCGCGAGCTGGATCGGAGGCAGGTCGCACCAGTCGTCCAGCTCGATCATCACCTGGCGGAGCCCGAGCGAGATGCGCTCGGTGAGCGCGACCACCGCTTCGCGCTCGTCCTTCGCATCGAGCAGGTCGCCCACCTCGATCGGTTCGCCGATCCAGGCCGCTGCCCGGCTGCGGAAACGGCTCTTCTTCGCATGCAGGAGCCCGACGGGCACGACCCGGACGCCGAGCGGCTTCGTCACCGACGCCTCGGCTCCCAGGGCCATTCGCGCCGCGCCGGTCTTGAGCTTCTGCAGTGCGGGCTCGGAGTGGCTCCTCCCCTCGGGGAAGAGGCACACGAGCTCCCCGGCCGCGAGCGCCTCGTGGACGGCGCGGAATGTGTCCTCGTTCCGGGCCGTGTCGGCCCCGTCGGACGCGCGGTACACGGGCAGGGTCCCCATCGAGCGGAGGATCCCGCCGAGGACGGGAGAGGAGAAGAGAGGCGCCTTCGCGAGGAACCGGACCCGCCGCCGCGTCAGCTGCATCACCTCGGCCGGGTCGATGAGGCCGTTGGGGTGGTTTGCGACCAGGAGGACCGGTCCCCGCCCCGGGACCGGCCCGCCGAAGACGCTCCGGCGGTAGAACAGGTCCACCGAGAGTCCGGCGGCGTTTCGGACGAGTGCGTACACGAAGGTTCCCCGCGGCATCCCCCCGAGGTGCGGACGATGCTAGAATCGCCGCGCCTATCAGGACCTGACCATGCGCGGATTGGGTCCGAACTCTTTATCCCCAAGGGGGTTAGCTCATGTCACAGCGCAAAGTCCTGATCATGGGAGCGGCCGGGAAGGACTTCCACGTCTTCAACACCTGCTACCGCGGTCGGGACTCCGAACGGGTTGTCGCCTTCACGGCCACGCAGATTCCCGGCATCGACGACCGGCGGTACCCGCCGGAGCTCGCGGGGCCCGGGTACCCGGAGGGGATCCCGATCCACCCCGAGGAGGAGCTCTCGAACCTGATTCGCGAGCACGGCGTGGACGAGGTCGTCTTCGCCTACTCCGACGTCCACGACGACTACGTCGAGGAGCGCGCCCGGCGCGTACGCGAGGCCGGGGCGGAGTTCAGCACCTTCGACGTCGACAAGACCATGCTGGTGTCGACCAAGCCCGTGATCGCGGTGTGCGCGGTGCGGACGGGCTGCGGCAAGAGCCAAACTTCGCGCTGGGTGGTCAGCGCCCTGCGCGAGAAGGGGCTCAAGACCATCGCGATCCGACACCCGATGCCCTACGGCGACCTCGCCAAGCAGGCCGTTCAGCGGTTCGCGACCCTCGAGGACATGGTGCAGCACGACTGCACGATCGAGGAGATGGAGGAGTACGAGCCGCACATCCGGAACGGCGCCGTCGTCTACGCCGGTGTCGACTACGAGGCGATCCTGCGCGAGGCGGAGAAGGAAGCGGACGTGATCCTGTGGGACGGGGGCAACAACGACACCCCGTTCTATCGACCCGATCTGTGGATCACGGTCGCGGATCCCCACCGTGCGGGACACGAGCTCTGCTACTTCCCCGGCCAGGTGAACTTCGCCCGGGCGGACGTGATCCTCCTCAACAAGTGCGACACGTCGAACGCCGACGACATCGCGACGGTCGAGAAGAACGCCCGCGCGAAGAACCCCGGTGCCAAGGTGATCCGGGCCGACTCGCCCGTCACCGTCTCCGACCCCGACGCGATCCGCGGCAAGCGCGTGCTCGTCGTCGAGGACGGGCCGACGCTCACGCACGGAGAGATGAAGTACGGCGCGGGGACCGTTGCGGTCGAACAGTGCGGCGGCGCTTCCTGCGTGGACCCGCGGCCCTTCGCCGTGGGGGAGATCGCGGAGACCTTCGAGAAGTACCCCGACATCGGCGTCGTGCTGCCCGCCATGGGCTACGGCGACAAGCAGATGGGTGACCTCGAGGACACGATCAACGCCACCGACTGCGACGTGGTCGTCGTCGGGACGCCGATCGATCTCGCGCGCGTCATCGACATCAAGAAGCCCAACGTCCGCGTCACCTACGACCTCGTGACGAAGGGGGACGACCTCCTGCACGCTCTCGAAGCCGCTCTCGCCCAGCACGCCAGTGGAGCGGCCTGAGGTGGCGGGGCTCGGTCTCGCCGGGAGGAACCTCCTCACCACGCTCGACTTCACACCGGCCGAGGTGCGCGGTCTCGTCGACCTCGCACTCTCCATCAAGGCCGGTGACGTCCGTCCGGATCTCGCTCGCAAGGTGCTCGGACTCCTGTTCTTCAATCCGTCGGTGCGCACTCGCATGTCGTGCGAGTCCGCCATGGCGCGCATGGGCGGGAGCTCGATTGCGGTCACTGCGGGCAAGGACACGTGGCAGTTCGAGTGCCGCGAGGGTGTGGTCATGGACCAGAACACCCAGGAGCACGTCCGGGAGCTCGCCCCGGTCATGAGCCAGTTCTGTCACGCGGTCGGCATCCGCAAGTCGGAGCTCATCACGACGAGCTCGAGCACGGCTACGGCGACGGGGACCTACGAGGAGATCCGCGGGGACGACTTCATCCGGCGCTTCGCGGAGTTCAGCGACGTTCCCGTCGTCAACTTCGAGTCGAACACCTACCACCCGCTGCAGGGGCTCGCGGACTCCGCGACCATGGTGGAGCGGCTGGGCGATCCGCGCGGCAAGAAGTACGTCCTCACCTGGGCCTGGCACCTGAAATCGCTGCCCGCGGCGACGCCGCACTCGCAGATGATCTCTGCCGCCAACCTGGGCATGGACGTGTGTGTCCTGCGGCCCGAGGGGTGGGGGCTCGACCCCGAGATCATGGGTGCGACGCGCGAGCGCGTGGAGTCGCTCGGAGGGTCCCTGAGCGAGACCGACGACATCGCGGAAGCCTACCGCGGCGCGAATGTCGTGTGCGCCAAGGCCTGGGCCGGCCTCGACTACTACGGGCGCTTCGACCAGGAGGCGCGCGACAAGGAGGGGCTGCGGAAGGACTGGATCGTCGACGAGGCCAAGATGGATCTCACCGACGACGCGTTCTTCATGCACTGCCTCCCGGTCCGTCGGAACGTCGTCGTCACGGACGGCGTCCTCGACTCGCCGCGTTCCGCTGCGATCCAGGAGGCGGGCAACCGGCTCTGGACTGCAGCGGCGGTACTGGCGGCGCTCACTGGAGCGGCGTGAGCGGAGACGTGGAGGTCAAGGTCGGCGGCGCCGGTGACGTCCACCACGCCGAGCGTGCGAGCGCGATGATCGCGGCTGCCGCGAGCGAGCACGACATCGCGGAACGCGAGCCGGAGCTCCTGTCCGGCAAGATCGCGTCGGGCCGGGCGGTGCTCGCACTCCGCGGCCGGGAGCTGGTCGGGTTCGGCTTCTTCTCCGAGTGGGAGGGGGGCAAGTTCGTCTCGCACTCGGGGCTGGTCGTCGATCCCTCGCTGCGTGGGCGGGGTGTCGGACGGGCGCTCAAGATGGCGCTCTTCGAGGCCTCGGAGCGCATGTTCCCCGAGGCAGTGACCATGAGCCTCACGACCTCCGAGCCGGTGCGGGCCATGAACCTCTCCCTCGGGTTCGCGGTCGTTCCGTTCGAGGACATGACGGTCGATCCCGCCTTCTGGGCCGGCTGCCGCACCTGTCGGAACTACGAAGAGGTGCAGCGCGCGGGCAAGCAGTGCTGCTGCGAGGGGATGATCCGGCCGCCCGGCGGCTCCTGACGTCGCGCTAGGCGCCCCCGAAGAAACGGCCCGTCTCGAAGGCACTTGCGGAGAAGCCGCGACGCTCGCCGTCGACGTCGACCCGCAGGGCCCGCTTGACGAGCAGGTCGAAGAGCAGCGGGTTCGCAGCGAAGACCTCGTTCAGGAGTCGGCGCTCCTCGGCGTCGATGTAGCCCTTGGACTTGAGGACGCGAGTGCTCACCACGGCCCGGATGGCCGGCAGCGGATAGTCGGAGCCGAACAGCAAGCGCGAGTGCAGGTCGTCCCGGGCGAGGACGGTGGCCAGCGGTTCGCCACAGCGGTTGACCTGTGTCATGGCCGAGAGGTCGCCGAAGAGGAGGTCCGCGTATCGCGGGTCGTCCATGAGCTCGAGGAACAGATCGAACGCGGGCCTCGGTGCGGAACCGGGACGATCGGGATCCGAGTACTCCCCGGTTCCGGCGCAATGCGCCGCGATGACCCGCACGCCGTGCTCCAGTGCTCGTCGCACGCGCAGCGGATTGCCGAGCTCCTGAGCCTCGTTCGAGTCCACGGCCTGCTCGCGGCCGGTGTGCACGAGCAGGGGCAGGTCGAGCTCACGGAGGCGGTCGTAGAACGCATCGCAGCGTGAGAGCGCTGGGTCGATGCCCATGGCGTTCGGGAGCCACTTGAGGGCGCGGGCACCCTCCTCCGCTACGCGGTCGAGCTCGTCGAGCGCGTCCCGCCGATAGGGGTGGATCGAGGCGCACGCAACGACGTCGTCGTGCTCCCGCGCCGTGCGCAGGACGTAGTCGTTCGGGACGTGGAAGGTCGACGCCTCGGGCGCCGGCTCACCGGCCTCGGTGTGGTTCCAGTCGAAGGCCAGGAGCACGAGCTTGCCCGTCGGGTTGCCCGCCCGGTGCAGGGCGAGCAATCTCGAGAGGTACTTTCCGTCCGCCTCTTCGTCGCCCGGATCGATGCCGGCCGCGGCGGCATAGGCATCGAACTGCAGGTGGCGCAGGGGATGCAGGTGGCTCCGCATGTGCGGGTGGACCCAGCAGCCCGTGCCGCCCGTACCCAGCCCGACCAGGTGGACGTGGACGTCCCAGACCAGAGCGCGGTCGACCCCCTCGAGCAGCCGGTCCGCGAAGGCGAGTGCCGCACCGGAGAGCACGCGCACGGGACCGGGGCGGAGGAGCAGGGGGAGCGAGAGGCGCGCTGCCGCGAGCGTTCCCGCTCCCCCCAGGGCACCGATCAGGAGGCGCCGCCGAGTGAGGAGGCGTCTTCCGGTTGAGGAGCTGTGTTTCCCGTCCGTGGCCAAGACGGGGACAGAGTGCAATCAGTGCTCGGGATCGTCGACGCCGGTCTTCAGGAAGTCGCCGTTCAGCTGGAGATCGACGCTCTCCCAGAGGAGGCGGCCGCCTCCGATGTTGAAGATCTGCTGGGTGGGGGCCGTCACGGCACCCAGGAGGGCCGGGTCGGCGATCGACTCGGCGCTGGAGCTGGCGTTGAGGCCGTCGATGCGGGCCCAGCCCGACTCCAGGTCACCCACGTAGTCGCAGTTGGTGTCGACCTCGGTGGGATCGTCCGGCGTGTTCATCGCGAGGAAGGTCTCGTCGAAGATCAGGCTGATCCTCCGGAGGGGCTGGTCGAACCAGCACCGGAACTCCAGGGTCGTCGAGAGGGCGAACTCGTTGTCGTTGAAGACGGTGAAGGCGACGGAGGCGTCGAACGCGGTCCCGCCGGTCAGGTTGAGGAGCGCCAGCGAGGGCGACATCATCGGCATGAAGACGTCGAGGTAGAGCTCGTCCGGAACGCCCTCGTACTCGATGCCGTCGAAGTCGAGCTGCCCGTCACCGTCCACGTCCGTCGGCGCGCCGGGCGCCTGGGGCGAGTCGAACGGGATCGCGTTGAGCTGGTAGATGGCGCTCGCCGCGTTGACCACGATCTCGGAGCCCACCAGGTAGTCGTGCGACCACGGCGTCTGGAAGGACGAGGGGTCCTGTGCTGACATCACCAGGTATCCCTCGGTCAGCGGACCGGGGTTGACACAGTTGACCAGGAAGCAGCGGACGTCCGCAGGAGTCAGGTACTCGGTCCTGTTCTGGACGCTGCAGTAGAGCGGCTTGAAGGGATCCGTCCAGTCCGGGGCGACGTTGACGAACTCCATGTGGACGTTCGTCCCGCCGGAGACCGGATGGGTGTTCGTGTTCGTGACGCAGACGAGCGTGAAGAACGGATCCGGGGGGAGCGTACCAACCTCCTGGGCGTCATCGTCGGGAACCCCCGAGCGATGGACGGGGTAGACGAGTGCGCTGCCGGGCTTGCGTCCGTCGGCCTGACCGATGGACGCAAGGAGCCCGAGTAGCGCGCATGTGAGAATGGCTCTCTTCATTGGGGACCTCACTCGGGGAACTCCGGATCGACGCTGCCGAACTTGAAGAAGTCGCCGTTGGTCTGGCGCGCTTCGGATTCCCAGAGCAGTTTCGCGAGCGGCATGATCGAGCTGTCGCCGCCCGTCAGTGCGCCGATCACCGCGGGGTCGGGGATCGACTGGGCGAACGAGCTCGCCTGGAGCCCGCGGATGCGGGCCCAACCCGTTTCCACGTCGTCGGAACCGTCGCAGTCGACGTCGAGCTCGGTGGGGTCGTCGGGCGTGTTGTTCTTCAGGAACCCTCCGTCGAACACGAGGCTGACGGACTCGAGCGGTTCTTCGAACCAGCACCCGAAGGTGAGCAGAGCCGAGAGCGGATACTCGTTGTCGTTCCAGATCTCGAACTTGACCGTGGCCTGGAAGTCGAACCCGCCCGTCAGGTTGATCAGGAGCAGCTCGTTGTTCGGCTCGGCGATGAACGCGTCGATGATCAGGTCGTCCGGCGCGCCTTCGTACTCGATGCCGTCCAGGTCGTACTGTCCGTCGCCGTCCCGGTCCGTGGCCGAGCGGGAGGGCTGAGGCGAGCGGAACGAGATCGCGTTCAGCGAGAAGATGCCGCCGCCCGCGTTGATGACGATCTCGGAACCCGCCAGGTAGTTGTGGGACCAAGGCGTGGGCTGCAGCTGGGGATCCTCGGCAACCGCGACCAGGTACCCCTGCATATCGATGCCCGGGTTGTGGCACGTGGTCAGTCGCGTGGTCGTGTCAGCGGCCGTCAGGAACTCCGTGCGGTCGTTGATCTGGCAGTAGAGCGGCTTGAACGGCTGCGCCGGATCCTGCACGGCGTTGACGTACTCGAAGTGGACGTTGGTCGCCCCGCCGAGGGTCACACCGATCGGAGGCTGGAGGTTGGTGTTCGTTACGCTGACTGCCGTGAACGTGACGCCGCCCGACTTGTGGAGCGGGTACACGAGCAGACTGGCAGGTTTGCGTCCATCGGCACTCAGCGGAGCCGCCGCCGCGAGCGCTAGTATGCTCAGGGCGACGAGTCGCGCGGCGCCCCGTCGGTTCTCGCGCTTGCGAGACCCGAGGCTTTGCCGTTCGCAGTGAGCATCGTCGCGGAAAGTCATTCTCGATTTCTCCTGCCGGGATTCGGCGGGCGGGCTTTCCCGTTGTGCGGGCGCCCTGCGTGGGGACTTTGTCGTGAGAGGGCCACAACCCTCCGAACGAAATATGTCCCGCTAGCCGAGGGAAGGCGAATCGAGAGCGACGTGTTTTACGTGGCGGAGGGCGTTTCGGAAAACGTTTCCACGGCGCCCCCACCGATCCGGAAAAGAAAGCGGGCGGCGCCCCGCGTTGCGTGGGCGCCGCCCGCTGGCGATCGCTGAGTCGGGAGCTTTCTCCTACGGGGGAGGGAACTCGGGGTCGTCGGTTCCGAACTTGAAGAAGTCGCCGGTGAAGTTCCTGGCGTCGCTCTCCCACAGGAGGTGGCCGCCGTTGATCGCGGTCTTGGGACCGCCCGGACCGGCTGTCAGGGCCCCGAGCATCGCTGCGCCCGGGATGGTCTCGACGGACGAGGATGCATTGAAGGCGACGATTCTGGCCCAACCCGTCTCGAGGTCCGCCACGCTGTCACACGTGATGTCGAGTTCCGTCGGGTCGTTCGGCATGTTGGACAGCAGGAACGGCTGGGTGAAGAAGAGCGAGAGATCGGTCAGTCGCTCCTCGAACCAGCACTTGAACCCGAGCGTCTGGGACATGGCCTGTTCGCTGTCGTTCCAGATGTCGATCGAGATGTTGGCGATGAAGTCGAATCCGCCGGTGAAGTTCGACAGCGTCAGGGACGATCCTGAGATGGCGATGAAGCTGTCGAGATACAGCTCGGCGGGCATGGGCTCGTACTCGATTCCGTCGAAGTCGAGCTGACCATCGTTGTCGAGGTCCGTGTGGTCGCCTTCTGCGAGGCTTCCACCTTCACCTCCGCCGCCGTTGCCGGCCTTGAAGGGGACGGCGTTCAGGATGTACATGCCGCCGATGCTGCTGACGAAGACCTCCGACCCGATCAGGTAGTCGAACGCCCACTTCGTCCCGATGGGAAAGGTGGGGTCCTCCGCACTGACCACGACGTAGCCCTCGCGGAAGCTGTTGAAGGGTGCCGGGTTGTGGCAGCTGGTCAGGACACACTTCGTGTCCGCCGGCGTCAGGAGCTCGTGCTGGTTCTGGACCTGGCAGAACAGTGGCACGAGCGTCTTGAGGGGGTCCGGGTCGGGAGTGACGTTGACGTACTCGAAGTGCACGCCGGTCGTCCCGCCGGGATTCTGGAAGATCGAGGGGATCAGGTTCGTGTTCGTCACGCAGATGGCCGTGAAGAACGTCGCCGCGAAGCCCTCTCCTCCCTCGAGACCTGGGTCTCCCGATCCCGAGCGATGGATCGGGTAGACGAGAACACTGCCGGGCTTCCGTCCATCGGCCATGGCCCCCGGGGCCAAGGCGACGACGAGAGCGCCGGCTACGAGCAGAGCAGACCGTTTCATTGATGCTCCTCCTTGAGGTGTTGGTGTTGCCTCAACCGCACGTTCGAGTATAGGTGCGCTCGCCAGGCGCCCCCAAGGGAAAACGGATCCCTGGGTGGGGCGGGTCGGAGGGGGATCGGCCCCCCTCCAGGAGGTCTCCAGGGTCGCCTCGACGGGGATACCGGGCGGGTCCCTGGCCCGAAATGAGAGCGGGGCGGCGGCACAACAAAGCCCCCCCCCCCCCGGGGTGGGGAAGCCCGG
>JAJDET010000328.1 GCA_029259655.1 Planctomycetota bacterium
AACGCAGGCCGCAGACCATCCCGATCTGATCCAGGCCCGTCACGAACTCGCGGTCACACTCTCGGCGATGGGCGACTTGGCCGGTGCGCTGACGCTGCAGCAGGCCGTGCTCGCGGATCGCGAACGAACGCTGGTCGAGGATCATCCCAACCTGCTGTGGGCGCGGGCGAATCTGGCCGACACGCTGGGGAAGCTGGGCGATCTGGCCGCTGCGCGCGCGCTCCAGGAGGCCGTGCTCCGAGCCCGTGAGCGGGCGCTGCCGGAGGACCACCCAGACCTGCTCGCGGCTCGTCACAGCCTCGCCCTGACGGTAGGGGATTTGGGCGACCATCCCGGCGCTCGCGCGCTACAGGAAGCCGTGCTCGGGGCTCGGGAGCGGACGCTCCCCGTGGACCATCCGGATGTCCGCTGGGCCCGCGCCAACCTCGCCAACACGATGCTCGCGATGGGCGATCTCGCGGAGGGGCGCACGCTCCAGGAGTCCGTGCTCGCGAGCTGCGAGCGGACGCTCCCCCAGGGCCATCCCGACCTGATCGCAACCCGCTACAACCTCGCCATCTCGATGAGCCGGGTGGGCGACCACGCCGGCGCCCGTGCTCTGAAGGAGGCGGCGGTCGCGGACTTCGAGCGGGTGCTTCCCGCGGATCATCCCCATCTGCTCAAGGCTAGGAGCAGTCTCGCGTTCACCTTGTGCGAGGCGGGTGAGCTCGTGGAAGCGCGCACGCTCCTGAACGACGTACTCGCGGCCTGCGTGCGGACGCTGCCCGCGGACCATCCAGATCTGCTTCGGGTCCGCGGCAACCTGGCGGTCACGATGCACGAGCTGGGCGACCTGACGGCCGCGCGCGTTCGGGGACTCGAGCTCGCCCGAGGCGTGATTCTCCGTCTCGAGCGCGCCTCGGTTCTCTCTCCGCGAGAGGCACGAGAGCTTGCGAGTGCCGAGACTCAGCGGCATTCCATCGTTCGTTCTTCGACGCGCCCACGAAGCGGTGAACCGCCCGAGCCTGTCCGCTTCGACCTCGCCGAGACTCTACGCGCGACCGGCGTTCTGGCGCATCGGGCGGTGGACGACGAGGAGTCGCGTCGACGACTGGTGAGCGTGCTCGGACGCTTGAACGATCTCGTCAGTAGCGGGCCCGACGAGGGGCGCTCTTCCGAGGAGCTCGCGGCCGAGATCTCGAGGTTGACGTTCGAGCGGGACCGGCTCGAGAGAGAGATTCGAAGCGAGCTCGCAGTCCAGGGTGTGGTCACGCATGCCATTCGCACGGCGGACGTGGCGCGCGCACTACGCGCGGGTTCGGCGGCAATCGGTTTCCTTCGCCACAGTCAGCCGTCCTTCGACTCGCGGGAGGCGTCGGCGGACGATGTGCTCGTGGCACACCTGCTGTTCCCGGACACCTCGCTCGCGGAGTTCGAGCTCGGGTCCGCGGACGAGCTCGAGCGTCTGGTGCGTGAGTGGCGCGCAACGCTCGGAAAGCCGATCGAGCGCGGTCTCGCCTACGAGGGCAGCGATGTCGATCGCGAGCGCGAGAGCGGTGAGGCTCTGCGCAGGTTCGTCCTCGCCCCGATCCTGGAGGGCCTTCCGAAAGAGACGACCACGCTCCACGTCTGCCTCGACGACATCCTGCACCTGGTGCCCCTGGGGGCACTTCCCCTGGGCGAGGATCGTGTAGGGGATCGCTATCGCATCCTGAACGAGGTCTCGTTCGCGCGACTCCTTCGCACGCGGCCGTCTTTGGAGGGCGAGCCCGCCTTGCTCGCGATGGGTGGCGTCAAGTTCGACGCGGAGACGGAGGGCGTGGGCTCCTTGTCCGCCGCCGCCAGACGCGGGGGACGCAGCGCCCGACCGGACACCTTTCCGCCGCTCCTGCAGACACGCTTCGAAGCGGAGAGCGTGTGGGCCCTCTTCGAGGAGGAGTTCGGCGACGGAGCCGTTCTCCTGACGAAGGACGAGGCCACCAAGGCGGCCTTTCACGATCTCGCTCCCGGCAGGCGCTTCATCCACGTGGCGACTCACGGCTGGTTCGCGCCGGAGACAGTCAAGTCGATGCTCGATCCCGATCCCGACCGGCTCTGGTCCCCGTCAGGAGCGCAGGAGGCGGTCACCGGCCTCGCCCCCCTGACGCTCTGCGGCCTCGCCTTCGCGGGAGCCAACCACGGCCGCGACTCCCTCGGCCGCGTGCCCGGCATCATGACCGCCGAGGAGTTGGCGGGCATCGACCTCTCCGCCTGCGACCTCGCCGTGCTCTCCGCCTGCGAGACGAACGTCGGCATCCGCCGCGCGGGGCAGGGCATCCAGTCGCTGCAGACGGCGCTGCACGCGGCCGGCGCGCGCACGGCGATCACGAGCCTGTGGAAGGTCGACGACGCCGCGACGCGCAAGCTGATGGAGCGCTTCTACACCTACCTCTGGGTCGAGGAGATGGGCAAGGCCGACGCGCTGTGGAAGGCGAAGTGCGACCTGCGCGCGGAGGGGCACCCGGTGCGGGACTGGGCGGCGTGGGTGCTGAGTGGGGATCCACGGTAGATACGGAACCAGGATGTCCTCGCTCCTTCCTTCGCTCCTCACGGTCACGCTCGCCGCAGCTCCGGTGCAGGAGGCTCCCCGGCCTTCCCCTCCGGTCGCCGAGACTCCGGCCGAGATCGCCGCCGACCACGTGCGCTGGCTCGACGAGGTCGAGGACTTGCGCGAACGCGGCGAGCTCGAGGCCGCGCGGGCGCACCTCGCGGCCTCGATGGAAGCGGCGCCGTACCTCGCGCTCGCGGAGGCTCCGGACGAGGTGGCGCTGCCGGCCATCCGGCGCCTCGAGGCGGTCTCGGGATCGCTGGGCGCGCTGGAGGTGCAACTCGTTGTCCGCGAAGAGCGGCTGAGGCGGCTGAGCGAGAGGTTGTCGGAAGACCATCCCGTCCTCCTGGGGGCCCAGCAGAACCTGGGCGTGACGCGCCATGCGCTGGGCGACACCGCAGGCGCGCTCGAGCTCTTCGAGCACGTCCACGCGGTGCGGGAGCGTGTCCTGCCGGCGGACGACCTCAAACTGCTCCACGCCAAGAACAACCTGGCGGCCATTCGCTATTCGCTGGGCGACCTCGCGGGCGCGCTCGCGCTCTTCGAGCGGATCCACGCGGCGCGAGAGCGACTCCTGCCCCCGGACGACCTCGACCTGCTCAGCGCCAAGTTGAACCTGGGAGCGACGCGCCAGGCGCTGGGCGATTTCGAGGGCGCGCTCGAGCTCTTCGAGTACGTCCACGCGGCGTTCGAGCGTCTCCTGCCCGCGGACCACCCGGACCTGCTCACCGCCAAGCAGAACCTGGGCGGGACGCGCCACATGCTGGGCGACCTCCGGGGCGCTCTCGTGCTCGAAGAGCAGGTTCACGCGGCGCGGGAGCGGCTCTTGCCCGCGGACCACCTCGACCTCCTGCTGGCCAAGAAGAACCTGGGCGCGACGCGCAACAAGCTGGGAGACCTTGCGGGTGCGCTCGCGCTCGAGGAGTACGCCCACGCGGCGTACGAGCGGCTCTTGCCCGCGGACCACCTCGAGCTCCTCCGTACCAAGCAGAACCTGGCCCTGACGCGCGGGGCACTGGGCGACCTCGCGGGCGCGCTCGCGCTCGAGGAGTACGTCCACGCAGCGTTCGAGCGGCTCTTGCCCGCGGACCACCTGGATCTTCTCCGCGCCAAGCAGAACCTGGCCACGAGGCGTGTGGAACTTGGCGACCTCGCGGGCGCGCTCCCGCTCGTCGAGGAGGTGCACGAGGCCTACGAGCGGCTCTTGCCGGCGGACCACCCCGACCTCCTCCGCGCCAAGCAGAACCTGGCCATACAGCGTCGCGAGGTGCTGGGCGATCCCGCGGGAGCGCTCGCGCTCGACGAGGAGGTGCACGCGGCGCGCGAGCGGCTCTTGCCGGTGGACCATCCGGAGCTCCTCGACGCCAAGGTGAACCTGGCGCTGACGCGTGGACAACTGGGCGACCTGACGGGGGCGCTCGCGCTCACCGAGCAGGTCCACGCGACGCGGGTGCGGGTCCTGCCCGCGGATCACTCCGACCTCCTCGAGACCAAGCGGAACCTGGCCCTGGCGCGCTGGAACCTGGACGACCTCGACGGCGCACTGGTGCTCTTGGAGGAAACCCACGCGGCGCACGAGCGGCTCTTGCCCGCGGACCACCCCAGGCTCCTCGCTGCCAAGCGGAACCTGGCCGCTCTGCGCGTCACCCTGGGCGACTTGACGGGCGCGTTCCCGCTCACCTCGGCGGTCGTGGCCGGCGCGCCCGATCGCGCGAGCTTCCTGGCGACGCGCTCGCCCCGCTTCGCTCGGAGCGCCGGCTCGGCGGAGCTCGAGCGGCTCTCGAGCCAGCGAGGCATCATGCGATGTAGCGAGCTCTACACCGGCGAGCTCGATCGAGACCTCTTCGCGGGCGTGGAGGCCGTTCGCCTCGTCGCAACGAGCGGATACGACGTCGCGCGCGCGGCGGCGCGGTTCCCCGACGTCGGTGCGGTGCGCGATGAGCTCACGCGGGTCCAGCGCGAGCTTGGAGACCTCGGGGCTGCGGGTGGCGGCGAGGGCGTCGCGCAGCGTGCGCTCGAGCTCTCCGAGAAGCGAGACGTCCTCGCCCGGGAGTTGCGGGAGTTGCTCCGCGAGAAGGGCATCGTTCTTCCCCGTCCGAGCGTCGAGGGCGTTCGCGCGGCGCTCGGGGACGGGCAGGTGTTCCTCTCCTACATCGCCTACGCCACGGGCGATCTCGTGGCTTACGTCGTGTCTAAGGACGCGTTCCATGCCGTCGACCTGGGCCGGGTCGACGAGGTCGCCCAGGGCGTCGAGGCCTGGCGGGCCGCGCTCGGCGCGCCGACGGGAAGGAACACGGGGAGCACGGGATCGGGCGCGGCTTCCGACGAGCGCTCCACGCGAGGTCTGGGAGGCTCCGCGGACGATGTCGGCGAGGACGAGGTGAAGCTCGGCACTTCGTTGCGGGCAAGGCTCCTCGATCCGTGCCTGGAGGTCCTCGCGGACGAGCCGCGGACCCTCCACGTGGTCCTCGACGACGCCCTGCACCTGGCGCCTTTCGACGCGTTGCCGTGGAAGGACGGAGAGCGTCTCGGAGACGCGTTCGACGTCCGGTTCGCCAACTCCTCGCACCGCCTGCTCGTCGGATCGGAGGAGATCGAACGAGCGGGGACGCTCGTCGCCGTCGGGGGAGTCGACTTCGACGCGAAGAGTGACGGGTCCGTCGACGCGTTCGTGACGCCGCCGCCCGTCGCCGTCGCGCCGACGCGCTCCGGGGGCGGTGCGGGCTATCGTCCCCTGCCGGCGACGCGGCCGGAGGTCGACGCGGTGGAGCGGCTCTTCGAGGAGCACCTCGGCCGCGACGACGCGCGGATCACGACCGGCGCCGAGGCGACGAAGACGAGGCTCGGCGAGCTGGCCCCGGAGGCGCGCTTCCTGCACGTCGCGACGCACGGCTTCTTCGCGAGCGAGGTCTTCGAGTCCGAACGCGAGGTCTTCGAACAACGGGCGTCGGTGGACGGGTTCATCGCCGCGAACACGGGGTCGAAGGGCTTCGCGCCCTGGCTCCTGTGCGGCCTGGCCTTCGCCGGCGCGAACCGGGGCGCTCTCGCGGACGGCCGCGTTCCGGGCATCATGACCGCCGAGGAGCTCGCCGGCATCGATCTCTCCGCCTGCGAGCTCGCCGTCCTCTCCGCCTGCGAGACGAACGTCGGCATCCGCCGCGCGGGGCAGGGGATCCAGTCGCTACAGACGGCGCTGCACGCGGCCGGCGCGCGCACCGCGATCACGAGCCTGTGGAAGGTCGACGACGCCGCGACCCGCAAGCTGATGGAGCGCTTCTACACCTATCTGTGGGTGGAGGAGATGGGCAAGGCCGACGCGCTGTGGAAGGCGAAGTGCGACTTGCGCGCGGAAGGGCACCCGGTGCGGGACTGGGCGGCGTGGGTGCTGAGTGGGGATGCGGAATGACCGGTACGGACCGGGCACATAGGTAACAGATTTGACCGGGCACATGGGTGACACCTCGATGGGCCGGCGGAGGAACCGCCGATGCCTTGGAAGGAGACCGATGTGCTGGAAGAGAGACTCAGATTCATCGCGGCGTGGCAGAC
>JAJDET010000329.1 GCA_029259655.1 Planctomycetota bacterium
CCTGCCGCCGATGGTGGACTGGGCCCAGTCGGGAGCCGCGATCGGTGACGTCGACGGAGACGGTCTGCAGGACCTCGTGATCTGCGGCCGCCTGGCCGGAACGCGTGTCTACCGGAACGACGGTCCCTCGGGCTTCTCCGACATCACCACGTACGCGGGGGTGCAGACCGGGGAGCTCGACAACGTCCCCGCGCTGGGGGACTTCGACGGTGACGGCGATCTCGACCTGTTCCTCGGTGTGTTGAGGCCCGGTGAAGGCCCCAAGGGCAGCATGAACCGGTTGTACGCGAACGACGGAACCGGTGCGTTCACCGAGGTCACCGCGCTGATGGACCGACGCGGGGGAGGCGTCACCATCTTCGCGAAGTGGTTCGACGTCGACTACGACGGCGACCTGGACATGTACCTCTGCGAGTTCGGCGGGACGCGGAACGGCTTGCTCGTGAACAACGGCGACGGCAGCTTCACCGAGCGCGGGGCAGAGCTGGGAGTCGACGTGGGCGGCTCCTCCCACGTGGTGGGCATCTGCGAGACGGACGGCGACGGCTACGCGGAGATCTTTGTCTGCAACGACGAGGCCGTGAGCAACACGGCCGCCTTCAAGCTCGTCGAGGACGACATCCAGCTGAAGACGGACGGTTACGGCGCCTTCGTCGACGTCAGTGGGAGCAGCGGCTTCGAGTTTACCGACGTCCGCGAGTCGACGTCGATGGGCATCACGTTCGGCGATGTCAACTACGACGGGCGGCTCGACCTCTTCAAGACCGAGATCAACTACCAGGTGCTCCTGATCAACAACGGGTGGCCGAACGGCGGGCCCTGGGTGGAGGCGCAGGACACCTACGGGGTGGCGGACCCTCTCGTCGCCGACCCCTTCGCGCTCGGGCAGTTCGGGAACGCAGTCGGCTGGGGATGTGCCTTCTTCCACGCCGACCTGGATCCGTGGATCGACCTGATGCGAGTCAGCGGTCACGTCACGCCGCTCTCCCCGCGCAACCAGCGCAACTTTCTCTACGCGGGCGGAACGCCGCAGGAGAACTTCGTCTTCTCGGACGTGACGGCCGCCCTCGGCCTGTACGACGAGATCGATGACCGCGGCCTCGCCGTGGGGGACATGGACGACGACGGCGACGTCGACCTGGTCGTGGTCCCGCCCGGGGGCCACGTCCGGTACTTCGAGAACCAGCTCCTGCGCGACGGAAACGGCTGGCTCAAGGTGATCCCCGAGACCCGCACGAGCGCTCCCGGCGGAGTCGGGTCGATTGTCTCCTGGACGGATTCGAGCGGGTACCCGCACGTGGTGCCTGTCGGCGTCGACGGCTCGACGGCGTCCCAGCGAGAGACGGTCGCGCACTTTGGCCTCGGCACCGAGACCAGCGTCGACGTGACCGTGGAGTTCCCCTCCGGGATCAGGATGGTGACGCCGGGGGTGACCCCCAACCAGACGATCACGGTCGTGGAGCCGAAGCTGGTCGAGCTGTCGAAGAACAAGTTTTTCGTGGAGGCCAACGCGACCGGAGTGGCTTTGCGCCCGGGACCGGGGCAGATCGGCTCGCCGACCCTGGCGCCTCTCGTCGGCCCCGACCCCGACGATCCCCTGGTCGTCACGGCGTTCGCCCACGATGCCTTCGGCAACGTGCTCGGCGAGGACGCCTCGGTTGCGATCCGCGTCCCGGGTCTGAGGCCCCTCGGTCCCGTGGAGCACGTGGGGCGCAATGAATTCCGGCGCTCGTTCCATCCTCCGTCGACTCCCGGCGCCTACCGGGTCGAGACCCGCTTCGACACCTTCCGGCCCCGCATCCGCCCGACGGTGAACTTCGTCGGGACGGCGACGGCGCGCACGAACCTGCACCTCGACGTGCAGTGCGTTCGCGCAGGCTCGAGCGACCCGTGGACGGTCGCTGTGGTTCCACGGGACGAGAACGGGATTCCCGTCGGTCCCGGCCACGACGTGGAGCTCCGCATCCCGACCGCGCCGAGCATCCCGAACACCGTGCTCGTCGACGTCGGCGACGGAACCTACCGGGGGAGCTTCACGGCACCCGAGGAGGAGGGCAAGCACTCGCTCAACGTGGCCGTGGGGGCCGCATTCCTGGCAAGCCTCGGCACCCTGTCCGCCGGGGGCTCGCCCACGCAGGAGGGGACGTTCGTCTACCGCGAGGACCCGGATCCGACCATTGCCATCCAGCCCTTCCAGTTCAAGATGCAGGTCCTGCCGCGCGATTCGAACAAGGTTGCCTGTGGCACCAAGGGCTCGGTCAAGGTCTTCGTGAGGACCTACCCCGGCAGCGTGCCCGCCAAGCTGGACACGCAGCTCTCCCCGGCCGGCTTCGAGACGGGCATCATCGCGATCGCCCTGCGTCGGCCCGTCGCCGCGGCCCCCGGCTCGGCATTCGGGATCCTCCGGGTCTTCTACGACGGCGTGGTGATCGCGGAGGAGGGCTTCACGTTCTGAGCGCCCGGACGCGGGTCCGGCCTGCGGGACCGCGTCCGGGGGGGACGGGGTCGGGTTCCAAAAACTGCCCTGCTCCGTCGCGTGGCTCGATATGCTTGTGTTAGGGCGTTGGGCATCGCGGGCAGCGATACCCGCCCTGGTCAAAACCTACTCTTGTCCCCCTTCCAGGGTGTTCTCCTCGTCTCCTCATCCTCTATGAGGGCGGCCCTACAAGGTCCCAGCCATGACTCGACGCACCATTGACGGACGCTGCCTCCTCGCTGCTCTCGCTCTCGTCTCCCTCTGTGCGCCTCTCGCCGCACAGCAGTTCGTGGAGCGGGCCGGCCCCCTCGGAATCACTTTCCGACCGAACACCGGTCTCGACCGAATCGGGAGCATTCCTGGGATGGTCGACTGGGCGCAATCGGGAGCCGCGATCGGGGACGTCGACGGAGACGGCCTGCCGGACCTGGTGATCTGCGGCCGCATGGCCGGGACGCGCGTCTACCGGAACGACGGTCCTTCGGGCTTCACCGACATCACGTCGTACGCGGGCGTCCAGACCCCGGAGTTCGACACCGTCCCCGCCCTCGGTGACATGGACGGCGACGGAGACCTCGATCTGTTCATCGGCGTGACCAGCTACGGCGAAGGCGCCAAGGCGAGCCTGAACCGGCTCTACGCCAACGACGGCACGGGCGCCTTCACCGAGGTCACTCCGTTCCTCGACGTTCGCGGAGGGGGGCTCACGATCTTCGCGACATGGTTCGACGTCGACTACGACGGTGACCTCGACATCTACACCGGTGAGTTCGGAGGCACGGCCAACCGCCTGCTCGTGAACAACGGAGACGGCAGCTTCACCGAGCGCGCTGCGGAGCTCGGAGCCGACGTCGGCGGTTCGTCCCACGTCGTCGGCATCTGCGAGACCGACGGAGACGGCTACGCCGAGATCTTCATCGGCAGCGACCAGGCCGCGAGCACGATGGCCGGCTTCGCGAGCAACGTGGACGACACGCAGCTCAGGACCACGGGCGACGGCAAGTTCGTCGACGTCAGCGCGGGCAGCGGGTACGACTTCGCGGATCCTGCTCCCTCCACGACGATGGGGATCACGTTCGGGGACGTGAACTACGACGGTCGCCTCGACATCTTCAAGACGGAGATCAACACCCAGCTGCTCCTGATCAACAACGGCTGGCCGAACGGTGGATCGTGGGTCCAGGCGCAGGACTTCTACGCCGTGGCGGACCCGATGATGCCCGACCCGGCCAACCCGGGTCAGTTCGGCACCGCCGTCGGCTGGGGCTGCGCCTTCTTCCACGCCGACCTGGATCCGTGGGTCGACCTCCTGCGGGCCAGCGGGCACGTCGGCCCGTCTTCCCCGCGCGGGCAACGGAACTATCTCTACACGGGTGGGACTCCCCAGCAGAACTTCGTCTTCACCGACATGACCTCGGCCTTGGGGCTGTACGACGAGTTCGACGACCGGGGGCTCGCCGTCGGCGACATCGACAACGACGGGGACATCGACCTGGTCTTGGTCCCGCCCGGGGACTACGTGCGGCTCTTCGAGAACCAGCTCCTGCGCGGCGGGAACGGGTGGCTCAAGGTGATCCCCGAGACTCACACGAGCGCTCCCGGCGGAATCGGTTCGGTCGTCTCCTGGACGGACTCGAGCGGCTACCCTCACGTCATGCCGATCGGCGTGGACGGCTCGACCGCGTCGCACCGCGAAGCGATCGCGCACTTCGGCCTCGGCACGGAGACCAGCGTGAACGTGACCGTGGAGTTCCCCTCCGGAATCAGGAAGGTGACGACGGGGGTTACCCCCAACCAGACCATCACGGTGGTCGAGCCGAAGCTGTTCGAGCTCTCGAAGAAGAAGTTCTTCGTGCAAGGAAGCGCCCCCGGGGTGGCGTCGCGTACCGGACAAGGGCCCATCGCTTCACCGACCCTCGCGCCGCTCGTCGGTCCGGATCCCGTCGATCCGCTGGTCGTCACGGTGTTCGCCCACGACGCCGCCGGCAACGTCCTCGGAAAGAACGCGAACGTGTCGATCCGGGTGCCCGGCCTCAGGCCTTCGGGGCCCGTCGAGCACGTGGGGCGCAACCAGTTCCAGCGCTCCTTCCACCCCGCGACCTATCCCGGCTCCTTCCGCGTGGAGACCCGGTTCAACTCGTTCCGCCCGCGCGTCCGACCGACGGTCAACTTCGTTGGCGAGGCCGCCACGGCTCGTACCAATCTGCAGCTCGACACTCGCGCCGTTCGTGCGCGTACGACCGACATGTGGACCGCGTGGGTCGTCCCGCGTGACCAGAACGGCATTGCGATCGGTGCCGGGCAGAACGTCTCGCTGAGCCTGTCGGGCGCGCCCAGCATCCCGAAGACCGTGCTCCTCGACAACGGCGACGGGAGCTACCGAGGGACCTTCATTGCGCCCCTGGAGGACGGAATCCATCCGATCGACCTCGAGGTCGATTCCGTCGGTGTGCCAGGCGTCTTGACCCTGCACGCCGGGGGTCTCCCCGATCCGGCGAGCACGTCCATCTATCGCGAGGATCCGGACCCGGGCGTCGCGCTCTTCCCGTACCAGTTCAAGATGGAGATCCTCGCGCGCGACAGCAACAACGTGCGGTGCGGCACGCAGGGTCCGCTGTCGATCGTCGTGACCCCCGATCCCGGCAGCGCTCCCGCCTTCCACGCGGGCACGCTCTCGCCGGTCCAGATGGAGACCGGGGAGTTCGCGATCTGCCTCTTCCGCGGGTCGAGCGAGCCCCAGGGCTCGGCGACGGGAACCGTCGAGGTCATCCTCAACGGGGTGACGATCGCGACCGAGCTCTACGCGTTCTGAGCGCGAGCCCGATCAGCAAGAGCAGCACGAAGCCAGCCGCGAGCCAGAACGGTCCGCGACGACGCGTCGTCGGGCCTTCCGGAGGCGTGGCTTCCTCGTCCGGAGGCAGCACCTCGATCGGGATCGCCGCCGTCCGGACGGTCCGGTAGCCGGCGGGAGGTGTCGGGTCGAAGTAGGCGATCGGGATCGGCGGGACCTCGCGCACTCGCCAGTCGCGGGGCGCGAGGTCGTACACGACGGTGCGCGGGACCTTGTCGGGTCCGTCCACCATTCCGCGGACGTGGAAAGCGTCGAGGCCCTCGAGTCGCGGGGCGGAGAGGTTGTGTCCCTCGCCCCCGATCTGGAGCTCGAGCGTGAGACTCTCGCCGACCTCCAGCGTCAGGGGGTGAGCCGTGGCGCGGACGGTGAAGCGGCCGACACCACCCGTGAACCCGATCGGCCTGTCCTCCTCGGGCAGCGGCAGGATGCGGAGCAGGACCTCGCTACCCGCGATCGTCGACTCTTCTCGGTCGCGCGGAACGCGAGCGCCGAAAGCACCCTGGTCGAAGACCCTCGCGTGGGCGAACCGCATGCGAGGCGGGGGAATCCGGAAGGCGCCGGGAGCGCGGGGCAAAATGCGGGCCTCGAGCTCGGCGACCGAGAACGAGTGCCCGCCGAGCGTTCTACGCTCCACGTGGTCCGCGTAGACGATGTCGTTGCCGAGCGCGAAGCTCGGACCCGCGACCGCGCGAGCGGTGGTCTCCCGCTCGAGGACTTCCGCGCCCGCGAGGTCCACGGCCCAGGGCGGCGTCACCTGGACCGGAAGGTCGAGCTCGCGGCGGAAGAGCGACACCACGTTCTCCGCGAGGAACCGCTCCTCGAACCCGAATCCCAGCCGGAGCGGGACGGGCTCGTGGATCCAGAAGGTGTCGCGCGGAACGGTGACCTCGACGAACGCGAGCTCATCCACGGCCAGCACGCCGGAGGAATCCTGGAGAGCGGGGCCGGATGCGAGGAGGAGCACGCAGACCGCCGGCGTCATCGGCCCGTCCCGCAGCGTCGCACCTCGTGCATGGCAGGAGTATCCGGCCGGGCCAGGCGGCCGACAAGGCGCGGCTCTGCTAGGCTCTCTCCTCGCGTGCACCTCGAGGCGTCATGAGCCGTATCCACACAGCAACTCTCGCTCTCCTGTTCTTCGCGTCCCACAGCGCGGCGCAGGTGCCGGTGAATCGCGAGGCGATGTGGCCTGCCGCGAGCGCCGAGGATTGGAAACGTCCCTGCCTCGTGACCTGGCAGCGGTCCTTCGAGGACGCCGTCGCCGTCTCGCGCGAGACCGGGAAGGCGATCCTCGTCTGCGTCAACATGGACGGGGAGATCGCGAGCGAGCACTACGCCGGTGTTCGCTACCGGGATCCGGCGATCGCGGTGCTGTTCGAACCCTACGTGTGCGTGATCGCCTCGGTCTACCGTCACACGCCGCGCGACTTCGACGAGCGCGGACAGCGCGTGCTCTGCCCGCGGTTCGGGACGGTTACCTGCGGTGAGCACATCTCCATCGAGCCGGGTCTTTTCGATCAGTACTTCGAGGGGCAGCGCGTCGCACCGCGCCACATCATGGTGGAGCTCGACGGGCGGGAGACGTACGACGTCTACTACGCCTTCGACACCGACTCGGTCTTCCGCTCGATCCGCGAGGGGATCGCGAACCGGCCGGCGCCGCCTTCGCCTCCGGGTGCAGAGCGTTCTCTCGTCGAGCGGGTCGCGAGCCGCGACGTCGCCGACCGCGAGGCGCTGGAGGAGGCCTACCTCGTCGGGGACAAGACCCTCCGGCGTACGCTCGTTCGCGCTGCCATCGAGGCCGGCGAGGCCGAGCCGTTCGGAATCCTGCGGCTGGCTGTCTTCGACCTGGACGTCGAGCTGAACCGGCTCGCTCGCGAAGCGCTCGCGAACGCCACGTCCGAAGGCGCGATCGACCTCATCCTCGAGGCGCTGCGCGTCCCGCTCGACGCAGAGGAGCGCGATACTCTGATCGCGGCCCTGGAACGCATCGGCGAGTCCTCGGATCGCGCCCGGACACTCGCCTCCGTGCACCGTGGGCTCGCGCGGCGCTCGAGTGCGCTCGACGTCGAGGGCTGGTCGAAGGCGTTCTCGGAATCCTCGGAGCCCGTGGTCGCCACCGAGCTCGCCGTGCTCGAGTCGCGCCTGGAATACCAGGCCGAGGCCTCGACCCTGCGACCCGAGGACGCGACGACCTTTCTCGAGCTGGCGGAGGCGTCGCTCGCGTTCGGGGTCGATCCGAAGAGCGTGTCGGTGTTCGCGACCGACAGGGCCACGGCCGCGCAGTACGCGAAGCTCCACTTCGAGGACGCCCGCCGGGCCGCACGGAAGGCGGAGGAGCTCGGAGCGTCCGGCTGGCGTCTCGACGCGGCCGCGGGGATCGCCGCCTACTACCTGGGCGAGCTGAGCGAGGCTCACGAGCGCGTCGAGCGCGCCGTCCAGGAGCTTCCGTCGGGGGCCGCGGACTGGAACGCCATGGCCGTGCTCGAGCTCTTCGCCGACGGGCGCAAGAAGGCCATCGCGAAGGCGGTGCGCGAGAAGCGCGAGTGGCCCCGGGAGTGGATCTCCGACGTACACGCGACGCACGCGATCCTGGCCGACCATCCCCTCGGGAGCGATGCGCACGTCGCCGGCCACCACGACTTCCTGGTCTGGTTCGGTGCCCCGGGGCAGGCGGAGCGCGTCCTGGACGCCGGGCTCGAGCGGTTCCCCGATTCGTGGGCACTGCACACGCGGCTTCGCTCGCGCGTCCTTCGTGCGCGCGGCGTCCAGGGTCTCGAGACGGCCTACGCCGAGCGCATGGCTCGGTCCGACTCCTCGCCGAACATCGTCTGGTACGCGGGCTACGCCGCGCTCGTCGAGGCCGAATACCGACGCCGTGCCGGCGAACCGGAGCAGGCACTGGAGGCCTACGGGCGCGGGATCGCACTCTACGAGCGGGCGATCGAGGCCAATCCGGAAGGCCGCGACTCGTGCGATCACTACATCGCGCTGGCGCTCGCGGGACGGTCCCGGCTCGCGTTCGAACGGGGCGACCACGAGAAGGCGGTGGCTCAGCTCCTCGCGTCCCTCGAGCGTCGCGCACAGGCGGCGGCCAGTCTGGACGGGCTCGGACTCTCCGCCGTCGCCACCGCGCAGATGATCCTCGCCCGGCTCGTCGAGGAGGAGCGCGAGGAGCTCGCCGAGACGGTGCGCGCCGCGCTGGACGCGCTCGACCCCGAGCTCCTGGAGCTGCCGGCCTTCGAGCGCCAGGGACCGCGCACGAGAGCCGGTCGCCGCCCGCGCTAGTGGGGTGAGTCAGACCCCTTGACCTGATCGGCCTTCTCACAGAGGACTCCTAGAGACGCGGCCGACAAGTCGGCCGCTTGTGACTTGGCGCGCATCAGCGCGCGCCAAGGATGCCCTGCGGGCAGCTACGGCGCGACTCCGCGCCGGGCTCGGCCTTCGGCCTCGGCGAGGTCCTGCCTTTCGGCCG
>JAJDET010000330.1 GCA_029259655.1 Planctomycetota bacterium
CCGATGACCGTCGGCCACGACAAGCACGCGCTCTTCGGTGAGAAGAAGGCCGTCGCGCGCGGCATCGTGCGCGCGCTCGAGGGTCGCCGGCACGTCGTCTACCTGACCCCGGTGTGGAGACCGATCATGGCGATCGTTCGGTCTCTCCCCGAGGCGATCTTCCAGCGCTTCGGCTTCCTGGCGGGACGCTAGCAGCTAGCGCCGTCCGCGAAGTCTCACTCGCCGAGCTGGTTGATCAGCACGGTCACCAGGTCGTAGGCGAGGTCAGATGCGACGACGTCGGGAATCCCGTCACCGTCGAGGTCGTCCACGTCGAGGTAGTGCCTCGATCCGGCGTAGTACGACGTGGCCGATGCAGCGAAAGTCCCATCTCCGTTTCCGATTCGCACCCAGATGCCGTCCGAGCCGAGAACGAGGTCGAGGATCCCGTCGCCGTCCATGTCGGCCACACCGGCCAAGCTGGCGGTGGAGGTGCCGATGGCCGGTGCGAACGTCCCGTCGCCGATGCCCAGGAGCACTTCACCACCGAGCGTGATGTCGCGCGCCCCGTCGTCGTTGACGTCCGCCACCAGCACGGACTCGGACGACGACGTCGTGGGATAGAAGACGGGAGCCGCGAAGGTCCCTGTTCCGTCCCCGATGTGGATCCAGACGCCGCGGTTGCCGCCGTTGGAGCCGGCCGTGGCTATGTCGAGGAAGGTATTCCCGTTCAGATCCTCGACGGCGACACCCGTACCGTCCAGGACGGAGCAGCAAGGCAGTGCCGTCTCGACGTCGAACGTGCCATCTCCGTTGCCGTACCTCACGACAGGGGGTCCGGAATAGAGCAGCACGAGGTCGACGATCGAATCCTCGTCGAGGTCTCCTGCCGCGATGGAGCGGGGAATCAAGCTGCCCGTCGGAGAGGCGATCGGAGCAGCGAAAGTCCCGTCCCCGATGCCCACCGCAACGTGGAGCTCGTTCCAGTCGGCAGCAGCGATATCGCGCACACCGTCCCCGTCGAAGTCGGCGACGGCGAGCACCGGGGCCGACGTCTGGGCAGACCCGACGTCCACGGCAAACGCGTCTTCGAAGGTTCCGTCGCCCCGCCCCATGAGCACGGACGCTTTCTGACCGGACTGCGTGATGGCGACCACGACGTCCTTGACGTCGTCGTCGTCCAGGTCCTCGATGAGGACCTGACGTGGGAGCGCACCCGGATGCTGGTGTGTCGGGCCTGCGAACGTGCCGTCGCCGCGGTTCGGAAGGTAGGTGAGCGAGCCGTGGTACCAGCCGACGATCCCGCCGACGGCGGGATAGGTGCCGAGTGAGCCTACACCGAGGTCGCGGTCTCCGTCTCCGTCGAAGTCCGCGAAAGCGATCGCGCGCGGACCGATGCTGACGTCGATGAAGGACGGAACGCCGAAGGTCCCGTCCCCAGCCCCCGGGAGCAGCGTAACCCGGTGCGCGCCCTTGACCGCAACGGCGATGTCGAGTGCGGAGTCCCCGTCGACGTCCTCCACCACCAGCGAGACAGGAGTGGGTCCCCCGGCGTAGAGCGTCTCGGGGCCGAACGTCCCGTCCCCGTTCCCGAGAAAGACGCCCGTCGCCCCCGAGAACCGGTGCGCGACGCTCATGTCGAGTACGCCGTCGCCGTTGAAGTCCCCCAGGCCGAGCGAGATGGGCTTGCCCGGCGAGGAGATGCTCGTCGCGGCGCCGAACGTCCCGTCGCCGTTGCCGAGCAGCACGGACACGTCGTTCGAGGTGATGTTCGCCACGACCAGGTCGAGCTCGTTGTCCCCGTCCAGGTCGCCGATCGCCACCTCCTGCGGTCCGTCCCCGACCGAGTAGTCGACGGCCGCGACGAAGGTCCCGTCACCATTGCCGATCAGCACGCTGATGTCGTCGGACAGCGCGTTCACCGCCACCAGGTCGAGCTCGGTGTCCCCGTCGAAGTCCTCGGCCGCGACGCACACGGGCGCGTCACCCGCCGGATAGCTCACGGCCGTACCGAACGTCCCGTTCCCGTTCCCCAGGACGACGCTCACGTCGTCGCTGTCGGCGTTCGCCGTCACGATGTCGAGGTTCGTGTCCCCGTCCAGGTCGGCGAGTCGGGCCGTGAACGGATCGGAACCGACGGTCACGAAGGTCGTGCTCTCGAACTCGCCTGCCGACGCACCCAGGTTCACTCTCACCCTGTCGTTGGGCGACGTCCAGGAGTAGCCGCTCGAGCCGGCGGAGATCACGTCGAGCACGCCGTCCCCGTCCACGTCGCCGGTGTCAATGGAGACGATCCCGTGATCGCGATCCGCGAAGAGCTGGTCGGTCACGCCGGAGAGCGGAAGGAGCGGCCCTTCGCGCACCCCCACTCTCATCCGCAAGGCATTCGTGACCGCGACGCCGTTCGCAGCCCCGGGATCGAAGACGCCCGCCTGGAACACGACGAACGCTCCGCACAGGCTCGGATCGAGCGCGGACACGACGACCTTGCGCGGGGACCTACCCTGGCTGTTCGTCGCGAAGAAGAGGCTGTTGTAGGGAACACCGAACCAGAACGTCGCACCGTAGAGCGGTTCGAAGAACTGCGTCTCCACCGAGCTGAACACGAGGGCGCCGCTGGAGTTCGGAAAGGCGTTCTCGATCCTGAGCGAGAACGGCCCACCCACCACCGGCGCACCGTCCGGTGTCCGCAGGACGGGCCCCGCCACTCCGGCGTCGAGCTCGTTCAGGACGACGCCGCCTCCGCAGACCTGGGCCGAGGCCGGTGCGGGGAAGCCGACGAGGACGAGTGAACCGAGAGCTGCGCGCGCAAATGCTCGAGACCAGGTCATGACGTACTCCTGAGGATCGGGAGGGCTCGTCGGGGCGCTTGTCCAAGGTAGCCGTTCGCCAGGCAGGAGGTACGCGTTTCCCTCGAATCGACGATCGCCCCGGACTTGATCAACAAGGGGAGCGCACGCTCCACGGGGCAAGAAGGCCGTCGAGGTACACTGGGAAACGTGAGCGTCGCGGGGGTGAACTACCTGAACATCGGGCTGATGGCGCTCGCGCTCGCGGCGGCCCTGCTCCTGCCGTTCGAGGTCTTCCTGCTCTCCTATGCCGTCCTGGGGCCGCTCCACTACCTGACGCAGATCTCCTGGCTGCACGACAAGGGCTACTTCACGCCGCGTCGGCTGGACTGGACGCCGCTGATCGTCCTGGGAGTGCTGGGGTTCTTCTTCATGCCGGGAGTGTTCGGACCCGAGCCGTTCGTGCGCCTCTCCGGTGAAGTCGGTCAAGAGCTCTACGACTGGAGGTACGACCCGGCCTTCGTGGCTTGCGGAGTGGCCCTGGCCATGGTCGTCACTCGCAGCACGGGGGCGCGTCTCCTGATCGTCGCCGCGACGTTCGGGATCCTGGAGGTCTTCCGCGGGGACTACGTCTTCATCAGCATCTTCGCCGTCTACCTCCCCACGATCGTCCACGTCACGATCTTCACGGCCCTCTTCATTCTCTGGGGAGCGCTGAAGAGCCGGAGCACCTCGGGCCACGTCTCGCTCGGCGTACTCCTGGCCTGCACCCTCGCCTGCTTCCTCGCGCCGCCCCTCGAGCTCCGCGGGGTGACGGAATGGGGCACCCGCAACTTCATCGTTCCGATCCAGAGCCTCACGATCTCGATCCTGGTCGATTTCGTCGGTGTGGAGCGCGCGAGCGCGGAACGCATGGATCTCTTCCACGACCCCGCGGGCGTCTCGGCCGTTCGCTACCTCGCCTTCGCCTACACCTATCACTATCTGAACTGGTTCTCGAAGACCTCGATCATCCGCTGGCACGAGATTCCGCGCTCGCGGGCCGCGGGAATCCTCGCCGTCTGGGTCGCGTCCATCGGCCTGTACGTCCACGACTACGCGCTGGGATTGAGCTGGCTCTTCCTCCTCAGCTTCTCACACGTCCTGCTCGAGTTCCCCCTGAACTACCGCAGCGTGCACGGCATCGCCCTCGAGCTCCGCTCGCGGTTCGCGTCGTGAACGCGAGCTTCCGGGGAGTCGCGATGTTGACCCTCGCCGCAGCGTGCGGGGCGGAACCGGAGCGCCCCGCGAACGTTCTCCTGGTGTCGATCGACTCGCTGCGGCCGGACCACCTGGGCTGCTACGGCTACGAGCGCGACACGAGCCCGACGCTCGACGGCCTCGCGGCGGAGGGCGCGCGCTTCACGACGGTCGTGTCCCCCACTTCATGGACGCTGCCCGCGCACGTGACGCTGTTCACCTCGCTCCCGCCCGCCGCCCACGGAGTCGTCACCGATCCTCTGGGTCTGGAGGAAGGAGCGCTCTCGCTGGCCGAGGTCTTGAGCGACGCCGGCTACGCCACGGCCGCCTTCGTGGGAGGCCCGTTCCTGCGCTCGATCCACGGCTTCGACCAGGGCTTCGACCTCTACGACGACGAGACCGTGGTGCGTCCGCTGTTCGAGTCGCACGCGGGGACGTCGTCGCCCCAGCTCGTCGAGCTCGCGACGGAGTGGATCGAACGCTGGCGCTCGGGAGGAGCGAGCCGCCCCTTCTTCGTCTTCCTCCACATGTGGGACGTGCACTACGACTACACGCCGCCGCCGCCCTTTGACGAGATGTTCGACCCGGACTACGAGGGGTCGATCACCGCGGAGGACTTCGAGCTGGGCGAGCACATTCACGCCGGGATGGATCCGCGCGACCTGGAGCACGTCGTCGCGCTCTACGACGGCGAGATCCGCTACACCGACCACCACCTGGGCCGGCTGTTCGACTTCCTGACCGACTCCGGACTCGCGGACGAGACCGTCGTCGCCGTCACCGCCGATCACGGCGAGGAGTTCTTCGAGCACGGGAGCAAGGGACACCGGAAGAACCTCTACGACGAGACGCTCCTGGTCCCGCTCCTGATCCGCTACCCCCCCGCGGTCCCGGCCGGGCGCGTCGTCGAGCGCCAGGTGCGTCTCATGGACGTCGCGACGACCCTGCTCTCGCTCGCCGGCGTGGAGCGGCCGCCCGCGTTCGGGTTCGGAGGCGGTGCAGCGGGCACGGCGCCGCAGGACCTGACGGCGCTCCTCGGTGACTCCGGGGACGAGCTCCCGCCCCTGGTCGCGTTCGGCGACCTGCACGAGGGCTGGACGTCGATCCGGACCGAGGAGCACAAGCTCGTCGTGCAGAGCGGAGCCGGCGGGAGAGAGCACGAGCTGTTCGACCTCGCGTCCGACCCCGGGGAGCAGCGCGACGTCGCCGGACCCTCCAGGACGCAACGCGATCTACGCGAGCGGCTGCGGGCCTGGCGCTCCAGGTGGAGCTCCGGGGCAAGCCTCGCGCGGGAGATCGAGCTGGACCCCGAGCACCAGGCGCTGCTCCGGGACCTCGGCTACCTGCGCTGATCGGGCCCGGCTCCCACAATCGCCCTCGAATCGAACGCGGATGGCAAGCTGCAGAGGTGAAGCTCGTCGCTCTGATCCTCTGCGGGCTGGCGGTGCCCGGCAGCGCACAGCTCGATCCGCCGCGTGAGCTCGACACGGCCCTGGTGCGCTTCATCGAGTCGCACCGGAAGTCGGATGCCCTGTACGGGGCCCCGAACAACGACGTCTCCGATGAACGCTGGACCTGGCGAGCCGTCCGGTCGCTGCACCTGGCGGGAGCAACGCCGACGACGCCCCGGCGGAGCGCCGCATCCGCCGAGGGTCCGTCGAGCGCTCCGCTCCTGCCGAGCCTCAACGGTTGGATGGGTTCGGATCCCCTGTCGAACCTCGAGAGCGCCGTTGCACGGCATCTCGAGACGGGGATCGCCTTCGACCGCGAGTCCGTGGTCGAACACGTCGCACGGTGGCGTTCGAGCTCGGGGGGCTACGGTTTCCCCGTCCCGCTCTCGGTCTGCCTCGATTTCGCCCAGGGGGTGAGGAAGCAGGTCGAGCCTCCGCCCCAGGACGGGGATCATCGCGCGACGATCGGCGCCACCGCCGCCGCCGTCGCGATCCTGCGGGCGCTCGGGTCCGAGGTGCCCGATGTCGACGGCGTCGACGGCGTCGTTCACGCCATCGCCGAGCTGCAGGTGGAGGACGGCACCTGGCGACCCTACGCCGGAGCGGACCCGGGGTTGTTCGCGACCTACGACGCGGTACGAGCGCTCACCTTGCTCGATCGCCCCGTGCCGCGACGCGACCGGCTCCTGGCGCGCCTCGCACGTCACCGGCACGTCTCCGGCGGCTTCGCACACGCCGTCGATGAGCCCGCGTCGCTCGAGGCCACCTGGCTGGTCCTCGAGTGCCTGGACCGACTGGGTGCACGCGTGCCGCCGATCGGACGCTCGAGCATGGACGGAGAGCTCCCGCCGGCGAACGATCCCGGTGACCTCGAGCTCTGGCAAGCCGCCGTCGAGATGGGTCCGCAACCCGCAACGACGGTCGAGCTCGCGCGACGCTGCGGGATCGACCTCCTCCTCGTGAAGGCGAACGCCGACGTCGAACGCGCCCTGAGCACGCGCGGGATCGCAGAAGCTCGCGGGTACTCGCTCGATGTCGCCTGCGGGCGTGAGGAGTACTACAGAGCTTGGGGATGCGAGGGCGTGGGATACGCGACGCACTGCTCCGATGTGCTCTTCCCGCCCGAGGTCGAGCTCGCCGAGATCGGCGTCTATCGCGAATTTTCAGGCCTCGTCGATGCGTGGCGCCCCGCGCGCGAGAGAGGTGCGCTGGTGCTCTCCTGCTCCTACCTCAACCGTGAGCTGCTCGCGCCCGTGTACGATCTCGCCGCTCGCAGCCCGGAGAGCTACGACGGCATCATGGGCACCTGGGCGTTCACCAGGGACGGCGATCACATCCGCGAGAATCCGTGGCTTCATCGCTACGTCGGACGGGTTCCGATGATGGGGAATCACGACGCCCACGGAGGCGATTCCTTCCACTGGCTGCACTACGGGCTCCGGAGCCGGACGCTCTTCTTCGCGGAGCGCGGCGACCTGCAGGGGCTGCGCGAAGCAGTCGGACGGCGGAGTGTCGTCGCCGTCGCACATGCGGGGGAACGCCTCGTCCTGTACGGCCACCCCCACTGGGTCGCGAGGGCCCGCGCGGAACGGAAGTCGTGGGATCTCGGCCGCAGCCGGGTCCGCGGCCCGGGGATTCCCGATCCCGTGGTCGTACCGATCGATGCCGCTTCGGGCGAGGAGTTTCCCTTCCTCGCCGAGGGCTACGGAATCCTGGTCCGCGCAGCGGCGCGGCCATGGGACGACGCGTTTCCCGCGGAGGTCGACTGCACCGTCGACGGCGTGAGGCACGCGCTACACATGGCTCCCGTCACCGTCGACTGCATTCCCGCGCTGTGGACGCCGCTCTTGCACCTGCAACCGGGAGATCACGAGATCATCGTCGAGGCCTTCGGTCGCACCACACGCACACGAGTCCGCTTCGGCGCTCCGGTCCGAGAGCGCGTCGTTCCCGACTACTCGGCCGTGGTGCCGGGTGAGCTGCGGTTCCCGGGAAACGAGGCGAAGGACTTCGTGGTCGTTCGCCCCAAGCCGCTGTGGTGGGACGGCCCCCTCTACATCTGGTCGAACCGAGCCGACTTCCTCCTGAGCTGTTCCGGAGCGGCCGCGGCCAGGCTCGAGGTCGATCACGGGGGCGGAGACAGCGAGACGCGGGCTACCGTCTTCGTGAACGGTCGAGAGGTGGGAGCCCTCGTCCCGGGAGGACGCGAGTCGCGCTCGTTCCCGGTCGCGGCGTCGGATCTGATCGATGGAGTGAACTGGGTCTCGGTTCGCACGAACCTCGCGCCCTGGACCCCGCCGGAGATCCCGGCCGCAGACTTCCACCTGACGAGGATCGCCCTCGTGTCGAAGTGAGGCTGCCGGCTCTCTCCGGCTACTCGACGATCGCCGCGGTCCCCGTGGCCTCGATCGTGCTGACCACGATCGGCGGGAACATCCACGCGAAGGTGCTCTGGCTCCGCACCTGGACGTCGATGACCGCGTTGCCGCCGGCCCGCTTCGCAGCGACCATGAGATCGTCGTACAGGTCCCTCGGATCCGCGGGGATCGGAATCAGGACGAAGAAGTAGCTGCTCGAGGTCGCCGTGACGGTCTCGAGCTCGCGCGCGTTCTCCCCGGCGATCGATCGCGTCGACAGGGTCATCGGCGAGTTGAAGACCGGCGCCACGCAGCCACACGCGAGGAGCAGCACCGAGAGCGAGAGGATTCGTGCTCTGCGCATCACTGGCCTCGATTCTTGTAGCGAGCCGGCTGGCCCTTGGCCGTCGTGCTCAACCGCATGTAGATGTACGGGATCCCGATCTGGGACGTCGTGAGCTCGCCGTCGAGCAGGACGTCCGCGTCGTGCTTCTCGAGCAGTCGGTCGACCACGCTCTCGTGGGTCGGGTTCTGCCCGAAGAGGAGGAAGAAGAGCGCCCAGGTCAGCGTCTCGGTCTCCTCGACCGGCCCGCCGACGAGCTCGAGGTTCTCCGAGCTCCGGGGCAGGTCGCGCGTCATGAGCGTCATGCTCGCGGCCCCCGTGAGCGGTACGCAACCGACCGACACGAAGAGAAATCCTGCCACGGCGATCCGTGTCGCCCAACTTCCCATGCTCGTCCCTCCTGTGATCTGCAACGGTGATCCGCCCCGCGACGCGCGCACAGCTTCCGTTCCCGGGACTCCGCATGCAAGACGCCACCGCACGGTGTCGAACGCCTCGTCGTGATGCTCGCCGGTCGTGGGCACCGGAACCGCGGCGGCTAGGCGCGCGCTCCGAGGTCCCGCAGCACCCGAGCGGCGTCCTCGCGCGCACCAACGAGCGCGAGGCCGAGAGGAGTGAGGCCCGCCCGGTCCTCCCGGTAGCCGACGGCCTCGATGTCCGCGCCGCGCTCTACCAGGAAGCGGACGAGATCCGGATGATCGCGCCTGGCGGCCCAGTGCAGGGCCGTCTCGCCGCCGCTCTCCTGCGCGAGTTCGGCACCGCGCTCGAGCAAGAGCTCGGCGGCCTCGACGGAGCCCCCGCCGATGGCCGGATACCACATGACAGGAAAGTCGTGCGGCCCGCGCTCGTGGATCAGGCGCGGATCGCGGTCCAGCAGCCAGCGCGCATGACCGAGGTCGCCCAGGCTGATCGCCGTGGGCAGGGAGAGCGGGGCTCCGTGATCGAGGTGCACCTGGATGATGTCCCGCCGCCCAATGTGCCCGCAGGCCTCGATGGCCAGCTCCGCGTCGGTCGAGATCGCGTGCACCAGACGCGGATTGCCGGCCAGCAGCTCGACCACGCGCGGGCGATCGAAGTGGGAGAGCCCGGTGATCTCGCTCTGTTCCGCACGAGGCACTTCGTCGATCGCGAGCAGTGTGAACGCCGCGCGGTTCTGATCGAACGCGAATCGCGAGGCGCGGTGGTCGCGCACGATCGTCGCCTCGCGCTCGAGGAGCTCCACGCCCTCTTGCCACTCGAGCCCCCGGGCGAGCTCGAGCGGTGTTCGGTCTCCGTCGTCGCGAGCGCGGGTGTCTCCACCCTTCCGAACCACGAGCCTCACCAGCCGGAGATCGCGCGCACGCACGGCCCCGTGCAGCACGCTGTCCTTCTTGGCCTGCGGCGCGTTGGGGTCTCCGCCGTTGCTCAGGAGCTCGGTCGCGGCCAGCCAGGCGCCGAGCGGATCCCGGCAGTCCATGGCGGCGCGCGCGGGCGTGAACCCGGTCCCACCCTCGGGTCGACCGTCCGGATCGGAACCGAGCGCGCGCAACCGGTACTGCTCCGCACCGCCGACGAGACCGCTCGCGTACAGGGGGCTCCCGCCGATCGGATGGGCGCGGTTCATCAGCGCGGGATCGGCCGCGGCGAGCGCCTCGACACGCTCCCAGTCGGCGGCGAGCACCGCCTCGACCACGTCGAGCTCGAGCCCGCGCCGCTCCAGGAGGTCACCGATCTCCGGGTGACCCGCGAGGTACGCCAGCACGAACGCCGAGCGACCGTCGGGGTCGATCGCCCGCACGAGCCGCGAATCCCGATCGAGCCCGCGCTCGACCTCCGCTGCATCCCCTCTTCGCACCGCGGCGAGGAAGGCTTCGACGCCGGGAACGTCCGCACGCGACGCCTCGGTGCGGTGGCCGGACGAGGCACACCCGGGAACCAGCGACCCCGCCGCCGCGCCGGCGAGAAGCGTCATCATGCGGCGCCGCGTGAGAGGAACGGAGAGAGCCGGGTGAAGGGAGAGTTCCATCACGGCCATCGTGTTCCCACCGACACGGCGGGGCAAGGTGCGCGCTCTTCACCTACGCAAGTGAAACGCAAGGGTCCCTCGGCACCCGACAGACGCCTCTCGCACAGCGGCGGTCGTTCGGCGCAAATCCGCATTTGAATTACCACTTCGGTCGCGACGGTCGATAAAGTCGCCGCCCACTTACCACTTCGCCGTGTAGTGACGCAGTCCCGCGGCCCTCACCTCCTCTCACACCGACCCGAGATCCCGCCATGTCCCTCTACGATCGCCTGGGCGGCGAACGCGCCTTCCAGGCCGCCGTCGACGCCTTCTACCGCCGCATGCTCAGCGACGATCGCGTCGCACGCTTCTTCGACGACGTCGACATGGAGGGCCAGATCGCGAAGCAGAAGGCGTTCCTCACCTTCGTCACCGGCGGACCGGCCGAGTACACCGGCCGCGACATGCGCGACGCGCACGCGCCCCTGCTCGAGCGCGGCCTCACCGACGAGCACGTGGACGTCGTGATCGAGCATCTGGGCGGCGTACTGACGGAGCTCGGTGCGGCGGCCGACGACGTCGGTGCGGTCGCCGAGCTGGCCGAGAGCCTCCGGGCCGACGTGCTCGGGCGATGAGCGACGACTCTGCGGGGACGTCGGGCGCGGTCCTGCT
>JAJDET010000034.1 GCA_029259655.1 Planctomycetota bacterium
CCTCCCAGGGGGCTTGATGAGCGGCCCTTTTTTCCGGTTCTCCGACGAGCTCGTGAGGATTGGAAGCCGTCGCGGAAGCGCCGGAGGAGCCGCCCACAATGGGAGTCGTAGGGAGCGTTGTCATCCTCGCCGCGGGACAGGGGACCCGGATGGTCTCCGCGCTCCCGAAGGTCCTGCACGAGGTGTGCGGGCGTCCCCTCCTGGCCTACGTGCTCGACCAGGCCCTGGCGCTCGAGCCGCAGCGCGTCCACGTCGTGGTGGCCCCCGGCGGAAGGGTCGAAGAGAAGGTTCGCGGTTTGTTCGGAGAGGATTCCCGGCTGGAGTTCCCGGTTCAGGCGGAGGCCCTGGGGACGGGCCACGCTCTGCGGCAGGCCCTGCCGAATCTGGCCCCGGGAGCGACCCTGGTGCTCTACGGGGACATGCCTCTGATCCGTCCAGAGACCCTGGGGGCCTTGATCGAAGAGCGCGAGTCCTCGGGCGCCGGCGCGAGTCTCCTCACGGCACGACCCCGGGATCCGCGCGGTTTCGGCCGCGTCAAGCGTGACGGGGGACCGGACGGAGTGTTCCAGGCCATCGTCGAGGAGCGTGACGCCTCCCCGGAGGAGCGCGCCATCGAGGAGGTGAACGTGGGGGTCTACGCCTTCGCGCCCGGCGTTCTGGAGGAGCTCCTTCCGTCTATTAATAGCGACAACGCTCAGGGCGAGTTCTACCTCACCGATCTGGCCGGTGCGCTGGTGTCCTCCGGCCGCGAGGTCCGGCCCCTCGTCGTCCGAGACGAGACCGAGGTCATCGGGGTCAACACGCTCGCCCACCTGGCGGAAGTGCGTGCGGGCATCCAGATGCGCATCCTGGGCCGGCTCCTGGCCGAGGGTGTCCACATCGAGGATCCGGCGACGACCTACGTGGACTGGGACGTCGAGGTCGGGGCGGGGACTCGCATCCTGCCCTGCACCGTCATTCGCAGCGGAGCCCGTATCGGCCGGAACTGCGAGGTCGGGCCCTTCACTCACCTCCGCCCGGGCACCGTCCTGGCGGATGGGGCGGAGGTCGGGAACTTCACCGAGACGAAGAATGCCGTCGTCGGGGAGGGCACCAAGGCCAAGCACCTCTCCTACCTGGGTGACGTCGAGATCGGCGCCGGGGTCAACATCGGAGCGGGTACGATCGTCGCCAACTACGACGGCAAGGAGAAGCACAAGACCCGGATCGGCGCTCGCGCGTTCGTCGGGAGCGGCTCGATCCTGATCGCTCCGATGGAGGTCGGGGAGGGTGCCGTGACCGGTGGGGGGGCCGTGGTGACGCGGCGTTCGAAGGTCCCGCCCGGCGAGACCTGGGTCGGGGTTCCGGCTCGGCCCTTGACGGGCGCGAAAGAGGAGCGAGATTCATCGGCCGGAGGCCCGCGATGACCGCAGGAAGACCCCACACAGCTCCCGGCTACAGCGACAAGATCCGGCTCATCGCAGGGACGGCCCACCCCGAGCTCGCGCGTCGTATCTCCGAGGAGATGGACCTGCCCCTCTCCGACGCCCACGTCGGGCGGTTCCCGGACGGCGAGATCGACATCAAGATCAACGTGGACGTGCGCGGCTCCGACTGCTTCGTCATCCAGCCGACCTGCCCGCCCGTCAACGAGAACTGGATCGAGCTCCTGCTCCTGATCGACTGCCTGCGTCGCGCGTCGGCGGGCCGCATCACCGCCGTGATGCCGTACTACGGGTACGCGCGCAAGGATCGAAAGGACGAGGGACGCGTCCCGATCAGCGCGAAGGTCGTCGCCAATACCCTCACGGCCACGGGCGTCGATCGGGTTCTGACCCTCGACATGCACGCGGCGCAGATCCAGGGTTTCTTCGAGGTCCCCGTCGACCACCTGTACGCCAAGCCCGTCCTGCTCAAGGCGATCCAGGATCTCGAGATCGAGAATCCGGTCGTCGTCACTCCCGACGTCGGTGGCATCAAGATGGCCCGCTCCTATGCCAAGGTGCTGGGGGCCGACCTCGCCATCGTCGACAAGCGCCGCGTTTCGGGGTCGGAGATCACGGTCGAGCACGTCATCGGCGCCGTCGCCGACCGCAACGTGATCATCGTCGACGACATGATCTCCACGGGTGGATCGATCAGCGAGGCCGCCCGCATCGTCCGAAAGCACGGCGCCAAGCAGATCATGATCGCGGTCTCCCACGGAGTCTTCTGTGGTCCCGCCGTCGAGCGAATCGATGCCTGTCCCGCGGATCGAATTTTCGTGACCGACACGATTCCGCTGCGCAACGCGCCCGCCAGGGTCGAAGTCGTCTCGGTCGCGTCGCTCCTCGGAATGTCGATCCGCAACCTCCACGAGTCCAAGTCCATCAGCAGTCTCTTCGACGAGACACCCGATTGAAGCCGGAGAAATCACGATGAGTTCCGCCACGATCCAGGCAGACGTCAGAGAGAAGAAGGGCAGCCGCGCATCCCAGTTACTGCGCGCGGAAGGTCGCATCCCCGCGACGATCCAGGGCGGAGACGGCGAGCACGTCGACATCAGCCTCGACTCCCGCGCGTTCTGGGAGGCCCGGCGCCACCACGTGCACCTGTTCGACATCGAGGTCGGCGGTGAGACCGAGTCGGCCACCGTCCGCGAGCTCCAGTGGGATCCGATGGGGGAGGGCATCTGCCACATCGAGTTCAGGCGCGTGCAGCGCGGCGTGAAGACCGACGTGGACGTGGCGCTCGAGTTCGTCGGGCACCCCAAGAGCGGCGTGCTCAACCACCTCGTCAACTCGGTCCACATCCGGTGCCTGCCCTCGGATATCCCAGACTTCATCGAGGTCCGGGTCGACGAGATGGACTTCGGGCACCCTCTCAGGGCCGAGGATCTGGTCCTCCCCGAGGGGTTCGAGCTCGTCACACCCGGCGAAACCCAGGTGGCCGTCGTCGCCACGGCGCGGGGTCTGGACGAGGAGCTCGAGACGACCGAAGAGGGCGCTGAGGGCGAGGTCCCGGCTCCCGATGCCTCCGCAGACGCGCCGGAGGGAACCCCGGCCGAAGACTCCTGATTCCCGGGTCTCCGACGCCGTGCTTTACCCGCGCGGCGCGGGGACTAGAATCGTCGCCCCTCAAGGCCGGGGGTGGGCTCTCCCGCCCGTCCGGTCCGAGGGGCTCCCGGTGTGGAGGGCAGGACACGGATGATCGTCGGCTTGGGCAACCCGGGCGACGAGTACCTGGGAACACGACACAACGTCGGGTTCGAGGTCGTGGAGGCCCTGGCATCCGAGCTGGGAGGCTTGCTCTTTGAACACCCGAGAGTTCTCGAGGGCTACACCGGCCCGAGGAAGTTGACCGTCGCGCGGGACACCCGGCGCGACGTGCTCCTCCTCGAGCCCATGACCTTCATGAACCTCTCGGGACAAGCCGTCGCACCCGTGGCCCGCTGGGCGGGCGTTGCTCCGGAGGACTTGATGATCGTCTACGACGACATCGACCTGCCCTTCGGCAAGCTGCGCATCCGACCGCACGGCGGCTCGGGGGGGCACAACGGCATGCGTTCGATCTTGGAATGCCTCGGCACCGACCGCTTCCCCCGCATGCGCGTGGGGATCGGGAGACCGAGGACCGACGCGGCGCGTCACGTGCTCGACAGGTTCGATCGCCGGGAGCGCGAGGAGATGGACGTCGTCGTCGCGGAAGCGACGGAGGCGCTCGTGTTCTGGCTCTCGGAGGGAAACCTCGAGGAGTGCATGACGCGGTTCCACAGCCGCTGGAATGAGGCCGACTGACGGACCTCACCGACTAGAACGGAGTGATGAGTTGACACCCCTGTACGAAGGAATGTTCCTGCTGGACAACGACCTCGTCCGGGCCGGCTGGAAGCCGGCCAAGGAGACGGTCACCGACCTGCTCACCAAGCACGGTGCGACCCTGCACACCGCGCGTCGGTGGGAGGAGCGGAAGCTCGCCTATCCCATCCGTCAGCGTCGGAGAGGGACGTATCTCCTGACCTACTTCGAGCTCGACCCCGGCAAGGGCGAGGTCCTCAACCGGGACCTCGGCCTCACCGAGAAGATCCTCAGGCACCTGATCGTGAAGGCGGACTCGGTCCCCGAGAACGAGCGGGACCTGGCACGGGCGGAGGACACCGCGGACTTCAGCATCCCCGCTCCCCCGGAGGACGAGATCGTTCCGCCCGAACCCGAGCCGGAACCGGAACGGGCGTCCCGGCCTGCCGAGCCCGCCAGGGCGCCGAAGCCCGCCGAGGCGCCGGAGCCCGCCGAAGCGCCGAAGTCCGCCGAAGCGCCGAAGTCCGAAGAGAAGACCAAGGAGCCGGAGCCCGAGGCCGTCGCTGCGGGCACCGAGGCGCCGGCACCCGAACAGGCTCCCGCCGAGGAGACGAAAGAATGAGCCCCGTCAAGAACGAGGACCGACACCGCCGCGACGCCGGCATCGACTACAAGGACATCGTCTACATCCGGCGATTCGTCGGCCCCCAGGGGCAGATCCTCTCCCGCCGGCGAACGACGTTCACCGCGCAGCGACAGCGGGAGCTCAAGAAGGCCATCAAGCGCGCGCGCCACATGGGGCTCCTGCCCTTCGTCGGCTAGAGGAGGTTCAGAGTGAAACGTGTCCAGATATTGCTGAGGGACAACGTCGAGAACGTCGGCCGCTGTGGGGAAGTCGTCCAGGTGGCCGCGGGCTACGCGCGGAACTTCCTGCTTCCCAAGCGGATGGCCGTTCCGGCTACGCCCGAGAACGTGAAGATGATGCAGCGCCGTCGCTCGCGGCTCGACGCCGAGGATGCTGCCCTCCTGGCCGACGTCCAGAGCCGTATCGCGGCGATGGCCGGTGTCACGATCGAGACGGCCGAGCGCTCCGACGAGAACGGCCGCCTGTTCGGATCCGTGAGCGCGTCCACGATCGTGCGCCTGCTCGCCGAGCGTGGCTTCGACATCGAGGAGCGCGACGTCCGGCTCGATCAGCCTATCAAGGCGGTCGGGCGACACGAGGTCGCGGTCCACGTCCACGCCGAGCACTCCGCCGTCGTGGCCGTAGAGGTGATCGCCGCCGGGGCGTAGGACCGGCACGCGACGGATTTCCGGCGCTCCCGGCGGACGTGAATGCGTCTGCCGGGAGCGTCGTGTCGCTTTTTCCACGTTGTCGCCGATCCCGATCCACAACGGAGTTGGGAGGGTGCGCCGGGCCCGTCGTTCCGACGGATAGCCGTGCTCGGTATCCTGCGCGCTGACGATGAACGACGAGCAATCCTCGGGTCGAAGGCTGCCGCACAACCTGGACGCGGAGCGCGCGTTGCTCGGCGCGATGCTGGTCGATCCCGAGCGGATCACCGAGGCGATCGAGATCGTCCACCCCGACGCCTTCTTCGATCGCAGGCACGGCAAGATCTGCAGCGTCCTCGTCGACCTGGCGGAGAAGGGGACTCCGGTCGACCCTGTCACGGTTGCTCAGGTCCTCCGCATCGAAGGCGCACTCGCGGAGGTCGGCGGCGAGGAGACCCTGATCGAGCTCATGGGGTGCGCCACCTCGTCCGCACACCTCCTGCACTACGCCCGTATCGTCGGTGAGAGCGCGACGCTGCGACGCTTGATCTCGGAGGCGACCGATATCGTCTCGGCTGCGTACGAAGCACGGCCGGAGGGTGACGCGGTCCAGGAGCTCCTGGACGAGAGCGAGAACCGGATCTTCGGCATCTCGCGCGGACGCGATTCGCAGGGTGCCGAGCTCGTCGACGAGGTCATTCGCGAAGCCTGGCGGCGGATCGACGCCCGCGCGCATCGCCAGGGGATCACCGGACTCACGACGGGGTACTACGACCTCGACGAGATGCTCTGCGGGTTCAACGCGGGAGACCTCGTGATCCTGGCGGCGCGGCCCTCGATGGGAAAGACGGCGATGGCGCTCAACCTGATCGAGCACACGGCGATGGCGACCTCGGATTGGCTCGGGAGGAAGCCGACGGTTCTCCTGTACAGCCTGGAGATGGGACGGCTCTCGCTGGTCGAAAGGATGCTCTGCTCCCGGGCGCGGGTCGAGGCCTATCGCCTGCGCTCCGGTCGGCTCTCCGCAGAGGAGCGCCAGCTCCTGACGGCGGCGGCCGACGAGCTCTCGGGCACGCGTATTCTCTTCGACGACTCCCCCACGCTGAACATCATGTCCGTTCGTAGCCGTGCACGGCGCGTGCGCGCGAAGTTCGGACTGGACATGATCATGATCGACTACCTCCAGCTCCTGTCGGGGGGACGATCCGACAACCGTCAGCACGAGATCAGCATCATCTCGAGGGGTTTGAAGGCGCTTGCACGCGAGCTGGAGATCCCGGTGGTCGCGCTCGCGCAACTCTCCCGCCAGGTCGAGCTCCGCGACCCGCCGCGACCACAGCTGGCGGATCTGCGCGAGTCGGGTTCGATCGAGCAGGACGCGGACGTCGTCCTGTTGCTCTACAGGCCGGAGTACTACAGCAAGTACAAGGAGGACGAGGAGTATCGCGGCGTGGCGGAGGTCATCTGCGCCAAGCACAGGAACGGTCCGACCGGCACCGTCCGTCTGCAGTTCTTTCCCGAGACCATGCGCTTCGAGAGCCGGACGGTTCGCGAAGCTCAGCCGATCGCGTGACGGGAAACCGACGCCGGCCTCGTGCCGTGAAGCTCCTTGCGCTCGTGACTCTGGCCGCCGCGGTCCACTGCGCGTTCGTCTCGCCCGCCACGGGGCAGGATCCCGCGCCTCCTGTGGCCGCCGCAGAGGAGGTCGTCGTGAGCATCCGCGTCGAGGGGAACCTGCGCTACAGTCGCTCGCAGCTTCTCGCGGCCCTGGGGCAGGCAGAGGGCGAGCCCCTCGACCGGCGCCAGGTCTCGGCCGGTGTCGACACCCTCTGGCGCTCCTTCCACGTCGTCCCGCGGGTCAGCTACCGGGAGGTCGAGGGGGGAGTGGAGCTCTTGCTCGTCGTCGATGAGGTCCCCGCCGACTTCGAGCCGCGCTTCGTCGGCAACGCCGCCGTCTCCACCGGGAAGCTCTATGACTGGGCAGGTCTCGAGGAGGGGGACGAGCTCTTCCTCAACCGGGTCCCCATCGTCGTGAAGCGGCTCAAGGACGCCTACCGTCGTGAGGGCTACTACTTCGTCGAGATCGAAGAGCAGGTGCAATCCGGGTCCGAGGACTTGCCGGGCGGTGCCGCCGACGTCTTCTTCGAGATCCGGGAGGGACCCAAGGTCAAGGTCGCCAAGGTCTTCTACGACGGCAACGAGTCCTTGCCCAACGAGCGGTTCCTGTTCTGGAAGAGCGGCCTGGCTCCGCTGGCCGAGGTCGAGACGGGCAAGAGGCGTTTCCCGTTCTTCCTGCGGCCGGTCTTCGACGAAGAGACACTGGAGGCGGACCTCGTTGCGCTGCGCAACGTCTACCGGGACCAGGGCTGGCTCGACGCCGTGGTCGAGCTGGACCACCTGGAGTTCAACGCGGAGCGGAATCGCGTAACGATCAACATCGCCGTGGACGAAGGGCCGCGCTACACGGTCGCGTCGCTCACGATCGAGGGCATCGACCGCGCTCGGGATCCGGGCAGCCCGGGTCTCCTGGTCGAGGAGCCGGCGGACCTGATCTTCCCCGAGGAGGAGCTGCTAGACCTCTGTACGCTCGAGACGGGAGCGCCGTTCGAGGACCGCATCGTCCTCCGCGACCGGTTCGCACTGACCGATCACTACGGCGAGCACGGGTACATCTTCCACACCTCGTTGCCTGTCCTGGAGAGGTTCGAGTTCCTGGAACCACAGCTCGTCGTCGACGTGGAGAAACGACAGGTCCACGTCATCTATCGGCTGGCACAGGGCCGGCAGCACTTCATTCGCGAGATCAGCTTCCTCGGCAGCGAGAAGACCCAGGACAGGGTATTCCGCCGCGAGCTCTCCATCTTCCCGGGCGAGGTCGCGGACCTCGTGGAGATCAACGCGTCCCTGCGCCGGATCCGGAACATGGCCGCGTTCCGCGACGTCCTGCGTCCCTACGAGACGCCCGCCAGCGTGCGCTTCGTCGAGACCTCGGATCCCGCCTGGAAAGACCTCGAGTTCACGGTCCAGGAGAGCAGCATCCTCCGGTTCGACATCAGCGCGGCCGCGGGGAGCGGCGTCGGGATCACCGGGGGAGTCAGCCTTCAGCTCCACAACTTCGACGCCACCGACCTTCCGAGCTCGTGGGCTCCCTGGACACTCGTCAGCGAGCTCGCGGACGGGACTGCGTTCCACGGAGCCGGGCAGACCCTGAACCTGCGCCTGTTCCCGGGAACGGAGATTTCCCGCTACTCCATCGAGTTCCGCGAGCCGGACCTGTTCCGGACGCACCTCGACCGCACCAGCCTCTCGCTCTTCGCATTCCGGCGTCTCCTGGGTTTCGAATCCCACGACGAGGATCGACGCGAGGTCGGGTTTCGCCTGGGGCGCCAGCTCAGCCCGGATTCTTCCGTCTTCGCGGGCCTCGCGACCGGGGAAGTCGACGTCGACGACCTCAGCACCAGCGGCGGACTGTCCCTGTTCTCGCCCCTCGGGGTTCCGCGCCTCCTGGCCGACCAGGAGGGAACGACGGACCTCGCTCACCTCGAGCTCGGGTACAACCTGCGCAACGTGGACTTTCCGATCGCTCCCAGCGAAGGGCGCATCGTCGGGTTCACCAACTCCGTCTACACCGACTTCCTCGGGAGCGACGAGGAGTTCGCGAAGTCCGAGCTCGTGTACGACTGGTACATCCCGCTCGGCGAGGATATCGGAGAGCCGCGCTCGCGCTTCAGGACGCGTTTGAATCTCGGCGTGGCCTGGCCCTTCGGAGATACCGACGACGTTCCCTACACCGAGCGGTTCTTCCTGGGCGGCCGGAGCCTGCGCGGATTCGACCGGCGCGGTGTGGGCCCCAACCAGAACGGCTTCCCGATCGGCGGGGAGAGTCAGGTCGCCGCCCGTCTCGAGTACATCTTCCCGATGTACTCGAGGGTCCAGCCCGGCTCCTACCGCCGTATCGAGCAGTTCACCGGCGCGATCTTCTTCGACGCGGGAATCCTGGACCCGGAGGCCTTCTCGCTGGAGCTGAACGAGCTCCGAGCCTCGGTCGGCTTCAGCGTGTCCCTCTGGCTGGGACTGCCTCTGACCCTGAGCTTCGGATTCCCCATCGAGAAGGGGGACCAGGACGATCGTGAGACCTTCCGCTTCGACATCGGGCTTCGCTGATCCGGCAGGTTGACAGGCTCCCCCTGCCCGGCTAAACCTGCCCGGCCTAGAGGCCTCCGCGCAGTAGGAGGCCTAGCGCCCGCCCGACTGGGGCGGACCCCGATGCCCGAGCTCACGGTAGGCGAACTGGCGGCCCTTTGCGGGGCAGAGCTGGAAGGCGACGCAGATCGCGTCGTGACGGGTCCGGCGACCCTGTCCGCGGCGGGGCCGCGCGATATCAGCTTTCTCTCGCATCCCAGGTACGTTCGCCAGCTCGAGCGGACGGCCGCCGGTGCCGTGCTCGTGGCCCGCGAGGTCGCGCGGCCGCGCGAGGACCTCGTCCTGCTCCGCTGCGAGGACCCCGGCAGCGCGTTCAGCAGCATCGTGAGCGCCTTCGCCGCCCCGCTGCCCGGGCCCGAGCCGGGCGTCCATCCGAGCGCTGTCGTCGACTCGACGGTCGAGCTCGGCGAAGGGGCGGCGGTCGGAGCGCTCGCGGTCGTGGGACCCGGCTCCCGGATCGGCGCGCGGGCCGTGATCCACGCCGGAGCCCTGGTGGGGGCCGGCGTCGTGATCGGTGAGGAGACCGAGATCCACGCCGGCGTGGTGCTCTACGCGAAGGTGAGCGTCGGGAGCCGGTGTATCGTCCACTCGGGCACGGTCATCGGTGGAGACGGGTACGGCTTCGAGCCCGGGACCGCGGGCTGGGTCAAGGTGCCGCAGTGCGGCACGGTCGTGGTGGAGGACGACGTCGAGATCGGGTCGGGCTGCACGATCGATCGCGGGCGCTTCGGTCCGACGCGCCTGGGCCGGGGGACGAAGCTCGACAATCAAGTCCACCTCGGCCACAACGTTGAGATCGGAGAGCGAAATCTGATCGTCGCGCAGGTCGCGGTCGCCGGCTCCGCCCGCACGGGCGAGGGAGTCGTCATCGGCGGACAGACGGGCGTCGCCGGGCACGTCGAGATCGGAAGCGGCGCGCGTGTGGCGGGGCAGTCGGGGGTCTACGGCGATCTCGAGGGCGGGCGCGACTATCAGGGGTCCCCGGCGCAGCCGCAGAAGGACGAGCTCCGTCGCAAGGCGGGCTCCCGCAAGGTACCGGCGCTCCTGGCGCGGGTCCGGGAGCTCGAGAAGCGGCTCTCCGACCTGGAGGAGCGCCTTTCTCGATGAGAGCGCAACGCACCCTCCGCACGGCCGTGGAGTTCTCCGGACCGGGGTTGCACTCCGGGGAGATCGTCCAGACCCGCGTTCTTCCGGCGCCGCAGGGGACGGGAGTCGAGTTCATCCGGACCGACGAGCCCGATGCCCCCCGCGTCCCGGCGCACATCACCTACCACTCCGCGAAGGAGCGTCGCACGCGACTGCAGCGGGGCGAGGGACGGGTGGACACGGTCGAGCATCTGCTCGCCGTCTGCACGGGGCTGGGAGTCGACAATCTGACCGTCGAGCTGTCTGGACCGGAGATGCCGGGGCTCGACGGGAGCGCGCAGGTCCTCGTCGAGCTCTTCCAGCAGGCGGGCATCGTCGAACAACGCGCGGAAGCGCGCGTCTTCCAGCTCGACCAGTCGATCTTCGTCCGCGACGGGCGCTCGACCCTCGTGGCGTTGCCGGTCGAGGACTCACGGCTCACGTTGCAGTACATCGCGTCCTTCGACGACCCGGCTGTTCAAGGTGGTTCGCTCCAGCTCGACGTCACGCCGGAGACGTTCGCCAAGGAGCTCGCCCCGGCGCGCACTTTTTGCCTGGCCTCCGAAGTCGAGGCGCTCCGCGAAGCGGGATTCGGGAAGGGCGCGACGCGCGAGAACACGGTGGTGCTCGGCGATCCCGAGACCGTCATGCGGATGCCGGACGAGCCGGTCCGCCACAAGATGATGGACCTGATCGGGGACCTGCACCTGCTAGGCGCAGATCTCCACGCGCACATCATCGCCACGGCCTCGGGACACAGCGCCAACGCCGAGCTCGTGCGGCGCCTGCTCGATCGCATGCAGCAGCATGAAACCGGGGGGCTGATCACGCGCGAGACCGGGCTCGACATCCGCGAGGTCATGCGGATGCTGCCCCATCGCTATCCGTTCCTGCTCATCGATCGCGTGATCTCGATCGACGGCTACCAGCGCGCCGTCGGGCTCAAGAACGTCTCGATCAACGAGCCGTTCTTCCAGGGGCACTTCCCCAGCGCTCCTCTGATGCCCGGCGTCCTGCAACTGGAGGCAATGGCCCAGCTGGCAGGCGTCCTCCTCCTGCGCAAGCTCGAGAACACGGGCAAGCTCGCTGTCCTCTGGTCGATCGACAAGGTCAAGTTGCGCGGAGCCGTCGTCCCCGGCGACCAGCTGCGCATCGAGGTCGAGACCCTGCGGATGAAGGGCAAGATGGGGCAGGTGAAGGGCCTCGGATCGGTCGCCGGACGACCGGTTTGCGAGGCCGTCTTGACCTTCACGATGGTCGACGAATGAGGAGCCGGACCGCTCCCCGAAGCACGCCATGGCACTGAAGATCCACCCCACGGCAGTCGTCCAGAAGGGCGCTGAGCTCGGCGTCGACGTCGAGATCGGCCCGTACTCGAGCCTCGGACCCGAGGTCCGAATCGGCGATCGGACGCGGATCGGAGCTCAGGTCGTGATCGACGGCGTTGCGACGATCGGCGAGGACAATTCGATCGTCGGCCAGGCCAGCCTGGGCGGACCACCGCAAGACCTCTCCTACAAGGGAGAGAACACCCGGCTCGAGGTCGGTGATCGGAACACGATCCGCGAGTTCGTGACCGTGAACCGCGGTACCGTCAAGGGCGGCGGAGTCACTCGCATCGGCAGCGACTGCCTGCTCATGGCGTGCTGTCACGTCGCGCACGACTGCCACCTCGAGGACCAGGTCATCCTCGGCAACAACGTCCTGCTCGCCGGCCACGTCTTCGTCGGGCGCCGCGCGAACGTGAGCGGCGCCGCTGCGGCCCACCATTTCGTGACGATCGGCGCCCACGCCTACGTCGGCGGCCTGACGCGGATGGTCCAGGACGTTCCGCCGTTCATGATCGTCGAGGGGCACCCCAGTCGCATCCGGGGTGTCAACAAGATCGGGCTCCAGCGCAGCGGGTTCGGAAACGAGGAGATCGAGCGACTCTCGGTCGCCTATCGCAAGATCTTCCGGTCCAAGGAACCACGGAAGCAGGCCGTCGACAGGCTGCGCGAGGGGCACGTCGAGAGCCAGCTCGTCAGAGAGCTCCTGGACTCCCTCTCTCGAACGGAGTTCGGCGCGAAGGGGCGCTACCGCGAGAGCTTGCGGGAGGAGTTCCAGCGCGAGGGCGAGAAGCTGATCTTCGCGGCTCCCCGTCGCGAGCCGCCCGCAGCGGGTATCGCGCGTCCCACAGGCGAGCGCTCGGGGGCCGCGCCTTGAGCACCCTGCGCGTCGCGGTCGTCGGGGTCGGGCATCTGGGCCGTATTCACGCAGGGATCTACGCGGACTCCGAGGCCGCGGATCTCGTCGGCGTGATCGATGCGAACCCGGAACGCGCCAAGGCGGTCGCCGAAGAGCTCGGGTGCGAGGCGTTCGGATCGCCGCAGGAGCTCACGGATCGCGTGGACGCGGTCAGCGTCGTCGTTCCCACGATCGCCCACGCGGACGTCGCCGTGCCCTTGCTCGAGGCCGGGATACCCTGCCTCGTGGAGAAGCCCCTCGCCATCGACCTCGCGAGCGCGGACCGCATCCTCGAGGCGGCAGACAGGGGCGGCGCGTTACTGTCCGTGGGACACGTGGAGCGCTTCCAGCCTGGCGTCCGTGTCGTTCGCGAGCTGGGGCTTCGTCCGCGCTTCATCGAATGCCACCGCCTGTCGACCTTCAGCTTTCGCAGCACCGACATCGGCGTTGTGCACGACCTGATGATCCACGATCTGGATCTCGTACTCCACTTGATGGGGGACGACGTCGAGCACATCGACGCGGCCGGGGGCACGATCCTCACCGACAGCGAGGACATGGCCTCGGTCCGGCTCGTGTTCGCGGACGGGGGCAGGGCCAACGTCACGGCCAGCCGGGTCTCGCTCTCTCCGATGCGTCGCTTCCGCATGTTCTCCTCTCAGAGCTACGTGAGCCTCGACTTCACCAAGAACTACGGGCTGCTCGTACGAAAGGGCGACAACTGGGACGAGAGCCGAGCCGCCCTGGAGCGGATGGATCCCGCCGAGCTCGCCGCCCACGGAGACCTGGTGACCGGCGGAATGCTCCAGGTGGAGGAGCTCGAGCTGACCGGGCTGGAGCGCCCCCTGCAGGCGGAGCTCGCGTCGTTTCTCGCTTCCGTGAGGGAAGGATCCGAGCCGGAGGTCACCGGAGAGGAAGGCCGCCGCGCTCTGGCGCTCGCCGAAGAGGTCGCGTCTCGGGTCCGGGACCAGATCTGGTAGCGACTCGAGGCGGGTGGACGCGTTGTGCTCCCGCCCCGCGGATGCTAGCTTCGATCCGGGTAGCTCACTGGTGGCGCATGTGATGACCGGATCGTCACCCCGAGCCTAACATTCACAGCGAGGGCCTTGTTCGACGGCGCAAAGGCGTCGTGTTGGGCCCACCTGAACCAACGGGTTCAGGGTTCCGCCGGCCACGGCATCGCCGGGGGCTCCCGACCACGACGACTCGTGTCCGTCTCGCGACGGCTCGATCCTCGGATGCAAGTTCTGTCCCGCGAACGCTGGGGCCGAACCACGCGCCTGGCTATCATCGCGTCCTACGGGGCCCGTCTTGCGCGTTATCGTCATCCTGTTCCTGGGTATCACAGTCGTAGCCCTGGTACTGAAGTACTTCCCGGGTGCGGGGCCCGACCTGGCCGTCGCCTCGGAGCGCGCTGACCCCGCGCCGACAGCCCGGACGGAGCCGGAAGTCGAGGAGCCCGCCTTCATCCAGCCGCCGGCACGGCCTGCCGCGACAGGGAGGCAGGCTCGGAGCGGGGGACCCCCCCGCGCTGCCGCGGCTCCTCAGGAACGAACGGAGGGGGGGCATCGCCTGGAGGCTTCGGTCGAGCTGCGCGACACGCCCGATCTGGCCGGTGCGCTCCTGCACCGCCGTCCGGAGGCCTTCCAGGCCTACCTGGACGAGTATCACGCCGACCTGAACCCGCGCCGATCCCGGCTCCTGCTCTCGTTCTCGCTGGCGGCCGCCGGCATGGCCGAGCGCGCCGTGACCACCGCCAAGGACCTGGCCCCGGGCGAGGGGGTTTCCGAGGCGGAGTTCTCCCTGCTGCAGGAGGCGGTCTCCGGCCGCGTCTCGGCGGCACGCTCCGCGTCCGCGGGCCGTAGCGGCAGTGCGCGCCGTGCCATGGAGCTCGCCCTCCTGGCCCGCGAGGGCAAGGAGCGGCTCGATGCACGTGACTGGGGCCCTGCCGCACGCGCTCTCTCCAGAGTGATCCTCGAGGACCTGACCTCTCCCTGGTCCAGCGACGCGGGCTTCACCGCGACATGGGTCGAGCGGCTGACGCTGGCCCAGGGAAGCCACCGCTGGAGCCCCACCGGCTCCTGGCGGTCCGTGGAGATCGAGGTCGGTCCCGGCGACAACCTCACGCTCGTTCGCAAGCGTGCGATCGAGGAGGTCCCCGGCCTCTTCGTGTGCACTGGACTGATCGGCCGCGTGAACCGTCTGGGCGAGCGATACCTGCAGGCGGGCGAGGAGCTCAGGGTGCCGACCGACCCCGTCAGCACGCTCGTGGACCTCGATGCCCGCCACCTGCTCCTGCTCTTCGGGGACGAGGTCGCTGCCGCCTGGCCCGTGACGATCGGGGCCCAGGGCCAGGACACGCCCGTGGGGGAGTACGTGGTCGGAGAGCTGATCGAGGAGCCCTCCTGGTTCCGCCGCGGGCAGCCGATGGTCCCCTACGGCGATCCCAAGAACGAGCTCGGGACGCGCTGGATCGGGTGGAAGCGGCCGGACGGTACGGCCACCAACTACGGCTTCCACGGAACCTGGGAGCCCGAGCGGATCGGCGAGGCCGCTAGCGACGGGTGTGTCCGTCTCCGAAACTTGGACGTGGAGGACCTGTTCGAAATCCTCCCGCGCGGAACCGCGATCCTGGTCCAGCCCTGAGGGGTTCGAAGGCTCCCGCGGACGGTTTTCCAATGCCTGGAGTCGCTATCTGCAACCCCTGCATTCCCAGGAGGTTAGCTGAGCGAAGCGAGCGCCGGGAAGGAATTGGATCGCGAGGCTTGATCCGTCCCCCGAAATCCCTATTCTCGGCGCCCTTGCACCGCTGTTCAGGCGGAGCAGGAAGACGCTCAGAAGCCTGCCATTCGGGCTCGTGAGGGGGGCTTTTCGCCCTTCAAGCGCGCTCCGAGCGGGTGGATGGCTCTTTGAAAACAAGGGTAGCCCTGTAAACTCGAGCGAGCGTTGATCGCTGTCCTACCCGGACGGCGATCCAATTCCATAAGTCAGAAGCAAACACTAATTGAAGGGTTTGATCCTGGCTCAGAACGAACGTTAGCGGTGTGGATTAGGCATGCAAGTCGCGCGTGAAAGGTGCCTTCGGGTACCGAGTAAAGCGGCGAACGGGTGAGTAACACGTAACCAACCTACCTTTGAGACCGGGATAGCCACTGGAAACGGTGGGTAAAACCGGATGGTCCGTCGAGGAGGCATCTCCATGATGGTAAACGGTGGCTTCGGCTGCTGCTCAATGAGGGGGTTGCGGGCTATTAGCTTGTTGGTGAGGTAATGGCTCACCAAGGCTATGATGGTTAGCGGGTCTGAGAGGATGATCCGTCACACTGGGACTGAGACACTGCCCAGACTCCTACGGGAGGCTGCAGTCGAGAATCTTCCGCAATGGGCGAAAGCCTGACGGAGCGACACCGCGTGCAGGATGAAGGCC
>JAJDET010000331.1 GCA_029259655.1 Planctomycetota bacterium
GGCGTGTCCACCGGACCCAGCTTGATGTTGAGCACGTGCACGTCCGTCGAGTAGAGCCGGCTACGGATGCCCTCCAGGTAGCGCGTGAGTCCGCCCTTCGCCGCGCCGTAGGTGTAGTTGCGCGGCCGACCGCGCTCACCGGCGACGGACGTGATCACGCCCAGGTGTCCGCGGCCCTGCTCCTCGAGCGCGTTCACGAGGGGGATCAGGAGGGAGACCGTGCTCGTGAAGTTCGTGCTCACGATGTCGAGCGTGTGTTCGAGCTCACTCTCCGACCGGATCTGATCGCCGAGGAGGCCGTGGGCGATCAGCACCACGTCCAGCCGACCGAGCACCTCGATCGCGCGCTCGATCCGGCCCGCGTTGGCCCGAAGTTCGTTGAGGTCACCGGCCTCGTGGCCGACCACCCTGTCGCCGAGGGAGTCGACGAGGCTCTCGAGGCGCCCCGCATCGCGCGCCAGGAGGAAGAGCTCGCTGCCTCGTTCCGCGTGGATGCGGGCGACCTCGGCCGCGACCGCGGAGGTCGCGCCGACGATGAGGACTCGGTCGGGCACGGGTGTTCAAGGAGGCGGCGTCCGATCAAGACGGCCTCGCGAGGCGGCGTAGGGTACCGGGACCGGCGCCGTCGGCGGGCCGCTCGCAGGAGGCTATCTCCCGGAGTCCGCCATGATCGCGCTCGCCACCTCCACACCCAGGAGCGCCGATGCTCCTCCCAGCGCCCGATCGAGCTTGATCGTCACGGTCTCGCCCGGCGTCGGACAGCCGGATGCGGAGAGCCGTGGCATGTGGTCGCCCGTGCCCATCCGGCGGAGAGGCCGCTCGGGGAGCTCTCACTCGGGCGCGCTGAGCTGGTTGTCGGTCGGCTCGTTGCGGGCGAATCCGGTCTCCCGCCTCTCCAGCAAGCCCCACTCCGCGAGGTCTCCTGCGAAGTAGGCGGCAACAGCGTCGCTCGGGTGTTCGGTGTCGCCGGGAGTCCGAGTCGGGTCGATCCCGTCCCGCAACGCCCGCTCGAGCCCCGGCAGGAGCGAGAAGTGGCGCACTCCGAGATCGGCCAGTGTCGCCGTGATCCACTCGTAGCTGAGCACCCAGTAGTCGTTCCAGTCCTCTCGTGGCTCGAGGTTCGGTAGCACGAGCACCGTCAGCCGGACGTCCTGCCCTTCCGTGATCGCGACCAGCCGCTCGAGCGACCTGCGCACGTCCGCCTGGGACTCGTCCAGGTTCCGGGTTCGCGTGAGCCCGACGTAGAAGCGGTAGAGGTAGCTCCTGGAGAAGAGCCACGCGTTGACCTCCGAGAGGTTCTTGTGGGGCATGAAGACGTGCATGCGCCCGTCGGCACCGCGGAACGAGATGGGAGTCCGTTCCAGGTCGTTCAGGTGAAACGTCAGGATGACGTGGTCGGGCTCGCAGGCCGACGTGTACCGCTCGTGGTAGGTGACCTCCTGAGCCGTGTTGAACCCCGTGACGCCCCCGTTCCAGAACTCGTACTCTCCGTCTCCGTAGGCACTCCTCAGGGCCTCGACTATCTTGCCGCGGCGCGTCACGGAGTCGCCGATGAACAGGATCCGTTGACGGCCCTGTGCTTTCTCGATCCGGTAGTCGTTGCGTACGAAACCGCGCTCGTCGAAGAGCTTCGTGCCGAGGATCGGCCTGTAACCCAGCTCCTCGTCGAGCATGTAGAGCCGCTCGGTCCGGGACTGGTCGCCCTGGAACAGGGCTAGCTCGCGGGCCGCCTCGCCGACCGGGTCGGGTCGGGTGAGGCGAACCGCCAGCTCCAGCCCGAGCACTGCCGGTACGGCGCCCAGGAGCAGGGCGATCGAGCGGCGGAAGACTCGCATCACGGACGCACCCAGGCCACGTGGAGAGGCGGTCAGGAGCAGAAGGGCGGCGCGGGGGGGATCTCGAACTCGATCTCCTCCTCCTCCTCCGGCTCGGGTTCGGGCTCCGGCTCCAGCTCGACGTTCACGTTCAAGAGCACGGTGTCTGCGTTCGGGAACACCTCCGAGCCCACGGGAACCATGACCTCGACCGTGATGCCGGGCACGATGTCGGTCAGGGCCACCGAGACGCCGCCGTCGCAGAACTGTGTCGTGGAAGACGTGTAGATCGATACACCGAGCACGACCAGACCCGACGGGCCGACGCCCTGGACCTGGCCCGAGACCCGCGCCAGCTTCTCGGCGTCCTCGAGGCTCACCTGTTCGGCGACGAGCGCCCCCTGCGGACCGACCCGTCCCTCGACCACGACCCAGTCGCCGGGCGCCAGCTCCGACATCGCCGTGAAGTTCGCGAACAGCGTGGCCGCGTCGACGACGAAGGTCAGGTTGCCGACGGTGACCGAGCCCGCATCTTCGCCCATCATCGGGGCCCGTGCTCGCGCCGTGCTCCCCACTCCCGGGTTCAAGAGCGGCGGGGAGGACATCGTCTCGACGGTCGTGATCTGCGTGACTCCGCTGAGCCTGAAGCCCGACGCCATCGTCGCGTCGGCGATCGCCGTCTGCACGGCGACCTCGAGACCCGGGGAGACCTGCGAGAGGGATCCGACGGGGAACGTGATCTGTGCGTTTCCCTCCGCATCCGTGAAACCGAAGACCCTGGAGAAGGGGAGCGAGAGGTCCACGTTCAGGATCCCCATGCCCGCCACGGTCGTGCCGCGGTCGTACACACCAAAGACGGCCACCCAGGGTGCCGCCGGTTCTCCCTCGATGTCGATCACGTTCGGATCCTGGATACCGATGAGGGCCTGGAGCGGCGCTGCGCCGGCCGCGTTTCGGTTGACGACCAGGGTCGAGGAGGGATGGTTCGAGGACTGACCTGCGGCGCTGAGTGCGAGCAGACCCGACAGCGCGCAGGCGACCGAGAGCGTTCGTGCGTTCATGGCGTGGGCTCCTTGGGGTTGGCGTTCCCTTGCAGAGCCCGACAGGCGAGTCGTGATACGACGTACGCAAACGGAGCCACCGTCAGAGCGGGGGCCCACGACAGCGCACGCCTCTCCCACTACAGAGAGACCGACGGCGGTCGCGGAATACAGGCACTCCCCTCTTTTTCGCGCTCGGGCTCGGCGAGGGTTACGGGGCTGTAATTACCGTGTCCGGGAGGCCGGGCGACTATATGGAGAGGTGTGGTGAGCTCCGATCGGGAGCCGATTCCGCCCCTCGTCCCCGACAGGCCCTTCCCCAATGAATCTCGCTCCGTACGCGCTCCTCGCCGCGCTCCTCGCGGCACCCGCCGGCGCTCAGTGGGCGTCACCCCAGCTCGCCGTCGCATCGACGGGCCAGAAGGATGCGGAACGGTCCAGGCAGAAGAGCATCCGCCTCATCGTGGGTACCTGGCGAGGCGGCGACCCCGTGGCGATCGCGAACAACGTCGGGGGGGTGCTCGTCGACATCGTCGAGGGCCCTTCGACCGTCGTCGTGGTCCGTGTGCCGACCGACAGGTCGGCGAAGACGCTCTCGCTCCTCGCCGCCGATCCGAAGGTCGAGTACGCCGAGATCGATCGCCCGATGAGTGCTCCGGTGCGCCCGGGGTGCTCCTCGGCCACTACCCTCTCCGGCCAGGGCTGCATCGCCTTCTACGACGGGGATCCCACCCCCGGCGAGTACTTCGCACAACCCGCCATGTCCGCCCTCCAGGTGGATGAGCTGCACGCGCTGCTCACCGGTGTGGCATCCACGGTGGCCGTCATCGACACGGGAGTCGACGCAGCACACCCGCAGCTCGCCGGACGTGTCTTGCCATTCGGCTTCGACTTCGTCGATGGTGATCTCTCGCCGGACGAGGTCGCCGACGGTCGTGACGATGACGGGGACGGGTTCGTCGACGAGGCCTTCGGCCACGGAACGCACGTCGCGGGGACGATCGCCCTGATCAACCCCGACGCGATGATCCTGCCGCTGCGCGTCCTCGACTCCGACGGCAACGGGACGAGCTTCGACGTCGCGCGGGCCATCCGCTTCGCGATCGCGTCCGGAGCCGAGGTCATCAACCTGAGCCTTGGCATGACGGGCACCTCCGAGACAGTGATCCGTGCCCTCCGCGACGCGCACGAGGCCGGAGTGGAGGTCTTCGCCGCGAGCGGGAACGCGGGCTCGGAGGGTGTCCAGTTCCCGGCCTCGGAGGACGAGGTCGTCGGTGTCACGGCTGTCGACGATCTCGACGTCAAGGCGTCGTTCTCGTCCTTCGGATCGGAGGTGACAGTGTCCGCTCCCGGAACCGCGATCTACAGCACGATGCCCGGCGGAAGGTACGCTCGCTGGAGCGGGACTTCGATGGCGACGGCGGTCGCGAGCGGGGCCGCATCCCTGCTGCAGAGCCTGAGCGGCGAGCCCCTCGACGCGGAGGCCGCGGACAGGCTCCGGGACACTTCCTACTCGATCGATCACCTGAACCCGCAGTACGGCGAGCTGATCGGCGACGGCCGGATCGATCCGTTGGCGGCGGCTTACAAGCTCGACGATTGAACGGTCCGCGATGACCGCGACGGGAGTTCCCGTGTGAGTGCCCCTCGGCCCGCACGTCCATCGGAAGAGGCGGAGCGCGCCCCGAGCGGCGAGGAGCTGGTCGAGGCGATTCGCTCGGGGGACAGCGCCGCGTGGCGCGAGCTCGTCCTGCGCTACGAGCCACTCGTGCTCTCCGTGGCACGTCGCGTCCTTCCCTCCCCCGAGGACGTCGAGGACGTCTACCAGGCGACCTGGAAGACCGTCTACGAGCACATGCAGTCCATCCGCAATCCCGGACGCATCGCGGCCTGGATCGCCACCACCGCGCGCCGCGAGTCGTGGCGCGTGGGGCGCGCCCGGGCGGCGCGGTCCCTCGGCGAGTTCTCGCTCGAGGATCTCACGGGGGATAGCTCCCCTTCTACTCCTCCGGATGTGGTCTCGGCGGGACTCGACGACTTCGATCGGATCGTCCGAGCCCTCGAACAGATGGACTCCCGGTGCAGGACCATGCTCACGCGGCTGTTCCTGGACGGGGACACGCCCTCCTACGCCGAGCTCGGTCGCGAGCTCGACCTCCCCGTGGGGAGCATCGGTCCCACTCGCATTCGCTGTCTGGAGAAACTGGCGGACATCCTGGAGGCCCGCGATGCCTGAACGCTCGACGAACTCCGGATACGCCGGAAGTCGGCGTATCACCCGGAACGCTCGACCCTCTCCTGACCTATGGGCACGCCGGTGGACCGGCGCAAGAACAGGAGATTGCCGTCGTCCGTTCCATCCGTGAGATCCTCGAGGCGTTGGCCGGCCTGAAGACGCGTGCGGCCATCCGGCCCGAGCTGCGCGATGCCGCGCTGCGGATCGCCGAGACGGCCTCGGGGCCGTCGCGGAGGGCGGCCCTCGCCGAGCACGTGCCCGCGCCCGTCATACCCTTCCGGGGGGCGCCGACCACGACGTTCCACGAGCTCTATCGCGTGGACCGCCACGAGATCGATGTGGCCTGGCTCGACGACGGATCGCTCGTGGGGCAGGTCACCGCGGACTCGGGGGACCCGATCGCGGACGGCGTCTCGATCCTGTACGGGGGGGACGAGCCCCGACAGGTGGCACTCGACGCGACCGGCGAGTTCGAGCTCGAGGGCGTCGGCCCCGGAACGTACGAGCTCGCCATCGAGACCCCGGACCTGCTACTGGTGGTTCCCCGCCTGGATCTGGTACGGCGCTGATGGTGCGACGCCTCGACCGGATCCTCGACGATCCCGCGAGCGCGGACGACTCTCTCCTCGACGGCCTCGACGAAGCGGAGCGTCGGGATCTCGCGCACGGCCTGAAGGCGCGCATCGACGAGCTCGCGCGGAGCGACCCTCCGTCGGCGCTGCCCTACGCCGAGATCCTCGAGCGCGCAGCCGGCAAGGACCCGGCGCTGCGTGCCATCGTCTTTCGCGGGACCGCGACGGCTCACCATTCCAACGGCAACACGCAGCGGGCGCTCGACGCCTATTCGAGCGCGCTCTCCGTCTACGAGGAGCGTGGGGAAGACCTCGAGATCGCACGGGTCCTTCGAAGCCTCGTCGATGTCTGCCAGATGGCCGGCCGCGTGGAGGACTCCCTGCGCCACGCCGAGCGGGCGCGGTCCATCCTGGAACGCCTGGGAGAGGAGCGCCTCCTGGCGCAGCTCGAGACGAACGTCGGAAACGTCTACGTCCGCCTCGACGACTACCCGCGCGCACGCAGGAGCTACCTCTCGGCCTGCGAGCGGCTGGAGCGGATTCGCCGCCCCCTGGACCTCGCGATCGCGCGCTACAACCTCGCCATCGTCGAGTCGCAATCCGGTCTCTTCGAGGAAGCGGAGCGGACGTTCCTCAGCGCGCGCAGTGTCTTCGAGAGCGAGGGCATGGGCGTCCACGTCGCGGACTGCACGCACATGCTCTCCCTCGTGAACGCGCGTCGTGGACGCTTTGCCGCCGCGATCGCCGGCCTCGAGTCTGCAGGCCGTGAGTACTCGATCCACCGCAACCCCCGCGGCGTCCCCGCTTGCGACCTCGACCTGGCCGAGGTCTACCTGCGTCTCGACGCCCGCCGGGAGGCCAGGGATCACGCGGCGAAGGCCGTGAGCGGGTTCCGAGCCCTCGAGCTCGACTACGAGCTCGCCAAGGCACAAACGGTCCACGGTGTCGCGTGTGCGCGGATCGGCGACGAGGCACTGGCCGTGGAGTCCCTGATCGGGGCGCGCGAGATCTTCCGCAGGACCGGCAACCATGCGTGGGTCGCGATTGCCGACATCCACCGCTGCGAGGTCGAAGGCTCCCGCGCAGATCCCGGCGCGACGACCGACATCCTCCAGAACGCGGTGACAGTCCTCGATGACAAGGGTCTGACCTTGTGGCGTGACCTGGCACGGGTCGCCCTCGCGCGGGAGAGGCTCAGGTCCGGAGACCATGCCGGAGCCGATGAGCTCCTCGGCAAGCTCCTCTCGCAGCGAACCGAGCGCACGCTGGACGCGCTCGTGACGTTCCAGGCGCTGTGCGCGCTGGCAGACCTTCGGCTGGAGACCGAAGGCGCAGAGAGCTCGGTCGCCCTGCTGCGCGAGGCGGTCGACGTCGTCGAGGGTGTCATGGGGGAGCTGCCCGACGCGGACATCCGCATCGCGTTCTTCCGGCGACCCCACCAGGCCTACGTGGACCTGGCCTACCTCCTCTCGGAACGCTCGCCGTTCAGCTGGTCCGAGTCCCTCGAGCTGCTCGAGTCGGGCAGGTTCCGGAGCGCGAGCTTTCTCGACGAGGTGCGCGAGGCGAGCGGGCTGCGCACGGCTCGAGAGCGTCTCAGCTGGCTCGTCGGTAGCCGACTCGATGCACAGCTGGGGTCACCGGGTGCGGGCGCGCTGGAGCCCTCGCGCGCGTGCGATGCCGAGCTCGACGCCGCCGAGACGGAGCTGGTGAGACTGCGCGCGCGGGCGCCGGGCACCCGGCTCTCCTCGGACGAGCTCCGGGCCAGCGTTCCCGAGGGAGAGCTGGTGGTCTCCTACGCCGTATCGCGTTACGGCGCCTTTGCCCACGTCGTCGGGCCGGCTCGCCTCGAGGCCGTCCGGCTGCAGCTCGACATGAAGGAGATCGCGTCCCGGAGGCGCAGGTGGCACTTCCAGCGGGGCAAGCTGCGCCTGGGTGAGACGTACTCGAAGCGGCATGCGACCCGCATGGCCCGGGCGACCGCGGACATCCTGGATGCGTTCGGAGCGGAGTTCCTCCGCCCGATCGAGCACCTCCTCGACACGCCGGCCGTCTCGATCGTCCCCTACGGCGCCTTGCACGGTCTCCCCTTCCACGCCTTCACGTTCGGCGGGCGTCCGCTGGGTTCGGCGGTGGAGGTGAGCTACGGCCTCAGCTTCGCCCATCTCGTGCGATCGCGGGCGCGGGCCTTCGACGGAGACAGCGTTCTGGTCTGCGGCTCGTTCGAACCGGGCCTGCCGGAGGTCAGGGAAGAGCTCGTCGACCTCGCCTCGATCTGGGGCGGTCGGATGCAGGAGGTCGAGCCCACCGACCTGCATGCCTTCCTGGGGGCCAGGAGGACGGCGGGAGGCGTGCTGCACCTCGCCTCGCACGGCGTCTTCCATCCCGACAACCCGATTCTCTCCGCCATCCTCCTCGGCCCTTCGATGCTGACCGCGCGGGAGATCGCCTCCATGAAGCAGGAGTTCGACCTCGTCGTTCTCAGCGGTTGCGACACGGGCAGGGCCCACGTGAGTGGTGGGGAGGAGGCCTTCGGGATCGCCCAGAGCTTCATCCGCGCGGGGACCCGGAGCGTTCTCTGCAGCCTCTGGCCCGTGCGAGACGCCGACGCACGCAGGATCATGGTGGACTTCCACGCGAGCCTATCAGGGGGAGCAACGGCTCGAAGGGCGTTGTTCGAGGCCCAGGAGCTCGCGCGAGAACGCGATCCGGCCTCGTCGACCTGGAGCGCCTTCGCGCTCCTCGGAGATCCCGCGGCGCGAGTCCCCCGCTGACCCGCGCACTGCAGCGCTACCGGAATCCGGGCGGCGAGGAACGGGACCTGATCGCGTGGGACGGGTCGGGTGAGGGCGCGTGATTCGCCTGGATTCCTGAACCGGAACCGCCGGCCGCGGGTATTCCACTCCCCGAGGCCCGGGGCGGAAGCCGCGGCCTCGGACCCATGAGACGTACCCCCGCAGTTCCGACCACGAGCGAGCTCCTCGAACATGCGGCGTTCGCTCGCAACCTCGCACGAGGCCTGGTCCGGGATACCGCCCGCGCGGAGGACGTCGTACAGGACGTCTGGCACTCCGCCCTCGAGAAGCCGCCTCGCCACGGCGTCAACCTGCGAGCGTTCGTCGCAACGCTCGTGCGTCGCACCGCGGAGCGGAGCCGTCGAGCGGAGAGTCGACTGGCGGCCCGGGAAGAGGATGTCGCACGGGGAAACCATGCCTCCTCGAACGTCTCGCGCGTGAGCCGCGGGGAGATGCACCGGAAGCTGATCGAGTCGGTCTTGGAGCTCGCCGAACCCTATCGCTCCGCGATTCTGGAACGCTTCTTCGACGGCGAGACTCGACGGGCGGGAACGGAGACCGCGCGCACGCGCGTCCGCCGCGGGCTGGCCCTGCTGCGCGAGCGGCTGGAGCGGGAGGTGCCGGGCGGCCGCGAAGCATGGCTCGCCGCGATCCTGCCCATCGCCGATCTGCGTGACGCTTCCGCCGGAGCGGCCGCCGCTTCTACCACGGCGATTGGAATGGGAGTGATCGCCATGGGCTGGAAGATGAAACTCGCGGCGGTCGCCGGCGTCGTCGTGGCCGGAGCTCTCGGTTGGGGAGGCCTCACAGCATCGGAACCGATGAGGTTGCAAGCTGCGAGCGCTCCTGATCCTCTGCCCGTCGCCGAGACTCCCACGCGAGCGCAGCTCGAAACGCTCTCCGCGAGTCGAACGACTTCGCGGGAAACGGCTACATCCGAGATACTGCGCGGCGCGCGGGTCGCCGTGCCCGTCCTCGCGACCAGGCCCTCGCCCAGTGCTCCGGTTCGGGACTGTCGAGTGGAAATCCAGGTCTTGCTGCCCGGCTCGTTGCCCGCGGCCCAGGCCTTCGTGGAGCTTCGCCTGAGGCCTCGATTCGGCCTGGACGACGAGGTCGATCCCATCGTGCGCCGCGCCGATTCCGAGGGCCGCGTCGAGATCGACCTCGAGCGCGGCATGCTAGAAGTTCTGGCGTGGACCGAGGACTACCTCACCGAGCGGGAGGAGTTCGCGCTCGAGCTCCCGCTAGAGGTCGAGATCCTGCTCGAACCCGCCGGCGCGGTGGAGGGATTCGTGTTCGACGCATGGACCGGAGAGCCCATCGCCGGAGCCGCTGTGTGGGGCGGAGCGCTTCGCGAGAACCTCCACGCGACCACGGCCGCAGACGGCCACTATCGCCTGGCCCCGTTCCCGGCCACCGGCGTGGGGTACACGATCCAGGTCCGTGCCCAGGGCTACGCCGAGGAGCAGATCAACGTGCGCATCGACCCCGACGGTTCCTGGTCGCATGCGAGCGTCGGCTGGCAGGACTCGCAATTGATCGATGGCCTGCGTTTCGGTGAGGGCGTCGACCATCCCGGTGGCCAGCACGCGATGGATGGGGACGTGCTGCCGGCGCTGGTCTCCCTGCCCCTGATCCCCGAGCTCACGATTAGCGGGCGTGTGGTCGATGCGGACGGCGAGCCCGTCCGCGGAGCTCTCGCGCGCGCACAAGGCTACTACTGGTTCATGCCGGGCGCGGGGTCTCCCGACGAGGCGGACACGCGCACCGACGACCACGGGAGGTTCGAGTGCTCGGGGCTGCGGACGGACATCAGTCACGCCCTCGCGATCGAGGCTCCCGGTCACGCTCAGCTACTCGTCGAGCTCGAAGCGCCGTTCACCGCCGTGCAAGATCCAGGCGAGCTCGTACTGGAACCGGGGGTCTCGTTCGTGGGAAGGGTCGTGTCCTCGAGCGGACGACCCGCCCAGGGGATCGAGGTCGAGATCAAGCGCAGGCGCGACGCCGCGAGCGACCCCCCTCCCGCACTGCGAACGGGCCGCGGCCGCGACGCAGGCTTCCGCAGTTTCGGCTGGATGAAAGTGCTCACCGACCACGAGGGCCGCTTCCGTCACGGCGGGCTCACGGTCGGCGAGTACGCCCTCCACCTGGAGATCCACGACCGCGTTATCTGGAAGGGCGAGCTCGCGGTGGGGGTCGGCGAGCGGGAAGTGCGGCGTGAGCTCATGCTGCCCGAGTCGATCCGTGCGCTCGAGGGAGAGGTGACCGAAGGACCTCGTGGGCTTCCCGGTGCGCGGGTGGAGATGCGCCACGACGAGTGCGACCACGAGGTCGTCGCGGACGCGAACGGGCGCTTCCGCTTCTGGGGAGTCGAGGAGGACGAGCAGTACTACCTCGAGGCGCAGTGGAAGGACCCCGAGGGCGACGACATCCTTCGAGCTCACGGGAGGTTGATCGGTGGAGACGGCCGCGTCTCCCTGAGCGCCGAACGCCACGCCGACGGAGAGGACGAGCCCTGAGAGAACGCTCGCCGAATCTCCCTAGTAGAAGCCGTCCCTGTCGATCTCGAGCTGCTCCTCCCCGGCCACGTCACCCCAGGTCAGTCCCGCCACGGGGCGCACGTCCAGTAGGAAGAAAGCACCCTGCAGGTAGATGCGAGCGTTCCCGGCGAGCGGGCTCGTCCCCTGCAGGCAGGAGAGCGGTTCCTCGGATCCGGGCAGGGAGATGACGACGGTCCACCTCCGCACCGGTAGTCCCACGTCATTCAGGCCGGGCGGACCGAGCCACAGCGCCGCGCACGACTGGTCGCCCATGTGGGTCCACCAGAACGCGGGGGCGCCGGGCACGCGGGCCTCCGAGATCGGTGCGGAGATCGGCGCCGCGGGCGCGCCGGCGGCGGCCGCCCCGTCGCATCGGGCGACGAGGAGGACACCGCCGGTCACGACGATTCCCGGCACGATCCAGCTCTTCCAGTCGGGGAGCTTCACGCCGCGCTCCGTTACAGGACGAAGTAGATCATGAAGCCCTGACACAGCCCCGCGGCGGGGACGCCCCAGTAGTGGGTCGGCTGGAGGATGTGCGTCGTCCCGCACGCGTCGAACTGGAACGGGATGTCGCTGTAGAGCGGGCGGAGCACCTGCACCGTCGTCTCCTCGCAACCCCCGGCTTCCTCCACGCTCGCCTGGACGGTCGTGAAGTAGCCGCTGAGGTTCTGCATCTTCACCGTGGCCTCGAACTCGAGACCCGTGAAGAACCCTGTGTCCTCGTACTCGCAAACGGTGCCGGTCGATGCCGTCGCGGTCGCTGCGATGACGAAGCCGGCCATGGAACGAAGCAGCAGATGGATCACGATTCCTCCTGTGGGTTCGAAACGAGCCGCCGGAGCGGAGGCTCTGTCCCCGGTTGCGTCGCGGCTCGCTCGCGCGGCCGACCGCGATCGGTCGTTCCACACGCGCTCGGGCCGGAAGTAACCGCCGGGACCGGAGTTCCGCGAGGCCGGAAAAAGAACCCGAATCGCGTCGACTCCGGGAGGTGTCCGGGACCTCGGTCCGGGCCACCGCGCGCGCCGGGAAGGGGTAGGATCGGGCTCGGCCCCCCTGCGAACCCTCCATGATCCCCATCCAACTCGCACTCGCGTTCCTCTCGGTGTCGACTCCGCCCGCGACGGAGATCTCCGGCGCCGGTACGAGCTACCGCGCGCACTCCATTCCCTGGCCGTGGGAGCTCCACGGGGAGACGAACCTCGACCGGCTCGCCGCCGGTGACGTGACGGGAGATCTCGTGGGTGACGTCGTCGTGCTGTGGGACCAGACGCCCGTGCTCGTCTCCGGCCCGGGTCGGCACGGAGGAGCATCGCAACTCGACACGACGGCGAACGACCTGGAGGTGTTCCCGCACCCGTCCGGGCCATCCGCGAGCGACGTCCTCGCGACGGTCGGGCCGACCGGGCTGTCGCTCTGGACCTTCGACGCCGCGAGTGCGAAGTGGAGGCTCGAGTCGGTCGACCCGTCCCTCGCCGGCGCCCGGAGAGTGCGCTGCGGCGTCGGATCGACGGGCTCACGGGTCCTGTTCGTCCTGGAAGCGGACGGGCACGGTGTCGAGGTGGTCGAGGTCTTCGATGGCGTCTCCCTCGGCTCGCTGCACACGGCGTCGGTCGCGATCCCGCAGATCGGCGGACTGGGAGCCGAGGATGCACGCGAGCTCGAGCTCGTCGACTGGGACGGCGACGGCCTCTCCGAGCTCGCGCTGCTGACGGCGAACCACCTCCTGGTGGTCGGGCGCGATGGAGTGCTGATGGCGGACCACGTGAGCCTGTTCGCGAACTCGCCGATGTCGATCGCCGTGCTCGCGGACCTGGCGGACTCGCGCGAGCGCCTGGCCTGGATCACCGTGGGGATCTTCCAGACGCAGTGGATCCTGATCAGCGACCAGGACGGACTCGAGGGGCCGTACGACCTCGGGACGTGGGCCGCGTCCGCTCCGGTGGCGGGCGACTACGACGGGGACGGGGACAGCGAGCTCTTCCTGACGCCCGAGAGCGAGGAGGAAGTGCGCATGCTCTACAATTTCAGCGAGTGGCCCATCGTCGGAGTTCCGACCTTCATCGTCGCTCCGCGCTTCTTCCTCCAGTTCCCCCTCGTGAAGTCCGCGACGCCGGGGCCCGACCGGACGGACCGTCCGCTGGTCTGCGACCTCGACAACGACGGCGACCTGGACGTGCTCACCATCGACAAGCAGCTCGCGGAGATCCGCGTCGTGCGCGGCGACGCCGTGGACGAGACGCGGCTCGTATACCGGGTCTCCGGCGGGAGCTTCACGGGGGGCTGCGACGGCGAGGCCGGTGAGCTCCGGCTGTCACTGAAGCGGCCCGAGGATCCGGTCCCCGCCACGACGCTCGAGGTGACGCTGTGGCAGATGCTCGACCGTGAGCTGGGCTTCGAACGCGAGCCGGTCTCGGTGGCTTTCCTCACGCTCCCGGCGCAGGACTCCCTGAAGGAGCTCGTGCTCGAGATCCCCGAGTCGGGCACGCACTTCGACACGATCTTCGCGGTAGAGTTGCGCCTCCTGGGGACCGAGCTGCAGACCGGCGCTCCCCGCGCCTGGCCTTCCCACACCTTGGCCTTCACCGTGACCGAGGACGGACTCCTGGCCGTACCCCTCGACCCTCGTCTCGGCGGCGAGCTGGAGCTCTCCGTCGACGGTTGCCCCGGTCCCGTGCTCGCCGTCCCGCCCGTCTCCTTCCCGCGCGGCGTCCTCCCGAACGGTGCTCAGTTCCTGGGTACGCAGTACACGGGCGGTGCGTTCCTCGAGGGCGGGATCCAGTACGGCAAGGCCATCGAGGGCAGCCGGGTCGCGCCGATGCCGATCGTCATGCCGTTCCGCGAGGGCGCGGTCCCGATCGAATAGGGATCAGGGCAGTCCCACGACGTGGAAGAGCGGCGGCTCGTTCCGGCGCCGCTCCCTGAAGGCCGATCTCGCGTCACGCAGAGCCGCGGCGGGACGCGCGCCCTTCGCGAGCTCCGCGTGGAGGAGCCCGAAGAGCGCGAGGGTCGGCTCGTACTCGACCCTCCCGGCGGAGAGGATGACGGTCCGCGCGCCGGCGCGCAGGAACGCGCCACCCAGGTCGGCGACGCCGTCCTCGCCGCGGCGCCGGGGGCCGCGCCCCGTACCGCAGACCGCGAGCACGACGAGCGGCGGCACCGCCATCTCCTCCACGTCCTCGCACCAGAGGACGCCGTCGGTCTCCTCGGACGGAGCCAGCACGAAGCCGGCCGGGCGCTCGCGCTCCGCTGCGTACACGCCATGCGTGACGAGCTGGAGAACCGCTGCGTCCGAGGCGCGCGCGAGGTTCTCGCGCGTCGCTCCTTCGCCGGTGTGGAAGCGCTTGCGATCGTCCGGGTAGGCGTCGAGCAGCGCGCGGGCCTCCGCGGGATCGAGATCGAAGCTCCCCATGCGCGGCAACCGCTCGGCGACCGACGGCGCGATCGGCGGCGCGGCGACCAGCACGACGTCCCACCGTGATCCCACCGGACGCGACGCGAGGAGCTCTCCTACCGGGAAGGACGGGAGATAGGAGACGCTCCAGCGCTCACCCAGCGTCTCGGACCCGACGGGCAGGTTCTCGAACGGGACATACCCGAGCAGGTCGATCCCGACGATCGTGCACGAAGTCCAGCCGGACATGCGCTCGCGCACCGACTGCGGGAGGAGCAAATCGGCGAGCGGACCGAGCGCCGTGACACCGCGAGCCGCGGCGTCCTCGCGCGCGACGCGCAGGTCGAACGAGGATGCGATCTCCGTGCAGAGGACAAGGTCCGCATCGAGCGTGAACACGTACGAGCGCTCCGGCCCCGGCACGTAGGCGAGGTAGCCCCCGTCCGGTTCGGCCAGGGCGCGGCGGAGCTCCGCGAGTCCCGCATAGCGGTACCCGCTCTCGCGCGCCGTGGTCCCCAGCGCCTGCACCGCCATGAGCTCGTCGAATGCGCGGAGAACACCCCGCTCCCCGGGATCGAGGTGCATGGACAGGCGGAAGAGCTCGTTCAGCATCCGGCGCCGCCCCGTGTAGTGCAGGAATGCCGAGCCGCCCCGCCGCCGGGGACTCGCTCGCCACGTCTCGCGGAAGCGCTCGACGGCGCTCTGGAGCTCGGCGAACGCGCCGCGCAAGCGTTCCTCGGAGTCGCCGCGTGCGACCGCCAGCTCCGCGCGCAGGGCAGCCGCGAGCGCGAGTGTCTCGGGCTCGTCCGAGCCGGCCGGTTCCGCGAGCCAGTGAGCGGCTTCTTCCGGCCTGCCCTCGCCCAGCGCGAGCTCGGCCAGCCAGACGCGCGCCTCGACCGCGATGTCGTGCAGCGGACTGGCGAGGGCGCGCTCGAACGCGTCGCGCGCCTTCGCGCGCAGCTCCGACCCGGACTCCGGCTCCCTGCGCGCACGCGTGGACGCGGCCTTGCCCAGCTGGAGCAGGAGCAAGCTCCGCGTGTCCGGGAGCCCCTCCAGCGTGCCGGATCTCAGCGCGGACTCGATCTGGGTCTCGAGCGTGCGGAAGCGCCGCGTCGCGAGGCACAGGTCGGCGAAGCGGACGAGGGCGGCGGCAACGAGCCTCGGGTCGCCGAGCTCGCGGGCGAGCTCGCGCTCGCGCGTGAGGTGGGGCGCCGCCCGATCGGGCAGTCCGCGGTAGAGCTCGAGCCATCCGCGCAGCCCGTGGAGCGTACAGCGCGCAGTGCGATGCGGAGCGAAGCCCCCGTCGCCGTCGAGGAGTCCGTCCTCCGCCTCGTCGAGCGCTCGCCCGGCCTCCGCGAGATCGCCTTCGTGGAGCGCGAGGTCCGCGAGGGAGAGGAGGAGGAAGGGACGCATTCCGCGCGCTCGCGTGCAGGCTTCGAGCGTCTCGTCGAGGATTGCCCGCGCCTCTCCACGCCGCCCGGAATCGCGCAGGCACGTCGCGAGCTGGCGTGCGACGTTCGCACGCAGCTCGTGATCGCCGAGACGCTTCGCCACCGAGTGCGCGTCCTCGAGGAGCTCGATCCGCGGGAGCGGGTGCGTCCAGTGCGCGGACGGGATACCCGACAGGACCACCGCGCCCTCGACGTAGGCGAAGGCGAGCTCGGCCTCCTCCGCGGTGCGGGGTCGGATCGCGTCCAGGAGTTGCGCGAGCTCCTCGGAGGCGACGAGCGCGGCCAGCGGATCGCTCGCCGCGACGAGGGGCCGCAGCTCCACGAGACGCCGGGACAGCGCCGTCCCGTCCTGAGCCGATGCGGCGCCCGCGAGAGCGGCGAGCATCAGGGCGAGGACGCCAGCGCCTCCTTCACGGCCACGAGCTCGAGCGAAGCGCCGTACGCGCGCACCTCCCAGCGGATGGCGCGCGGGAGGCTCGCTCGCTCCGTCTCCGTCGGTCGCCACACGGGTTCGGTGAGCTCGAGGATCTCGAGCGACGGACGCGCGGCGTGCGGCGCGGACGCGTCCCAGATCCGAAGCTCGTAGAAGCCCGCCGAGGGGAGATCGAAGGCCCATTCGAAGGGAGAGTAACCGGCCGCCCGCGA
>JAJDET010000332.1 GCA_029259655.1 Planctomycetota bacterium
GGCGGGAGCGAGCCCGAGCCGTACATCCCGAGCGGCAAGAAGGGGTCGGGTCCGTCGATGAAGGAGAGGCTCCTGGCATCGCGCCAGGCCGCCGCGGCGGCGGCCAAGCCGGCCGCGAACCCGCCACCGACACCGCCCGACGACTTCTCGGATGACTTCTCGGACGACCTCGCCGCGAGCTTGCCCGAGGAGAAGCCTGCGAAACGCGCCGGCCGCGCCGCGAAGACACCGTCCTCCGGCGAAGAGCCGAGCGAGAAGAAGGACGTCCCGCAGGCTCCCAAGTCCGCGGTTCGCAGAGGCCGGGGCGGTCGCGGCCGGGGACGCTCGAAGAAGAAGACCGAGAAGAAAACCAGCGGGCCGATGGTGATCGGCATCATCGGAGTCGTCTTGCTGCTCTCCGGCGGAGCGTTCCTGTTCCGCGAGGACCTGGGGTTCGGCGGCGGGGATTCCGTCGACGCCGCGAGCAACGTGCCCACGGAGCTCCCCCCGAACGACACGGAGGAGGCGACCGCGGAGGGCGACGCGCCGGAAGCGGCAGCCGGGACGGACCCGGCCCTGGCGTCGGTCGGGAGCGGCGAGAGTCCGGCGGATCCGGAAGCCGGAGAAGAGCCCGAGGCACCTCCCGAGGCCGCTCCCACCAAGCAACGCGACCCCGACACGATCGACCTGGCGGCGATCGAGGACTTCGGGACCGTCGACGGCACGACCGAGGAGGAGCTCACCGAGCTCACGGCTCAGCTCGGGTTCGCCATGAACCGCAACCTCGGCGTCAAGCAGACGCGAGCGCAGAAGTTCCTCGAGGGCGAGGGCCGCAAGGCCTTCCCCCTGATCCTCAACCACATGAAGGGGCTCGACTACTCGACCGAGGATGCGTGCCAGCAGGGGATGTGGGCGCAGACCATGCTCGAGCACATCTGCCGCGGCGCGAACTTCGGGTGGAAGGAGTACGGCGAGGCGATCGAGGGCAACGAGCGCTACTTCGAGTGGTTCAACAAGAAGGCCGTCCAGGCCTGGTGCAAGTCCTGGTCACAGGCCGAGACGAGCCTCACCGCCTGGCGAAACCTCGCGAAGCTCAGCAACTCCGAATACGAGGCGCTCCTCGAGGAGCTCGGCGACGACGCGCCGGAAGCGTCCACGCTCGACTTCCTGGGCGACGACTAGCCCGGGGAGCGTGCCTACGGCGGCGGCAGCGACGGCGGAGGCAGCGCGCCCCCCACCACACCCGCCACCCCGCCCCGCCGCGGGTCCGACACCGCGACCGGCGCTCCGTCCGGTCCGACCAGGATCGCCTGGACGCTCGAGCGGCGGGGGCTCATCTCGCGCACCTCGTGGCCGCGCTCGACGAGGTCCGCGAGGACCGCGGGATCGAAGGAGCCCTCGAACTCCGTGTGAACGGGCCGCCACTGCTGGTGGAGGCGCGGCGCGCGCACGGCGGCGTCGAGGTCCTGGCGGTACACGAGCGCTCGCAGGAGGACCTGGAAGACGGCCGTGATGATGCGCGGACCGCCGGGGCTGCCCAGGACGAGCGTCACGTCGCGCCCGCCCTGACGCAGGACTGTCGGCGTCATCGACGAGAGCGGGCGCTTGCCGGGCTCGATCGCGTTGGCCGCACTCCCCACCAGGCCGTAGTCGTTCGCGATCCCCGGCTGGACGGCGAAGTCGTCCATCTCGTTGTTGAGCAGGACACCCAGCTCGCCGACCATCACGCCGCAGCCGAAGAAACTGTTGAGGGTCGTCGTCAGGCTGACCGCGTTGCCCTCTCCGTCGATCACGGAGAGGTGTGTCGTCTCACCGTCCTCGACCGTCGCCGCCAGCGGCGCCCAGGCACCGACGTCCGGATCCGCGCGCGCGCCGATCGACGTCCTGAGCTCGGTGATCCACTCGGGCGACAGGAGCTCGTCCACGGGCACGTCGTGGAAGCCGGGGTCCCCCATGTGATCGGCGCGGTCCGCGAACGCTCGCCGCAAGGCCTCGATCCACCAGTGGACCGCTCGCGCGCTGAGCCCCACGGGATCCTCGACGCCCCTGTCGCGGCGCTCCGCGATCGTCTCGGCGCGGACGGAATCCAGCGGGAACCCGTCGAGGACGCGCAGCACTTGCAGGAGCACGATCCCGCCGGAGCTCGGAGGCGGCATGCTCACGACCTCGTAGCCCCGGAACCATCCGGTGAGCGGTTCCCGCCAGACCGGCGCGTACGCAGCCAGGTCGGCGAGCGTGATCCGTCCGCCGGCGCTCTCCATCTCGCGCGCGATCGCGCGCCCTGCGACGCCGCGGTAGAACCCCTGGGGCCCCTGATCGACCAGCCGCTCGAGCGTGTCCGCGAGTGCCGTCTGGACGAGCAGGTCGCCCGGCTCCAGCGGCCTCCCCGCCGGGTAGAAGGTGCGTCGCGCAGCGGGCGACTCCATGAGGCGTTCGCGATGCTGCGGCTGCCGCAGGTAGTAGGCCAGCCACGGATCGACCGTGAAGCCCTCTCTCGCCAGCCGGATCGCAGGCCGCGCCAGGCTCGCGAACGAGAGCGTCCCGAGCTCGCGCTGGAGCTCCCACAACCCGGCCGGCGAACCGGGCACGCCGGCGGCGAGGTGGCCCGCTCTCGAGAGCGCGGGGACGTAGACCTCGTCCACCATGTAGTCGCTCGCGCGCAGTGCGGCCGGGGCCGTCTCGCGGAAGTCGAGCGCTCGCGGCTCCCCGCCGCCCCCCGGCACCCACAGAGCGAAGCCTCCGCCGCCGAGGTTTCCGGCCGGCGTGTAGACGACCGCGAGCGCCAGCTCCACGTCAACCGCCGCGTCCGCCGCGTTCCCGCCATCCGCGAGGACCTCGAGGCCGATCGCCGTCGCGATCGGGTGCTCGCTCGCGACGGCGCCGTACGGGAGGCGCGTCCGGCGATCCTCTTCCGGCGCCGTCGTGGCGCAGGCGGCGGCCAGCAGGACGAGGATGCCCGCGCAGCGCACCGGGCTCACGCGCCGGCGGGGTCGGCGTCGGAGATCTCTTCCACCGTCACGCCGCGCTCGCGCAGGTAGTTCACCGAGTCGGCGATGGCCTGCTCCTCGCCCTCGATCTCGACAGCCACGAGCGCCATCTGCTCGGTGATGCTCGCCGCACGGATGTTCGGCACCACGCCGAACTTCGCGTGCAGAGTGTGGCTGATGATCGGTTCCTTGATCAGGTCCTGGGGGAACGTGCAGAAGTACTTGGCAACGGCCATCGGTCACTCCGGGGGGGCTGCTCGTCGGCGGCTCGCCGCGAACAGCGCCGTGCATCCCACCAAAAGGAGCAACGGACCTGCAAGGATTCCGCGGAAGGGAGCCCGGCGGTCCGAGAACCACTCGGTCCCCGCACGCTCGTAGACCCCTGGATGGCGCATGAAGTCCACTCCGACGACCTCGACCAGCAGCACGGGCGGAGCGAGGTCGAACAAGCGCGCAGCCACTCCCGGGGAGACCTCGCCCACGCTGCGCTCCCCGAGACACCCGCCCGGCCCACCGGCGATCGGGAGACCCGCGAGGAGCCCGCCGGCGAGCAGGAGCGCGCTCGCACCGCGCCAGGCTGCGCCTGGACGCAGCGCACCGAGGGCCATCGCCGCGCAGAAGAGCCCCGTCCACGCGAGCGCCCCCCAGATCGGTGTGGGGAGCTCGCCGGCTCCGGTCGCATCGAGCCACGTCACGCCGATCATCCAGACGGCCGGCGCGAGCATCCCGAACGGCCAGGGACGAACGCCCCGGGCGCCGCAATGGAAGCCCGCCGGCGCGGCGACGACGGCGATCCAGGCCAGTGCGACCAGCGGTTCACCGAGCGCGCACGAGAGTGCACCCGTACCTCCCCAGGCAAGCCCCAGCGCGAACGCCGGGACGTGTTCTTTCGCGTCGCGATTCCGGACCTCGCGCCCTCGCATGCGACCCTCGCCCCGTAGGCTCACCATCCGGGGACGGCGCCTTCCGGGGGCCGGGAGCCCCGATCATAATCGCCGCGCCATGGGCACGTCCCGCACGAACCACTCCCTCTTCGCGGCGCTCGCGCTCGCGCTCGCGACGGCGTGCGGCGGCGATCGCCCCCCGGACGTGCTCCTCGTCAGCCTCGACACGCTGCGCGCGGACTCCCTCTCTTGCTACGGATACGAGCGCGGCACGAGCCCGTTCCTGGACACGATCGCCGCCGAGGGTGCGCGCTTCGCGCACGCGTGGGCCTCCGCCAGCAACACGGCGCCGAGCCACATGAGCCTCCTCACGGGGCTCGACCCGCTCGCCCACGGCGTGCGTCCCGTGCTGGTCACGGACGAACCGGTTCGGAGCCTGACACCGGACTCCCCCACCCTGGCCGAGGTGCTCTCGGACGCGGGCTACCGGACGGTCGGGCTCGTGGACAACGGCTACGTGATCACGTCGATGGGGTTCGACCGCGGGTTCGACGTGTTCCGGAACAAGCGCACCACACTCGGGAAGAAGGTCACGCAGCTCAGGACGGAGCTCATCGAGGCGGATCCCGACCGCCCGCTGTTCCTCTTCTTCCACACCTACGAAACGCACGCGCCCTACCTCCCGCCGCGCAACCACCAGCGCCGGTTCACGGACGCGTCGTACCGCGGTGAGTTCCGCCAGCGCTACGTCGACCTGGTGGACTTGCCCCTCGCGCAGTCGTGGGAGGCACGCAGCACCTTCCTCGTTCCTCCCGAGGGTATGAACGACGACGACCTCGCCTTCCTGCGCGGGCTGTACGACGCGGGCATCGCGTACACCGACGAGCTCATGGCGCGCGCGTGGAAGCTGTGGAAGCAGCGCCGCGATCCGGAGAACACGCTCTTCGTCGTCCTCTCCGATCACGGCGAGGGGTTCGGCGAGCACCGCGGCAAGCTCGGTCACCGCCACAGCCTGTACGGCGAGCTCCTGCACGTTCCGCTCCTGGTACGCGGCCCTGGCGTTCCGGCGCAGGTCGTGGTCGAGGACGTCAGCCTGACCGATCTCGTACCGACGCTCCTCGAGTACCTGGACCTGCCCCCCGTGCACGGTGTCCAGGGACGCTCGTTCCTGGAGCTCCTGCGCGGGGAAGGCGGCTCGAGCTCGATCGCCGTCAGCCAGCTGAGCCGCCCGAGCGGAAGCCTGCACGACTCGGCCACCCGGAGCCCCTGGCGTCTCATTCGCTGGCAGAAGGAGACCGGCACCCAGATCAAGCTCTACGACCGCTCGACAGACGTGCGCGAGAGCGTGAACCTGGCCGAGGAGAGGGACGACGTCGTGGCCGAGCTGATCGAGCACCTCGACGAGCGCAGTGCGACGGGGCTCGCGTACAGCGAACGGCACCGACCGGGGAATGCCGGCGAGGTCTCCGACGAGACCCGGCGCGACCTGGAGTCCCTGGGCTACACCGGCTACGGAGAGGAGGACTAGCGCGCTCGCCGGGCGAGCCACGTGCTCGCGCCGTCGAGCCAGCGCGCCCAGGCCTCGGCCTGCTCCGGGTCGTCGCGCTGCAGTGCGTCGCCGACGCGAGCAAAGCACTCGCGCTCGAGCAGGAGCGCACAGCGCGCGAGGTCCTCGGGGGCCGGATCTGCGATCGTCCAGGCCGTGGCGAGCGCGGCGACGGCAGCGCGCCGCAGCGCCTCGCGGTCGATGCGCTCGAAGCGGTCGAGGCTCGTCCGCGTCTCCGGTCCCGGCCGCGCCCAGAAGAGGACGGCGGGGACTCCGGCGCGCAGGAACGGGTCGGGGTTCGACCCGCCCTCGTAGGGCTCCTCGTCGAAGGTCCATCCGCCGACGGCGCCGGAGACGTCGTCGAGCGCGAGGTGCGCGAAGGAGGCCAGGGCGTTCGGCGCGAAGCCCGCGGGGTCGAGGTCGAGATCGTTCGTCGGCAGGGCGCCGGGGTCGGGGCCGCGCTCCAGTACCAGCCTGCCGTCCCCGGTGCCGATGCCGAGCACGCCGACCGCCGCCACGGCCACGTCCAGGGTCGTCTCCAGCCAGCGCTCGGCCTGCAGCACCTCGGGGCCGAAGACGAAGGTCAGGCCGCGCTGCGGGCGCGGGAGATCGCGGGCGCGCAGGAGGCGTGCCGCCGTTCGGGCCGACTCGAGCAGGCCGGCCGCGCCGCTCGCGTCATCGCTCGCGCTCGAGCCTTGCAGGTGAGCGACGAGCGCGACGGTCTCGCCCTTGCGCTCGACACCCTCGATACGTGCCACGAGGACTCGTGCACTCGACGCGCCGTAGGCGACGTCCGCGAACAAGGTCAGTCGCGGTTCACGGGACGCGCGGATCGCCGCGTAGGAGGAGGGCGAGATCTGGAGAACCGGCAGCTCCGTCCGGGGCAAGAGCTCACGGACCTGGACCGCGTCGACGTGGGCGTCGGAATCCGGGCGCACGTTGAACGTCGCGAGCGAGGCGGAGACGACCGCGCTCGCACCGCGGCTCGCAGCGCGGCGAAGGAGGTCGGGACGAACGTGGGACCGCGTGACCAGGATCGAGCCCGGGAACACGTCCTCGAGCGCGAACACGGCGTCGCCGACGACATCGACGGAGGGCGCGTTCCGCGGCAGGATCGCGCGGTCGCGATCCGCAGGAGCGAAGAAGGCATGCAGCTCCTCGTCCTCCGCTCCATCGGCGGAAGAGAGGCTCACGCTCGCCGCCCGTCCCTCCCAGGCCGGCCCGGGAAGCTCCACCTCGACGATCTCGAGGTCCAGCCCGGCCGAGGTGCCGAAACCGGCGGCGCGCAGCGACGCGGCGAACTCGTCCAGGACGATGTCGTAGCCGCGGCTCCCGGGAGCGCGCGAGAACTGGTCCGCGAAGGCGGCCGACTCGAGCGCGGCTTCCGTGTCGAACGCGGCGAGCAGACCCTGCGCCCGCGCAGCCGCATCCTTCTTCACCGTCGCGGGACTCGAGACCGCGGGGGTCACGAGGAGCGCGAGGACGAGGGCCGCGAGGATCGCGACCGGGGAGCGTCGGTATCCGAGGCTCATGGGATGTCTTCTGCCGAACGACCGGGGGCGAGCCGTCCAGCGTGTGCGTACGCCCCGGATTTCCAACTCGTTGAAACCGGAACGACCCGAGACGGATCCTTTACAGCGGGACAGGGGCATTGCCCTCCACATCGTTCGACGGGGCATCCGCACGGGTGGACGCTGCGAGGCCCGAAAAACCCCCGGAATCCGGGAGAAAGCCGCTGGATCAATCCGGAGCGGGCAGGAGCCCGTCCGCGAGGATCCGCTCCAGCACGATCCGGGCGCGCCGGGTGTGCCCCTCGGGAGTCACGTGACAATCGTCACGGAACAGGGCCGGTTCCTCGGCCAGCGCAGCGGTCTCGGCCACGGACACGCCCCTCTCCTCGCCGATCGCGCGCACCACGTCGTTGTTCTCCCGCACCTGCGCATCGAGTGCGGGATACGAGCGCGGGTCTTCCGGCAGGTTGCCGGTGGCGAAGTCGTCCACACGAAACGCGAAGGTGGTGAGGAGCACACGTGCACCGGCGGCGCGCGAGATGCGCACCAGTTCCTCGACGTTGTGTCGGTACGCTCCCGTCCGGCTCGGGTCCTCGAGGAACGGACCGATCTCCTCGACCTCGGGTGCGTTCGACTTGACCACACAACCGTAGACCGGGTTCTCCAGACGCTCTTCCCATCCGAACCGTTGCCCGCGGTGCGTGCAGAGGAGCAGCGCGAGGTGCGAGACGCGGAAGACCGCCTTGTGGAGCGTGTTGGTGGACGAGAAGTTCCACGCCGGGTCCCGGTAGTGCGAGTAGTCCGGCTCGTAGTTCCGGTAGCTCTGCGGGAAGAGCTCGTTGCGGCCCTGGTAGACGACGACGAGGTCGGGCGCGAGCGGAAGCACGCGCTCTTCCAGGCCGACGAGCGTCTCGAGGGAGACCCATCCCGGGACGCCCGCGTTGACGACCTCGACGTCGTAGCCGCGCTCGACGAGCAACCGCTCGAGCTCCGCCGGCCACGCCTCGCGCCACGCGAGCTGGTGCCCGTAGGTCGTCGAGGCCCCGAGGCAGGCGACGCGCAGGCGACCGGGCGCCTTGTCTCGTTCGATCTCCGCCCCGCGGAACCCCAGCGCGTTGTGGCTCGGGAAGCCCGGGTCGGGCACGTAGGGAAGGCGCGGGTGGGCGCGGTAGCGCCCCTTGACGTCGGTGTCCTCGAGCAGGATGCGGACCTTCTCGGGGTCCATCCGAGTCGCTACCAGAACACGCGCCGCGACCTCCCCCAGCACGAGCACGAGGATCGTCGAGACCCCGCCGACGGCGAGTCGCGTTCGCAGGAGCCCCATGGGTCGGAAGTGTAGTCCCGAACGTGCCCGAGCCCGTGCCCGTGCCCGGCGTGGAGAATCGCCTACCGCCCCGGAGCCACGTGTGCCGCGAGCGAGTCGCCCTCGCGATCGTCCTCCGCCCGCAGGGCCTCCACGCTCTCTGCGAGGCGATCGAGCCCCGACCGGAGCTCGGCGTACTCCTGATCGCGTCCCGAGCCCTGCCGCCCGGCCAGGAATGCCGTCGCGACGACGACCAGACCGACCGCCAGGCGCCCCCAGACGACTCCCCGTCCCCATGTAGAGGTGGGGGCCGAGACCTCGGGCACCGATTCCTCCGCGAGCCCGGCGGAGAACACGACGCGCTCGTCCAGCTCGCGAATGCGCTCCTCGAGCCGCAGGCGCTCGCCCGACAGCCCTTCGAGGCGACGCTCCTGGTCGACCACGACGCCCTGGAGGCGAGCGCGGGTCTCGCGCTCGTCCCGGAGCCGCCCGCGCAGCGTCTGCACGGCGCCGCGCGCGCGCGCGAGCTCCTTCGAGAGGTGTGCGGTGCGGGACTCGAGCTCGTCGGCGCGCTGGCGCGCCTCGGTCGGCTCGCCCCGCACGAGGTGGTCGAGGTCCCCCTCCGCCTTCGCCAGCTCCGGATAGGCCCGGATCAGCTCGGAGCGCGCCACGCCCGTGACCGCGCGCCGGTCGCGCACGGTCTCGAGAGTCGCCACGGTCCCGCGCTGGATCCGCTGGCGCAGCGCCTGGACCGACACGCGTGCGAGCCGGGCGGCCTCGGTCACCGTGTACACGCTCTCCTCGAGAGCGACCTCGGTGTCCTCGGGGACGGGTGCGCGGGGAGCTTGCACGCTCGTGTCGGAGTCCTGCGCGACCGGGTGCTCTGTCAAGGTTGTGCGCGACGAGATGCTCATGCCTATTACCATCGGCGGGACCCGCGCGATCTTGCCCCGCAACCCGTGGGCATTGTCGCCGACTTGGCAGGGGCCGACCTGGCAACGCCCGGGCAAGGCCTCAGTCGAGCGTGGCGAGGTACCCCTCGAGGAGCTCGTCGTTGCGCCCGCCGAGAAACCGCGCGATCGTTTTCCACCGCTGTGCGGTGAAGAGCGGGCCCCGCACCACGCGCGAGAGCTCCTCGTGGTAGCGGTCGAGCCCGGGGTCCGCGAGGGCCCGCGCCCGGCCGTCCAGCTTCTCGACGTAGCCCGGCGGGAGGGCGCGGCGGAAGTGCCCCGGGCGCCAGCGCCCACCCCGCATGCGCTCGATCCTGGGGATGCGCGCCAGGAGGGGGTCCGCCAGGGCGTGGAGGTCCACCACGTGGACCTCGGGCCCGGCGAAGTACCCGAAGAACCCGATCGTCCGGCGCGTCACCACCGAGGGGCCCGCGGCCCGGGCGGCCAGGCCCTTGTGGGCCCACCCGTTGTCGGGGACCTCGCCCCGCTCGCGCAGGCCAAGGAGGCTGGTCGCGCGGTAGTAGAAGCGTCGCTCCTCGACGATCCCCGCGCCGTCGCCCGTCTCCACGGCGCGCGTGTCGAGGCCGAAGTCCGCGCCCGAGAGGAGGGTCGGTCGAGGCGTCGCGAAGCCCAGCGCCAGCGCCGCGAGGCCGACCGCGACCACGGGCGCCGGCCGCGCGCGACGCAGAGCGCAGCCGCCCAGGACGACCGCCGCGAGGAGCGGCATCGTCAGCATGCGCCCGGCCATGAAGTCGCCGCCGATCCTGGCCACGTAGAGGAGATGGAGGAGCACGCCCACGACGACCGGCAGGTCGCGCCGCTCGCTCACGAGGACGATCGGCACCGCACAGCCCGCGGCGATCGTGACCAAGGTCAGCGGATCGCGCGTCGCGGAGTTCGCGAGATAGGCCCAGCCGCTCGCCCACAGCTCGCCCTCCGGGATCCCGGTCCCGAGCTTCGCGTAGGCCGTGTTCGGGAGCAGGAACCCGTAGTATACGAGCGAGAAGGCCTCCCAGGCCACGAACGGCGCGAAGCCCGCCACGGCGGTCGCGAGGGCCCGGCGCGTTCGCCGCTCGAGGACGAGCGCGACGAGCGGCGGACCGACGAGCAGGAGCGCGTCCATGCGGTTCGTCACGACGAGCCCGGCCAGGAGCGCGGTCGGGAAGATCCCCCGCTCCGTGCGCACCGTCCGCAGGTACGACGCGAGGAAGCCGGCGAAGAGGAGGTGCGAGAGCGGGTTCTCGAGCCCGGACGTCGAGTAGTCGACGAAAGCCCGCGAGAGGACCAGCACGACCACAGGTACCGCGCTCGCCACGCCCCCCGCGCCGCGCCCGCCGAGGGCCACGAGGCCGACGGCGAGGACCGACAGGAGGATCGAGAGCACGTGCACGGTCAGCGTGAGCTCGCCCGTGACCGCGGATGCCGCGGTCATCAGGAGCAGCCACAGGGGCTGCGTGTAGGCCATGACGCGCTCGCCCGGGTTCCAGGTCAGCCCGTGCCCGTGGAGCGCGTTGTCGGCGATGCGGAACAGGATGTAGGCGTCGTCGCAGAACCACGACGTCCGCACGAGGACCCCGGCGAAGAGGACGAGCAGGAGACCGGGGAGCGCGAGGCGGCGGAGCGTCATGGGCCGGCGGCCATCGTAGTGCCCGCCGTGCGCCGTCGCTCCACGGAAAGCGACGCGCTACGCTCTCGCGACGATGGTCTCGAGGAGAGAGCGCGGCGCGTGGCCCGCGGTGCTCGTCGCCGCCCTCGGCGCCGGATGCGGCGGAGACGGCGGCGCGCCGCTGAACCTCCTGGTCGTCCTCGTCGACACGGCGCGGGCCGATCACGTCGGCTACCACGACTACGCGAGGCCGACGACGCCGTTCCTCGACACGCTCGCGGTGGAGTCGACGGCCTTCCTGCGCCACCACTCGCACGCGTCCCGGACCGGGCCGTCGGTCGCGAGCGTCTTCACGGGCCTGCACCCGCGCAGTCACGGCGTGTTGAACCCGCTCGACGTGCGTGACGGCAAGGGCACGCTGGCCGCCGATCAGGTCACGCTGGCCGAGCTGCTCACGCGCGCGGGCTATTCCTGTCACGGGGTCGTCGGCAACCCCAACGTGAATCCGAAGCTCGGATTCGGGCAGGGCTTCGCGTCCTACGCGCGCGAGCGGCCGGGGCGGGCGGAGAACATCACCGAGCGCGGGCTCGAGATCCTGGCCGAGGTCGAGGAGCCGTTCTTCCGCTACCTCCATTACATGGACCCGCACAGCACCTACGGTGCGCTGCCCCCCCACGCCGGGCTGTTCGCGGACCCCGCCTACACGGGCGCGGTCAACGGCGAGACGCGCCAGCTCAACGAGGTCGTGTCCGGGGAGCTCGCGTTCGGCGCGGACGACCTGGCGCAGCTCATCGCGCTGTACGACGAGGAGTACCGCGCCTTCGACGCGGGGCTCGAGCAGCTCGTCGGGGCGTTGCGCTCCGACGGGCGCTGGGAGCGGACGGCCTTCGCGTTCGTGTCGGACCACGGCGAGGAGCTCCTCGACCACGGCTCCGCGCTGCACGGCTACACGCTCTACCAGGAGCAGCTCCACGTCCCCTTCCTCGTGCGCGATCCGCGCGCTCCCGCGCGCCGCGAGGTCGACGCGATCTCGCGCCACGTCGACGTCCTGCCCACCCTGCTCGACCTGCTCGGGGTCGGTCTGCCGCGCCGGGTGCAGGGGACGAGCCTCGCGCCGCTGGTGCGCGGTGAGGGAGCGCCCGAAGAGGACGTTCCGGTCTACGCCCAGGCGAGCATCCGGGCGGTGAAGACGGTGGCGCTCGAGTCCTTCGCGGAGGGCGGCTGGAAGATCATCCGGCACTCGCGGCCCGAGCTGCGCGAGGAGCTCTACCACCTCGAGGTCGATCCCGGGGAGCAGCGTGACGTCGCGGGCGAGCGGCCGGACGAGCTGCGCCGCATGCGTGAGCGGATGGAGGCCTTCCGCGACGCGCTGCCCGTCGCGACGGGCGGAACGGTCACGCTGACCGAGGAGGAGATCGAGGAGCTACGGGCGCTGGGCTACGTGCGCTAGTGTGGCGCGCCGTGACTCGGGCCGTCCTCCTGCTCTCTCTCCTCGCGCCCGCCTGCGCGCCGGTGAAAGATGCGCCGCGCCCCCACATCGTCCTGATCCTCGCCGACGACCTCGGCTGGCGCGACGTCGGCTACCACGGGGGCGACTACCCGACGCCGACGATCGACCAGCTCGCGGCGCGCGGGACGCGGCTCGAGAGCTTCTACGTGCAGCCGCTGTGCTCGCCGACGCGCGCGGCGATCCTGACCGGGCGCTTTCCGCTGCGCTACGGGCTGCAGAGCTGTGCGCTGCGACCGTGGGCCGAGGCCGGGCTCCCGCTCGAGGAGCGCACGCTGGCGGAGGCCCTGCGCGACGCAGGCTACGCGACGGCGATCGTGGGCAAGTGGCACCTCGGTCACCACGCGCGCGCGTTCCTCCCGACCGAGCGCGGCTTCGAGCGGCAGTACGGCCCGTACAACGGCGGCGTGCACTACGTCACGCACAAGCGCATGGGCGCGCTCGACTGGCACCGGGACGACGAGCCGCTCGAGGAGGAGGGCTACGCGACGACGCTGATCGCGGAGGAGGCGGTTCGGATCGTGCGCGAGCACGACGAGGACCGGCCGCTCTTCCTGTACGTGCCGTTCACGGCGGTGCACTCGCCGCGCTCCGCGCCGATCGAGACGACCGAGCGCTTCGCACACCTCGAGCCCGAGGCGCGCCGCGTGTACGCGGCGATGGTGTCGATCCTCGACGACGGAGTCGCATCGATCCTGCGGGCGCTCGAGCGCAAGGGCATCGCCGACGACACGCTCGTCCTGTTCGGGAGCGACAACGGCGGTGCGAAGGGGCTCGGCGACAACCGGCCGCTGCGCGGGTTCAAGGGACAGCTCGGGGACGGCGGCATCCGGACCTCGTGGCTCGCGCGCTGGCCCGGCCAGGTGCGCGAGGGCGCGGTGGTCGAGCACGCGATCCACGCCGTGGATCTGTTTCCGACGCTCGTCGGACTGGCAGGCGGGTCGACGCGGGGCGAGCTCGACGGGGTCGACGTCTGGAGCACGCTCGCCCGCGGCGAGCCGCGTGGCGCGGGAGACCTCCTTCTATACAGCGGTCCGCGCGGCGGCGCCTTGCGGTCGGGAGACCTGAAGCTCGTGATCGAGCGTTCGGACTCCGCGCCCGAGACGCAGCTCTTCGACGTGGTGGCGGATCCGGGCGAGACGGTCGACCTCGCCGGCGAGCGCCTTGCGGACGTCGAGCGCATGCGCGCCGTCCTCGACGCGTGGGCGGAGCGGGCCGTGCCGTCGCTGCGCGTGCCGGTCGAGCGTCCCGACGGCTTCGTCGCACCCGCGATCTGGGGTGTCCCGGAATGAGCCGCCGCGCCGGCCTCGCCCTGGGCGGTCTCGCGCTCGCGGTGCTGGTGTTCCTCGAGTACGCCGCCTTCGCGGGGAGCCCGGTCTCGACGACGGCCTTCGACTCGGGGATCTTCCTGCGCTGCGCCGAGCGCTCGCCCTTCGCGGCGAAGTTCTGGAACGCGGTGCGCCCGCCGGTCGTGCCGCTCGTCTACCGGCTCGCGGGAGGAGACGGCGAGAGCATCCGTCTGGTGCAGAGCGCCGTTTCCCTCGCGGCGTGGGTCGGGCTCGGGCTCGCGTTCGCGCGGCTCGCGCCGGCCGGGTGGGCGCGCCGCGTGGCGCTCGTGCTGCCGCCGCTCCTGTCGCTCTCGATCCCCGTAAACCAGTGGGACGGGATCGTGATGTCGGAGTCGCTGTTCCTCTCGCTGATGGCCGCGGCCACGGCGATGACGGTCGTGCTCCTGCGCGCGCCGAGCTTCCCCGTGCTGATCGCGTGGTGCGTCGCGGCGCTCGCGTTCGCGCTGGTGCGCGACTCGGCGGCCTATCTCCTGCTCGTGGGGGTCGCGGCGATCGCGTTGCGGCTCTTCATCGGACTGGCGCGGCGGATCGACGGGCGCGGGACGTCGCTCGTGTTCGCCGCGGCCGTCGCGGTCGGTCTGATCGCCCTCGTGTCGGCGCGCGCGTCGATGCACGGCGGCGAGCGCTGGCGGACGCCGCTCGTCAACGTGATCCTGCGTCGCGTGCTGCCCGATCCGGAGCTCGCCGAGATCTGGCGCGATCGCTACGGCCTGCCGCGGAACGAGGTGTTCGAGGCCCAGGCCGGCAAGCTCGCCTGGAATCGGATCCCGGGCGGGCGGCAGCTCCGTCACGAGCTCGAGAGCGACGCGCGCCTGGCGCCGGTCGACCGCTGGCTCGCGGAGACCGGTGTCGACGCCTATCAGCGCTACCTCCTGTTCGACGAGCCCGTGCGCGCCTGGCGCGATGCGCTCGAGGGCTTCCGGATCGGCGTGAATCCCGAGCCGCCGGTCGCCGCGACCGCGGAGGAGCCGGGCGGCTACGCCCAGGGCGCGAGCGTGCGGCAGTGGTCGCTCCTCCTGAGCGCGCTGACCTACGCGCACGTCCCGCGCCCGGAGCTCGTGTGTCTCGCGGCTGCGTTCGTCGCTCTCGTCCTCGCCCGTTCGACGCGGGCGACGCGGGCGCGCCCGCTCGCGCTGTTCGCCGTCGCGCTCTTCGCCGGCGCCGTGACACAGGCCTTCGTGACCTGGCACGGCGATGCGGCCGAGGTGGACCGTCATGTCGTCGTCGCCGGCGTGCTGTTCCGCATCGGGATCGGCGCCCTCGTGCTGGGGTCGCTCGTGTCCGTGCGCGGTTTCCGTGAGCCCGCCGAAACGGCAACTCACGGGGCTGCCTAGCCATGCCTACTGGCGCGCTGGCAGGATCGACAGCAGCAGTGTGCTGCGGCGCTTGAGGCGGTCGCCTCCTTCGCCGCCGCTGGCGCTAGAATCGAATTCTCGACGCGCCGAGGCCCTGCGCTCCTTCCGGCCCTCGCACCTGGCACCGTCGGACTAACTACCGTGCATCCTTCCACCGCTCCTTCGCTCGCACTCGCACTCGGCCTGACCTTCGTCGGGCCGGGTCTCCTCGCTCAAGACTCCGAGCGCCGTCCCGTGCCGCGGAGCGTGGAGTTCGAGAACTTCCCCCTCGAGGGTGCGCTGTGGTTCGACATACGCGTGGAGCTCCCCGAAGACCTCGACGCCCTGGACGAGCCGCTAGCCGTGATCGCCTTCGAGGCAGACCGTCGCGGGCTTGCCGAGGTCGCTGCGGGGATCGACCTCGGCGATCCGCGACGTGCGGATCCCGAGCGCGCCTGGTGCCGTAGGCTCGTCCTCGAAGACGGGTCCGCGCGCGTGCCACTTCCGAAGGGCGTCAGGATCGGCGGCGCCGTGCTCCAGTCGCGCACGCTCCACGCGGAGCCTGTCGCGCTATTCGTGAAGGAGGGCGAGAGCCCGAAGCCGGTCAGACTGCGCGCCGAACCGGGTGTCGCGCTCCGCGGCAGGCTCGTCCCGACCGGCACGACGCCCGCTCCGGGTGAGTTCGCGGCGGTCCTCCTCGGCGACGAGGATGGGTACGTCATCGACTGGGATCGCTGGAACCACGCTCGTCGCGTTCGGATCGAGGAGGGACTCGAGTTCGAGACCCGCGCGCTGCCAGCCGACGAGCGATTCGGGCTACGCCTGGGACACGCGCGACTGATCCCTGCTGACGCCCCGATCTTCCTCGAGGGGACACGCGGCAAGATCCTGGAGCTCTCGATCCCCGTCGAGCCGGGTGCGCTCGTGACCGGCCGCGTCGTGGCCAAGGACGGGCAGGTCGTGCCCGGCGCTGCGCTGACCGTCGATGGCGGTAGTCAAAGCGTCGTCCATGTCCCGGATCCCTCGGAGGCCGCCTCCGGCGAAGACGGTGGCTTCCTTCTCGGCCCCCTTCCTCCAGGCGGGCACGTTCTGCGGGTCGACCGGACCGGCCTCATCTCGCGGGAGCTCGACCTCGTCCTACAGCCAGGCGAGGAGCTGGACGAGTTCGTCATCGAGCTCTCGTTCGGCGGCATGGTCCACGGAGTGGTGCGTTGGCCCGACGACACCCCGGCCGTCGACGTCTTCGTAGAGGCTAGCGTCGGCTCGCTCATGGGCAGCACCCGGGTAGGTTCGGGACGCACCGACGAGCAGGGACGATTCGCGATCACCGGGCTCGAGGAGAGACGACACGAGATCCGCGTCGAGGCTGTTCCCGAGGGTGGGCACGAGCCGAAGTACCTCGATTCCATGTACACGCGGCAAGCCCACGAGCTCCGAGACGTGCACGTCGCATCGGTCACGGCGAAGCCGGCGGACGAGCCGATCGAACTCGTGCTCCGACGGCCTGAGCTCTTGCGCGGCCAGGTGGTCGACGACCTGGGCCAGCCCGTCTCGTCCTTCGTGATGAAGGCTAGTAGGCCCGGTGAGTTCTTCGGGGACTCGTTCGAGCACAAGGTCGAATCCGACGACGGCACGTTCGAGATGCCCGGTCTCGGTGACGGTGAATGGGCGCTCGAGGTCCGCGCGCGAGGGCACTCACCTCGAACGCTGCGCGTCCGGCCCCCATTCGGCGGACCGGTCCACGTCGAGCTCACGGGCCTCGACGCTGTCTCAGGCGTCGTCGTCGATCCCGACGGTCGCCCCGTTCCCGGGGCAGAGGTGGCCGTCCTCGGAACGATCCCCTCCTGGGAACGCACTGTGGAGACCGACGACGGGGGCGCATTCACACTCACTCGCCTGGGAGCAGGGAGCAGGATCGAGGCCCGCCACAAGAACTGGGCGTCGAGCCTGAGGGTCGCGGCTGCGACCGCGAGTCGCGATGGCGCGGAAGGGGACCTGCGGCTGGTCCTCCGCCGGCCCGCGACGCTCTCTGGAACAGCAGTCGACGGGGAAGGCGAGCCGCTCGCCGGACAGTCGGTATGGCTTCGGTATCGCGAGGACTCGCAGACAGCCGCGGAGGGCAAGACCGACGAACGTGGCACGTTCGTCTTCGAAGGGCTGGCTCCGGGTGAGGCGCACGTCGGCCTTACTGCCGGGCAGAGTGAGGCCGACGAGAGCGGCGACAGCGTCCGCCAACGTGTCGCGCTCGCAGAGGGCTCCTCCACTTCCATCACCCTCCGCCTGGAGCGCCGGAACCCGGTGCGCCTCCGAGGACGCGTCGTCGGCGCCACCACCGAGCTCGCAGGCATCTCGTTCCACCGCGCCGACTCGAGTGGAGAGCGGCAGAGCCTGACCCGTGTGGACGTCAGTCCGGACGGCACTTACGAGGCGGAGCTGCCCCGGCCAGGGTTCTATGTGGCGCTCGTCGTCAGCTTCGGAGCTCCTCTCGGACAGACGCTCTTCGAAGTCTCGATTCCGGAGCGCCGCGAGTACGAGGTGGACTTCCGCCTCCCACGTGGTGCGATCCGCGGCCGACTCGTGTGGACAGATGGCGCACCCGTCGGAGGTCTACCCGTTGAGCTCGAGCGTCTCGATGGTCCTGCGGGGCTCGAGGCTAATCTCTCGGCGCGAGACGGGTCCTTCGCGCTGGAGCAGCTACACCCCGGGGAGTACCGCGTCCGGGTCGCAGCACACGCGGAGTTCTTGCAGCTGCTCGATGGCACCCGAGCGTGCGGAGCCGCGGTGCTGGGACCAATCATCGTTGAGGAGGGAGCAATCGACCTCGGAGAAATCGTTCTCGAGCCGGCCGGTGCGCTGGAAGGTCGGATCACGACCGCGACGGGCGAGCCCGTCGCCGACGCCACCGTCTTCGTGTACGACGAACAGGGCCAGCTCATCTCGATTTCGTCCAACTGCGTTTCCGACGCCGCCGGGGAGTTCGAGTACGAGGGGCTCTCTTCCGGAAACTACACGGTTCACGCCGCGAGCGAGACGCTGGTTGCCGTGGGTTCGACGAACGTGTCGCTCGCAACCGGCAGCAAGACGTCGGTTCAGATGCAGGCCGAGCCGGGCGGTTTCATCGTGGTTCACTGCACGCGACGCGGCGACGCCACGACCGCCCTCTCGGTAGTCGATGACGGGGGGCGGAGAGTCGACG
>JAJDET010000333.1 GCA_029259655.1 Planctomycetota bacterium
GGCCGCCTCTCCGACGTCGGTGGACGCGGGAGACTTCGACGGTGACGGGCAGATCGATCTCGCGTTCTCGAACGTCGATACCTCCGCTCCGAGCCTCTCGACGGTCGGCGTGGCGCTCGGGCGCGCGGATGGAGGGTTCACCACGTCGACCCTGGCCTTGCCGGGTGCTCGGACGGTCACGGTCGAGGACGTCGACGGCAACGGGACGCCGGACATCCTCGGAACGACGGTACAGACCAACGAGGTGTGATCCTTCCTCGGCAACGGGGACGGCACCTTCACGCACATCGCGGCGAACCACAGGACGCCCGTCGGACTCGACGCGGTCTTGCTGATCGCGCCCGACCTCGACGAAAACGGTGACCGCGACGCGGTCATGGGTGGCAACCTCGTGGGAGACGTCTCGATCGCTCTCGGGAACGGAGACGGGTCGTTCGGGACCTCCACCACCCACCTGACGAGCGTCGCGCCCAAAGGCCTCGCAGCCGGAGACCTCGACGGCGACTCGGTCCTGGACGTGGTCGTGGCGTGCAAGTCGAACACCGTCGAGATCCTCTTCGGCGATGGAGCCGGCGGGGTCGCGAACGCCACGAGCCTCGCGTCGGTCGGTCGCCCGGAAGCCGTGGCTCTGGCCGACCACGACCTTGACGGAGCCCTCGACCTCCTCGTGGCCCACTTCAACTGGAACGTGCTGCGCGTCTGGCCGGGCGGCGGTGACGGCACGTTCGGGGCCTCGACCGACTACGCGACCGGAGGCCAACCGCTCGCCCACTCGACGTGAGCGACCTGGACAACGACGGGGATCTCGACGCGGTCACCGCGAACCGACTCACCGGCGACGTCTCGGTCTTGCTGGGAAACGGCGACGGAACGCTCGCCACGGCAGTGGAGTACTCGGTGGGCGCAATCGTGCGCGACGTCGTCGTCGCAGACGTCGATCCCGACGGAATACCGGACATCGTGACGGCGAACAGAGAGGCTCTACCTATCGGCGAGGGAGACATCCGAGCGACCCCGGGCCGCGGAGACGGGACCTTCGTCTCCCCCATGACCATAGCCGCCGAACGAGGCGGACCGACCAACAGGTGGCAGCTCGAAGTAGCTGATATGGACGACGACGGATTCTCCGACCTGTTCACTTTCAGCACGAGCACGAGCACGCTGGTCACGTACTTCGGAGACGGAGCGGGGTCCCTCTCCAAGGGGCCCGTCATCACCTTCTCATCGTCGTACATCTTCGACGCTGCGGTCGGCGACCTCAATGGCGATGGCGACCCCGACCTCGCGATCCTCGACTACGTTACCGAGCAACTCGTCGTGGGACTCGGAGTCGGTGACGGGACCTTCCAATCGTACGCCTTCTATGCCCCCACATCGGCTCCCGGCGAAGACGTGCACCGCCTTGCCTTCGCCGACTTGGATGCTGACGAGAAGCCCGACGTAGTCGTGGGAGTCCACGACGGGACCGTGTTCCCGGAAACGGCGTCGCTCACTCTGTTCTTCGGAACCGGTGACGGGAGCCTGGCAGGGTCGCCGACCGTGCTTCCGATCGATTCCGCCCTCCTGAACGCTCTGATCACACCTATCGTGAGTCCTGTCGCGGGGGACTTCGACGGAGACGGGATCTTGGACCTCGCCGCCGTCTTCGGAGGGGGCGATGACGGCGCACTCTTCATCGGCACGGGCGGCGGAAGCTTCGCCGCTGGAGTCCCGATCACCTACCCGAACAGTGCCTCAGGTCGAGGGCCCGTTGGAGCGCAGGACCTCGATGGCGACGGAGCTGACGAACTCGTGTACTGGCAGTGCTCCCAATCGTCGTCCCAGCTCTGCAGATTCGGAGTCCTCAGCGGACCCGACCTCGGGACGGTCCTCTACGAGTCCGCCGAATCTCGATTGGCGGCCACCGAACTGGCTGACATGAACGGAGATGGCGTGCTCGACGTGCTCATGTTCCCCGCCGGTCTTTGGCCCGAGATCGGCGTTGCCCTGGGCGCGGCTAACGGAACCTTCGAGCCGAAGATGAACTTCCACACCGGCATGAGCATTCCCCACGACGACGCCGCAGCCATCGACGTCGACCGCGACGGAATTCTCGACGTGGTGGACTTCAACACGGGAAATGACGCTCGATTGATCATCCTGCCCAACCTCACCGGAGAGTGAGCGCTGACCGCGGCTTCACGATCACGCCCTCGCCCGTCCGACCGCTCATCACCACGAGCAGAGGCTTCTCGAGTCGCAGGTGCCGCACGTACTCCGTCGAATCGACCGACTTCAATCCGGCGAGCCACTCCCAGTCGACGTGTCCCTCCCCCACGTCGGGGTTCACCGTGAAGTAGCCGACGCTGCAGGACGTCAGGTTCTGGAAGAAGTGCGTGCCTTGGGACGGCGCGACCTTGATGTCCTTGAAGCCGGCCTCGACGATCGCGCGCGCGCCGGCGATCTGGTTCCAGGCGACCGGGATCCCGAGGCTCGGGTCGGCGGAACCCCAGCGACCGACGCCGATCAGGAGGTACGGACGGCCCTCCTTGCGAAGCAACGCGTCGAAGCGCGCCACCTCGCGTGCGACCTCGGGGCTCTTCTGCCGCTCGAAGGTCTCGATGTCGACCACGACGACGTCCGCGATGTCGTCGATGCGACCGTTGCCGAGCACGCGTGGCGTCCGGCACAGGAGCTCCTCGTCGCGCCAGTCTCCGATCTCCACCGCCTCCTGCTCCTTGGACAGCGCCAGAGGGCGAAGCTGGAGGAAGGCGAACTGCGAGCGCTTCCGGGTCGCCGACGCCAGGTTGCCTGCGAACTCGATCTCGACCGGCCCGCCGGTCCCCTCGGCGCAGCGATCGAGGAGCACCTGGATGATCTTTGCCAGGGGGAAAGCATCGTGCTTGAGCACCTGCGCGAAGCTGACGAGCCGCACACCGTCGCGCGAGATCCCGTCCACGATCCGATCGTCGGCGTGGGAGTAGGTGGAGCCCAGGTACTTGAGCGCCCCGTCCTCCTCCGCCAGCTCGAGCGGATAGCGCCTCATCCCCACGATGCCGTCGTAGGTCTCACGGATCAGGTCCACGCCGAAGAAGTCCCTCTGCGAGCTCTTCAGAGCGTCCGCGACGGAGGAGAAGCTGACGATCTGTTGCGGGTACTTCGGGTTGAACCGCAGGCACGGGCTGCCGTCCACCACGGTGCGCCCCAGGCCGAGCGCGACCGCGACGACGCCGTCCTCGGCTGCATGGCCCGGCTCCGGATAGAAGTTGTGCGAGCGCGCCACGCCCGCGAAGTCGGGATAGAAGCGATCCTTGTGCTGGTTCCCCACCAGCTGCTGGACCATCACCGCCATCTTCTCCTCCTCCAGCCTGAAAGAGGTCATGGAGAGGTAGGCCTTCGCCCGCTGCGTGAACGCGGATGCGTAGACGCGCTTCACGGCGTTCACTAGCTGGCGCCATCGAACGTCGATCTCCGGATCGTTGTTCGGGAGCATGAACGTGCGGTAGACGCCGGCGAAGGGCTGGCTGAGCGAATCCTCGAGCAGGCTGGAAGAGCGCACGGCGAGCGGGTACTTCACGCGCTGGACGAGCGAGCGCAGGTTGCCGACCGTAGGCCGCGGGAACGGCGCCGAGACGAAGCTGTCCTCGATCAGCTCGTCGGAGTCGGACGCGATCGCGATGTCCCGGATCTCGCCGTACTCGAGGAACTGGTCGAAGACCTGCGTTCCGACCACGACCGACGACGGAACCCTGATGTCGACGTCGGGGAACATCTCGTCGACGCCGGAACCGAGCAGGATCCGGTTCGCGAACGCGACGCCGCGCGCCTTCCCGCCCAGCGAACCGGCCCCGATGCGAGTGATCGTCGCCTCGGGCTCGAAGCGCTTTCGCTCGAAGTCCGAGATGACGGTGCGCAGCCGCTCGTGGCGGTATTCGTTGATCTCGCCCAGGAGGTGGGCGCGCATGTGCTCGACGCTCTCGAACTCGGCGAGCTTGCGCGGCCGCAGTCGTTCGGCGATGGCGAACTCGGTCCGCGCCTTGAGCCAGTTCGAGAAGTGGTTCCGCTCGGCGTGGTAGACCACGCACTCGGGCGGCACCTCCGCGAGCTTCTCGGCGAAGGAGCTCAGATCCGTTGCCCGGTCCACGACCTTGCGGCCGGCCCCACGGAAGACGAAGTCGCCGAATCCGAACCGGTCGACCAGGAGCTTGCGCAGGTCCTGGAGCAGGGTCGCCGACCCCTTGAGGAGGAAGGACGCCCCGATCTCCTCCGCCAGCTCGCGGTTCTTCGGCTTGCTCGACTGGAGCACGAGCCGGATGTCGGAGTGCCTCTCGACCGCCCGCGAGCACAGGTCGAGCCCCGCGCGCGGATCGAGCTTGCCCTCGCGCGGATACTCGAAGTCGGAGACGATCCCGAGCACGTGCTCGCTGAAGCGATCGAACCAGTCCCAGGCGTCCTCGTAGTTGTCGCACAACAGGACCTTGGGACGCGCGCGCATGCGCATCATCTTCTGCGAGAGGTTCAGGTCCTCGGACAGGAGTGCGTGCGTGTGGCGCAGGAGCTCCGAGTAGATCGCGGGCAGGAAGGACGAGTAGAAGCGGATGTTGTCCTCGACCACGATGATGGCCGGCACGCCTCCCAGTCCGGTGTCGTTCTCCGCGTTCAGGCGGTCCTCGACGTACTTGACGATCGCGACCAGGATCCGCGTGTCGCCCTGCCACAGGAAGATCCCGTCGAGCTCTCCGCGGTTCTCGTTCTCGAGAAAGTCCGCGAGCTCGCGGTTCGTGTAGGCGAGCGCGACGACGCGCGCGGAGATCCCCTCTTCCCTCAGCCGCTTCGCGAGCGCGCCCGCGTCGCCGTCTCCGGTCTGGATGCTGGAGACGACCAGCTCGAAGTCCGGCTCGCGCACGAGGAGCTCGACGGCCTCCTCGGCGCTCTCGACGTGCACGAGATCCGGGATGTTGGCGAGGTTCAGGTCCAGGAACTGAGAGAGCAACGTCTCCTGGAGGTGTCCCTCCTCCGACATGATGAAGGAGTCGTAGAGGCTCGACACGAGCAGGATCCGCGAGACGCGGTTCCGCATGAGCTCGTGGAAGCTCTTCAGGTGCGCGCCGACGGACGGACGGTCTCTCCCGGGATCCAGGTCGCTCATGTCGGGCGGCGGGTCGGCCCCACCGCCCGTGAGTCTAGCCCGCATCCCTCACGGGGTCGTGAGCCTGAACGCCTCGAGTCGGTTCCTGCTGGTGCTTTGCGCGTGCCGGCCCCGCAGTCGACCTTGAACCGGTCGTCGAGGACGCCGGTGCGCGCAAAGTGCCGGCAGGAGCCGAGAGGCCGACGCAGCCGGCCGTTCGTGGTGTTCTGGCCGCGAACCCGTGAGGGATGCGGGCTAGAGGCGCGGCCGATAAGGCCGTGCCTCGCGAGGCCGAAGGCCGAGCCCGGCGCGGAGTCGCGCCGTAGCCGCCCGCAGGGCATCCTTGGCGCGCGCTGATGCGCGCCAAGTCA
>JAJDET010000334.1 GCA_029259655.1 Planctomycetota bacterium
GCGATACGGAGCCGCGACACTTTGCGCACGATTCGCCCGCTAGCGATTCGGAGGGTGCAGTGCCGCTGACGGGCGAATCGTGCGCAAAGTGTCGCGGCTCCGTATCGCACGCCTAGTGCAACGTCACCTGATCCGACGAGCGCCGGCCCGAGGCGTCGCACACGGACACGGTCAGGTCCGCCTGGATCCCCGTCCCGGCCAGCGCCCGCTCGAGCACGAAGTGCACCCGCGACTTCGACGCCTCCACGAGCTCGAACTGCGCGAGCACTTCCATCAGGTCGATCTCCACGAACGACAGCGTCGCAGTGACCTCCACGATGTCCGCCATGCCCTGGGCGTCCTCGAATATCACGTGGAGGTCCTGCCCACCGTCCACCCGGAGATCGACGACCGGGCGCTTGTTGTCGCGGTTCCCCGTGTGGTTGAGCGCCGTGACCGCGTCGATGTCCGCGCTACCGGCCGGGCCGCTGTTGTCCCAGATCGTGTTGCCCTTCTTGTCGAGCTCGCCGTCCACGGCGTCGACCAGTCGCACGAAGTGGATCCGGTCGAGATCGACCGCGCCGGACACGACTTCGGCCGTGCGACCGAGGTCGGCCAGGTCGTAGGCCGAGCCGCCGGCCTCCGTCGGAATGCGCGGATCGAGCTCGTTCCCGTCGGCGTTGGCGAGCACGGGCCGGCGTCCGGCCAGACCCCCGTACGAGCCGAGCGGCGTCGTCCCGAAGGGGGACAGCGGCCCCGCGGGACCCGCGTAGGACGTGGGGAAGCGCGCGAACACGACACCGTCGGTGGACACCTCGACGTATGCCGTTTCCGAGTAAGCGCCGGCCAGCGTGAAGTCGAGGAACGCGTTCTCGAACACGGCGATGTCGGCGCCGGGGCCGTCCATGATCGTGACGTCGAAGCCGAGCGTCAGGCTGCCGCCGACGCCGAGCGACGCGACGTGCAGGGAGCCGACGGTGAGCCCGCCCCCGCGCGGCGGGCCGAGGCTCTGCCCTTCGGCGAAGATGCCGAAGCCCGTGCCGGGGCTGTAGTCGACGACGCGCGTGGCGTGCGGGTCGGACTCGAGGAGCGGCGTGACGAGAAGCGAGAGACCAACGGCTCCGCGTTGGATCTTTCCGGGAAGCGAACCGGACAACATGGGAGACTCCTTCGAACGCCTGGGCGTCCATCGCGCCGCGGCGTTCAGCTCGGGTTTCGAACCCGACTCGCGAACGCGCGCGCGGAGCCCTCGAGAAGGAGCCGCCGCACCCGCCGTCCTCGAGATCGGGGCACTGGCTGTTCTCCGGAGACGTCTCCGAAGCCCCCCGGACGGATGTTCTGGCTCGTGGATCGTCCTCGAGTCGCCGCCTTCCCACCCCTCGCGGAGCAGTGGCACCCGTCAAAGACGGGACGACTCTCGTCCTCACTCACAGCGGCGGGACCGCGGCGGATTTGCACCGCCTTCCCCGCCCGTGGGTGAGGGGAGTATTGGGGAGTGGAAGCGCCGGGTCAAGGATCGCGGTTTTGCAGAACAGATCGTCACGAAGAAGGCGCCTCGGTGTTGCATGGGCCTCCCGCCACACGCCCCCGCCATGCCCTGTTCCGGACTCGCCGTACTCCTGCTCCTCGTTCAGAACGGGAGCATCGTGGGTCCGTCTCCGCCTCCGAAGAGGTACGACCCGGAGCACGATGCGCTCCTGGCCCGCGCCTGGGACAGGCGAACTCTTCCACTGAAGGAACAGAAAGATCCGATCCGTCCGGAGGTGTGGAGGGTGCGATCTTCACCTGACAGTGACGCGATGCTCCGGTACGCCGTTCGGGGGGAGATTGGAATCGGAGATGAGGTTCGAGAGGTGCGGGCGGGCGAGAACCTGACGCGTCTTGGCGTAGCCGAGACAATCGTGAATGTGTCGGAGGCCCAAGTGCGGTTTGTCCGTGCACCCGGGGTGGAAACGGTACTGGTGAACGGTACCGGCTTCATTGGCGATCCTGAGCGCCGCGGAGACCTCGGCGTACCCGTGACGCTCGAGGCCGGTGAGAACAGAATCGTTCTCCTCGGTCTGCGCAGCGGAACACTCGACGTGGAGTTCTGGGATCCCGTCCCGCGTCTGGTGATGGCAACTTGGGCCCTGGAAGTCGGACCTTCCCTACCCGGCGGTCCCCGCGAGTGGCCGAACTCCTGGGCAGCCCTGTTCGTACCCGTGTTCAACGCCGATCCACGTCGGGCCTACATGAACTTCACTTACGGGAGGGCGAAACCACCAGGAGCCCGTCCGCCGTCCCTCGCGAAGTCGAATCCTGGTGGGTTCGTTGCTCCACTCGGTTTGCGGCGAGTGAGTTCCTACCTCTTCGACGTAGGAACCGATGCATGGGAATGCGAAGAGGTCCTGGCTCCGATCCGCGTCTCCGACGAGAACGACGATGCAGACCATAGACATCTCGTCCCACTGTCCATGACCGGTCCGGCGCCAAGGCGTCCGCTCCGAGAACCGACGCACTGGCCAGTCGCCTCCATCGACGCCAGCACCTACTTCGTCTACGAGACGTGGGGCCCAAGTGATGTCGCTCGAGAAGCATTGGCGACGGCACGGTATTGCCAGCAGCTCGTCTGGTACCGCACGGGTCGAATCCCCGTCCTCGTCCCGTCTCACCCAGAATGGGAAGCGAGGAGCGACGAGCTCATCATCAGGTTCGGGTATTCCGCTTCGGAACCGGCGGGTGTCCTGGTTGCTCGGCAAGACGAGCGGGCGAAATTCAGCCTTCGGGCGTCAGACGCTGCCGGGATGCGTCTGGTCTACGCGATCGACCCGCTCTTCTCCGACATCACGGAGAACCCCACCCGATTCAAATTGCCCTAACGCTGATTCGCCAATCATGCCTTGCCCCGCACTTCTCGCGTTCTTTCTCTTCGCTCAGGCCGTGGATCTCGTGGGACCATCCCCGCCTCCGAACCAGTACGACTCTGTGCACGATGCGCTCCTTGCGGGCGCCTGGGACAGGCGAGTTCTCCCCGCCCCGGTACAGGAAGAGCCGATCCAACCAGAGGTGTGGATGGTGCGACCTTCGTCTGCTGGTGAGGCGATGATCAGGTACGCCGTTCGGGGAGAGCGGAGTACCGGAGACGAGGTTCGAGAAGTGCGGGTGGGCGAGTACCTCGCGCCCGTTGGGGCAGCCGAGACGATCGTGCACGTATCGGAGGCCCAAGTGCGATTCGTTCGCGCACCTGGCGTGGAAACAGTACTCGTGAACGGTACCGGCTTCATTGGCGACCCTGAGCGCCGCGGAGACCTCGGCGTACCCGTGATGCTCGAGGAAGGTGAGAACAGGGTCATTCTCCTGGGACTGCGCGGTGGAACACTCGACGTGGAGCTCTGGGATCCCGTCACGCGTATGGTGATGGCCACTTGGGCTCTGGAAGTCGGCTCTTACTTCGGCGACTCCAATGCGGAGCCACACTCCTGGGACGAGCTCTTCGTACCCGTGTTCAACGCCGATCGGCGTCCGGCCGACTCCGTGCGCTTTCGCTATGGGCGAGCGAAGCCAGCAGGAGAATGGGTACCCACCCTGGGGGAGTCGAGGGCCGGCGGGTTCGTTGCGCCGCTCGGTCTGAGGCGGATGAGTTCCTATCTGCTGATTCCGCCGCAGAATGAACCCGATACATGGGAATGGGAACATGTCCTGGCTCCGATCTACGCCTCCGACGGGATCGCCGATCGAGCCCACAGACACCTCGCTCTCCTGTCCATGGACGGCCCCGGACCGAGGCGCCCGTTTCAGGAACCGACGTGTTGGCCAAGTGCCTCCGTCACCGACAGTACCTGCTTCGTCTACGAAGAGTCGGGTCCCGGTGATGTCGCTCGAGAAGCCCTGGCCACGGCGCGGTACTGCCAGCAACTCGTCTGGTACCGCACGGGTCGACTCCCGAGCCTCGTCTATGGTTCCCAACCGATGCCGGACTCCGAGAAGGTCGATCTGATCGTCAGGTTCGGATACTCCGAGTCCGAACCGGCTGGTGTGCTGGTTGCTCGACAGGACGAACCAGCGTCCTTCAGCCTTCGGGCGTCAGACGCTGCAGGCATGCGCATGGTCTACGCCGTCGACCCGTTCTTCTCCGACATCACGGAGAACCCGACGCGGTTCGAGATCCCCTGACCGCCCCCTACGCAAACCTCGCCGAGTACACCTGCGGGAAGTGGTGGCCGATCGGGAACCAGGCCTCGCCGCGGTTCTCGCTCGCGTAGACGTTGCCGGAGGTGCTCCCGAAAGCGAGACGGTCACCGGCGAGGTCGAAGGCGTGGCGCAGCACGAGGTCGTGGGCGCTCTCCTGGGGCAGGCCCTCGCACAGGCGCGTCCAGCTCTTGCCGCCGTCCTCGGTGCGGCACACGCAGAGCGCGCCGTCGATCGCCATGCGGCGCTCGTCGCCGTCGGCCGGCAGCACCCAGGCGGTGTCGGGGTCCTTCTCGTCGACGCACACACCGAAGCCGAAGTACACCGGGCCGCCCTCCTGGCTCACGTCCTCCCAGAGCTTGCCGCCGTCCGACGAGCGGTACACGCCGGCGTGGTTCTGCTGCCACAGGACGTCCGGGTTCGCCGGACACGGGACGACGAGGTGCGGGTCGAAGCCGACCTCGGGCGGCGGGTCCGGCAGGAACGGAGCGGTCATGCCCTTGTTGCGGATGGCCCAGGTCTCACAGCCGTCGGTGGTCTCGAACACGCCGGCGCAGCTGATGCCGATCCAGAGGCGCTTCGAATCGCGCGGGTCGACCACGACCGAGTGGATGCCGGGGTTGTCGCGTCCGCCGCCGAACCATCCCGCGAACTCCTCGCCCTCGTCCCCGGCGAGACGCGACGGGTGGTTCCAGAACGACTCGACCAGCTCGAAGCTCGAGCCGTTGTCGTCGCTCTTGAAGAGGCCGCCGGGCTCGGTCCCGATGTAGAGCCGGTCGGGCTCGTCCGCGCCGCCCGCGGACATCGTCCAGAGGTACTTCAGCGTCGCGGGCTCGCCGCCCTTGAGGACCTCGCCCTCGGGATACACGGGCGCGGGGACCTCTTCCCAGGTCTCGCCCATGTCGTCGGAACGCTGGAGCTTTTGCCCCCAGTGTCCGTGATCGAGGCATGCCCAGAGCCGCTCGTTGCGCGGATCGAGCATGGCGTAGGAGACGGGGACGCCCGCGTGCGCGAGCCGCACCTGCTTCCACTTGCCGCGGGAGCGCTCGAGCACGAAGAGCCCCTTGCGAGTTCCGAGCACCAACCGATCACCCCGGGCACCACTGGAAGCCATCGTCGTCTCTCCTCAACCGCCCGACAGGGCCTGGAACACGTAGACGGTCTCGCCGTCCTGCACGGGGTCCGACAGCGCCCCGCGATCGCTCACCATCTTCTTGCCGACGAACACGTTGACGTGCTGCCGCAGCGCTCCGCGGTCGTCGACGATGTACGCCGCGAGCCCGGGATGCACGAGATCGAGCTCACCAATCACCTGCGCGACCGTTCCTCCCGTGACGTCGACGACGTCGAGGTCCGGAAAGAAGCGCCGCAGATGCGCCGTGAGCTCGACCCTCGGCATGCACGGATCGTACCAGGACGATTCGGCGCGGAGAGAGCGACGAGGGCACCCGGCCCAAGGGCGAGGGCGCAATGTCGCCGTTCAAGCCCACCTGGCGTTCTGTGCCGTGCGCCGTAGGCCGCTTCGGGTCCGGTCTCTGGCGCTCCCCCAGCCCCTCGTCTAGACTGGAAAGGTCGCTACGCCGTCACCAAACAAGGGAGCTTTGCCATGTCGGTACCGGTTCTTGGCAACCTCGCCGTGCTCGGATTCACCCTCAGCGGATTCCTCGGCGAACCGGCGGTCGCCCAGTGCGATGGCGACATCGTCGTACACCAGCACGTCGACACGCCGGGCGCCCGCATCCGCCTCACGACGCCAGACGGTGCGGCGGTCGTGGGCGGACCGTTCTCGCTGCAGGTCCGCGATGCACCGCGCCGGTCGCACGGGTTCCTGACCTGGACCCTGGAGAGCCCGTCGACGGGTACGGGGAGCCTGGTGCCGGACCTCGGCGGCCTACCGTTTCAAAGCCCGATCAACGTCCTCCAGTTCCAGACGGGCCGCAGGGGAATCTCCACTCCCTTGCTCGTGACCTCCGAGGTCGACGCGGGCGCGTGCGGGGAGCAGCTCGTGTTCCAGGCGTTCGTGGTCCATTGGCGGTCTGGGAACATCGTCTCCTCGGGGCGCCTGCGTGTCCGGGTAGGAGAGCCGGGGACCCTCTTCTCGCCGACCGTGAACGCGCCAAACGACGTCGAGGCGCTCGGCGTCGCCGACCTGAACGAGGACGGGATCCTCGACCTGGTCCACACCTCGGGCGGACAGGCACAGGCGTCCACCGGGCGCTTGTGGACCAACCTCGGTCAGGCAGCGGGCGGATACGCGCTGCCGGTCGAGACAACACTGGCTCCGAATCTACCGGATGACCTCGCGATCGGGGATCTGAACGGAGACGGGGCTCCCGACGTCGTGACGGCCAACGTCCAGGAGGACACGATCTCCGTCCTGCTCGGGGATGGAGGGGGCGGATTCGGAGCCGAAACGCAGTTCGCCACCGCCCTGTCCCCGAACGACATCAACGCGGGCGACGTCAACAACGACGGCGATCTCGACATCGTGGTGGCGCCCCGATCCACCTCGGCGATCTGGATCCACAACGGGAACGGTATGGGTGGGTTCGATACGGGGATCGTCCTTCCGACGAGCACCCCCCCCGGCGACGCCCTCGTCGCGGACCTCGACGAGAACGGGATCTCCGACGTGGCGGGCACCCTGCTCCTCGCGAACGAGGTCGTCGTCTTCCTCGGACAGGGGTTCGGCATCTTCGGTTCTCCGGACATCTACGACGTGGGAGAGCGCCCCCACGCCCTCGCGGTCGCGGACGTCGACGGAGACACGATCCCCGACGTCGTGACTCTCGACCGTAGGTTCGAGACCGTCACTTTCGGTACCGACGGGTTCTCCGTCCTCTCCGGTCTCGGAAACGGCGCGTTGTCGCCGGCGGTCAGTCACGCCACGTCCATCCTCCCCAGGGGTCTGACCGTGGAGGACTTCGACGACGACGGCGAGTTCGACGTGGTAGTCGTGGGCGACGACACCAGCGTCCATCTGAGCGATGGGAGCGGCGGATTCGCGCGCAGGTCCTTCGCCGCCTCGGGCCGGCACGTCCGCGTCGCCGATTCGAACGCGGACGGGAGAATGGACGTGGTCGTCGGCTCGAGCGAGCTGGTAACGATTCTCGGAAGGGGCGACGGTACGATCGCGGCACCGCTGCCGTTCCCCGATCCGGTTCCTGACTTCACCGTCACGGACGTCGAGGTCGCCGACATGAACCGGGACGGGCGCCTCGACGTCGTGGCCGGCGCCGGCTTCGAAGACCGACTCTGGGTCCTCCTCGGGAAGGGTGACGGCACGTTCCAGCAGCCGCTGGAATACACCGAGGAACACGCCCTGGAAGTCCGCGTTGCGGACTTCGACGAGGACGGCGTGCTCGACGTGCTCGTGAGCTCGGGCGACTCCTTCTTCAGCGGCACGGAAGCGCACCGGATCCTCCCGGGCGTGGGCGACGGGTCCCTCGGCCCCGGCTTCGACGTCGCCTTCGGCGAGACCTACGACCCGATCCTCACGGACGTAGAGAGCAACGGGGTGGTCGATGTCGTGATGAGGAGGTCGGGCCCGGGCCCGCCGGGCATCGAGGTCTTTCTCGGCAACGGTGACGGGACCTTCGGGCCCCCGCTCGTGACGAATCTGGGAGTAGCCCTCCGACCCGAAGTGGGTGACCTGAACGCGGACGGGAACCCGGACATCGTCCTGGCGGACGACTTCAACGACGAGTTCATCATCCTGCTGGGGGATGGCGGAGGAGGATTCCCTCCCTTCACCGTGATCTCCGAGGAGCCGGGGAGCCTCGCGGTCGTGGACCTCGACGAGGATGGATTCCTCGACATCGTCACCAGCCGGTCCGGGCCGACGCTCTTCCAGCACGAGCTCGGCGTGCTCTTCGGGAACGGAGACGGGACCTTCCAGGCCCCCGGGTTCCTGCCCTCGGAGGGGTACCTCAACTACATGCTCCCCGCCGACTTCGACGGGGACGGCGACCTGGACATCGCGTGGCCCGTGGAGTTCAGGACGGCGGCGGACGCGGCGGTCCAGGGACTCGAGATCCTGGAGAACCTGGGGACTCGGACGTTCGCCCCGCGGCGGCCGCTCTACGGCCGCCTCGAGGACGCCGACGAGGTGGCGGACATGGATCGCGACGGGATCCCCGACATCGTGGCGCTCGACTCCGTGATCCTGAGCTTCCTCGGCGAGTGAGTTCGCTGACGGTACGGAGCCGCAGCAATTCGCCACCCTCAATACCCGGCCGCGTGCCCGTCCTTGCGGGACTCGGACGCGCCGTAGTACACGCCCGTCTCGAGGTCGCGCAGGATCGCCTGGTAGCCGCCGAAGAGGCCGCGGTCGTTCCCGATGACGTGTCCGCGCTCCACGAGCGAGCGCACCGTCTCGCCCGGGATCCCCGACTCGAGCTGCACCTCCCCACCGCCCTCCATCCGCTCCCCCGTCGGCTGCGACGACCCGGTGTGCACGAAGCGCGGCGCATCACCCGCCTCCTGCAGGTTCATGCCGAAGTCGACCAGGTTGCAGACGATCTGCGCGTGCATCTGCGGCTGCGTCGCCCCGCCCATCACGCCGAAGGCGAGCCAGGGCTTACCGTTGACCGTCACGAAAGCGGGGATGATCGTGTGGAACGGGCGCTTGCCCGGCGCGTAGCTGTTCGCGCGGTCGGGCTCGAGGTCGAACAGCTCGCCGCGATCCTGGAGGATGAAACCCAGCCCGTCGGGCGCCATCCCCGACCCCATCCCGCGGTAGTTGCTCTGGATGAGCGACACCATGTTCCCGTGCCGGTCGGCGGTCGTGAGATAGATCGTGTCCCCCTGCTCGAGCGCCGGATTGCCGGCCGCGTAGCGCTTCGCCGACTTCTTCGGATCTATGAGCTCACGCCGCTCGGCCGCGTACTCCTTCGAGATCAGCCCCGCGACCGGGACCTGGGCGAACGCCATGTCCGCGTAGAGGTGCGCGCGATCCTCGAAGGCGAGCTTCTTCGCCTCGACGAACGTGTGCACGTAGTCCGGGCTCCCGAAGCCCATCGCGCGCACGTCGTAGCCTTCCATGACGTTGAGGATCTGGAGCGCCGCGATCCCCTGCCCGTTGGGCGGGAGCTCCCACACGTCGTGGCCGCGATAGCTCGACGACACGGGCTCGACCCACTCGGAAGTGTGCGACGCGAGATCTTCGTAGGAGAGGAATCCGCCGTGGCGCTCCATGAAGTCCGCGATCGTGTTCGCGATGTCGCCCTTGTAGAACGCGTCGCGCCCGCCCGCGGCGATCTTCTCGAGCGTGCTCGCCAGGTTCTCGTTCTTCCAGAGCTCGCCCTTCTCCGGACCGCGCCCGCCGTCGGTGAACTGCTCGGCGAAACCGGGCCAGCGCGAGAGGTAGCGCGCGCTGCGGCTCCAGTAGTGCGCGATCAGCTCGGAGACCGGGAAACCCCTGCGCGCGTAGCGCATCGCGGGCCGGAAGAGCTCCTTCCACTCGAGCTCGCCGAAGCGCGTGTGGAGCTCGGCCCAGCCATCGACGCAGCCCGGCACCGTCACCGGCAGCGGGCCGTGGCTCGGGATCTTCGCGAGCTCGCGCTCCGCGAAGTGCGCGCGCGTCAGCGAGCGCGGCGAACGCCCGCTCGCGTTGAGGCCGTGGAGGCTCTCGGACTCCGCGTCCCAGACGATCGCGAA